>JABFRV010000010.1 GCA_013140975.1 Saprospiraceae bacterium
GCGTTGTGGTAGTGGAGTGTTAAGGTTAGTTCAAAAGGATGATTTACAGATTGGAGAAAGAAATATATTTCTGGGTTTAAATATTCCTGATTATCCTCATGAACTAAGTTATTACATTAACTCAGGAATAAATATCGGTGAAGATTTTATTTCGTTTATTCCTTTTCACGCTTGGGGACCCGACAAAGGTACAAGAGCATGTCCTGTTTGTAAATATGGATGGTATCACGGCATACTTTATTTTGTTGGCAACAAGCCTAATTGGGATGAGATTAGAATTTGGTTGACTTATTTAGAAAATGAAAGTAAGAAAAGAGAAAAATACTTAAAAGTCTATTTTGTTTATGGGAATGAAAAGAACTACAATAAAAGTACGAGAGAAAAAGAATTAGAAAGGCTTGGCAAAGATTTGCGCTTGGAAAAAGTAGCTCTGACTTTCGTTCCTTCTTTTTCAGATAGTGAATCTGAAATTGATGTAAACAAGATAAATGCAGAATTTGAAAATACATTTATCATTTACAAGCGAAGCAGAGTAATTGACAAGTATGTTGACTTGAAACCCAATCAATACAATTTCAATATATTGAGTAATCGACTTGACCAGTCAGTGAATGAATACTTTGACCTTCCAAACGCGGGAAAAGATTGAATTTTAGACAGTCAATAGAAAGGTTTCGTTTTGGAAAAGTAGGATGTTAAATTAGATTATTTTTTATCTTAAAACTCAAAGAAATATTTGTGTAGAATCGTACATTTGAACATTGCTTGTTTGATCATCAATAATATTCTAAATGTTATAAATATCTTTCTGATCTACAGCTGACAATTATTCTATGTTTAAATTGATTTTTTGTATTTTTTTAGTTCGGTCATCAATCTTTGGAAAGAAATCCAGAGCTTGTGAAATTGGAATTCCTTTTAAAACCTTTAAAAAAATGAAATTTCTTGCAAAATATTAAAATTACGACAATGAAATTTACAATGTATTATTTATTCTTCCTGGTTAGTATGATTTCGTGTAACAGACAGACTAATACTCAGTCAGTCAATTCAGATTCATTAATTGAATCTCAGGCAATGCTAGATAGCTTTAGCAATATGAGTGAAAATATAATGGTTATTTTTCAGGATAAAAAGAATAATTATTGGTTTGGTAGCCATCGGGATGGGCTTTATAAATATGATGGAAGAAATATTAGGCATTTCACTGCTAATGACAGTTTTCCGGGCACCAAAGTTGAAGAAATTAAAGAAGATAGATTTGGGAACTTATATTTTAATACCAATGCTGGTTTGTTTAAATACAATGGTATTCGCTTTCTAAAAATAAAGGAGGTATCAGGTGGAGATTGGAATTGGAAATTACATCCTGATGACTTATGGTTTAAATGTATAGATTATTTAGGGCATCTATATCGATTTGACGGAAATAATGTATTTAAATTAAAATTACCAAAGACGAAACTTGGCGAAGATTACATCACAAAACATAACTACAATACAAGTCCTTACGGAATTTATTGTGTTTATAAAGACAGTAAATCAAATATCTGGTTCGGAACGGCTCAATTAGGAGCTTGCAGATACAACGGCAAGTCATTTGACTGGATTTCTGAATCAGATGTAACAGAGCTTCATGATGGTCCTTCTAATGGAGTTCGTTCAATAGTCGAAGATAAGAATGGTGATTTTTGGTTCAATACTGAATATAAGTATTCCATTTACAATAATACTTATATTAGAAATGATACAAGCAAGCAAGCATTTTACTATCGCATAAAGAGTATAGGTTGTTTAGACGGAAGTAAAGAAGGAAATTTGAATGAGTACTTGTCTATTATAAAGGATGATAAGAATAACTTATGGATTGCGTTATATCTGAAAGGTATATGGATGTATGATGGTGAAAAAATTAAGCATTATCCTATTCAGATAAATTCTAAGGATATACCAATTTATTGCTTATACAAGGATAACAAAGGAGATATTTGGCTTGGAACACACGAAAACGGAATATTTAGGTTTAACGGACAAACCTTTGAAAAATTAGCTATATAATTATTATGACAATAAGCAGAGAATCCAGCTAAAGACTTATACTAATTAGCCTTTAATGGTGTATTTTACATCTTAAGTATGTATGATTTCATAAGTCTTATTATTTTTGTATTTAGAAGTCGAATGAAGATTTTGTATTTTTTTGAATGACTTTATATTCAAAGAATTGAGAATTTTAAACATGATAATAAGCTGTATTATAATTAAGTAATGAATATGAAAAAAAAGATAACTGCGAAGGAAGAATCGGAATTAATTGCAATACTTAAAGAGAGATTCTTAAAAAATAGAAATAGACATAAGGACTTAGATTGGACGAAGCTAGAAGATCGTTTGAAAAAATCCGAGAAATTATGGAGTCTATATCAAATGGAAAAGACAGGGGGAGAGCCTGATGTTGTTGGACTTGAGAAAAAAACCGCAGAGTATATTTTCTATGACTGTTCAGAAGAAAGCCCCAAAGACAGAAGAAGTTTTTGCTTCGATGACGAAGCGCTAAAATCCAGAAAGGAAAATAAACCTAAGGACAGTGCTAAAGGACTGGCAGAAAGTATGGGTGTAAAATTATTAAGCGAATCAGAATATAGATTTCTTCAGACTTTGGGTATGTTTGACAGAAAAACTTCCAGTTGGATTGAAACGCCTTCAAATATTCGGGAATTAGGAGGAGCATTATTTTGTGATAGAAGGTATGAGTGTGTGTTTGTTTATCATAATGGAGCAGAATCTTATTATGCTGCGAGAGGATTTAGATCAAGCCTGCGAGTATAATTTTTTCACAAGGTGAATAGCCGAATAATATTCCTATGTGAAAACAGATTTTTTGACTTGAAATCTGGTATTTACTGTAAACTGTCTGGAATTATAGCACTTGTATCTTAATTATTTAACCTTCAATAATTTTTATAAGACTAATTTCGTTATCAAGTATAATGTCTTTATTATGGAAAGAAATTGTTGTATTTATAGTTTAGTCGATTCATTCATTAAGTCATGAAAATTAAATTGTTTATATTTCTTGGGATTCTTTTAACAGTTTTTAATTGGAATTGTAAATCCAATAATGAGCCTTTAACAGAAGGGCAAATTAAAGAGATAGAATCTTCGCTTAAAGTTGGAGATGTGATTTTTCATATTAGTAAAAGTGGACAAGGAAAGGCAATTCAACTTGCTACCAATTCTAAATACAACCATGTTGGAGTAATTGTTGAAAATAACGGCCAGAATCAAGTTCTGGAGGCTATTCATCCGGTGCGTTTCACTCCAATCGCAGAATGGATACAAAGAGGAGAAAGAAAGCATTACGTTGTCAAACGATTAAATACTCAGCAAGCTCTAAGTGATGAGCAAGTATCTTGTTTGAATGAATCAGGATTAGAATATGTGGGGAAACCATATGATTTTTATTTTGGCTGGGATAATTCTAGAATTTACTGTTCTGAATTGGTATGGAAGTTATATAAAAATTGTTTGGGATTGGAAATTGGTAAGTTGCAAAATTTTGGCGAGTTTGACTTAAAAAACCCAATTGTGCAGCATGCTTTAAAACAAAGATTTGGAGATCAAATTCCCTATTCGGAAAAAGTGATATCACCAGGGGAAATGTTTGATAGTCCATTGTTAATGACCGTAAATAATTTATAGACATGAATGATTTAAAGTCTATAAACCCAAAAGTAATGAGTTCAATAAATGAAACATTCGGAAGTTTATTAAAATAATCCTAAGTTGATAACTGAATTGTAATGGCTTATTTACTTTATGAGGAGCCTTTCTTTAAACTATAAGAATGTAAATTACTAAATTGAATAGTAATTTAATTTGAATTAAAGTACTATTCAATTTTCGTTGCTTAAATTTATAATAAAATTATTGTATCCTGATAGAATTAAACAGGTAAGCTATGATGAGGAGTCCTAATGGTGTCACTGAAAATTGTAACTTCTCCAGTTGAAATGTCATGTGTGCCTCCGGCAATTCCTATCAGTCCTGCGCTAATCATATTATTTAATATAGTGCTTCGTTCCATAATTGCTTGCACAGTTCTTTTTACATTAATTGCTGAAACTTTTTCAACAAAACTATCATTTCCTGAAGTTCTATTGTCTTTTTCAGTGAGTTCATCATCCACTGCGGGTCTGATTTTAGAAAGTAGAGCTGTTAAATTACCAAGTTCCACATGATCACATGCTCCTTTTACTGCTCCACATTTTGAATGACCTAAGACCATAATAAATTTTGCACCTGCTACTTTGCAAGCAAATTCCATGCTGCCTAAGATATCTTCATTCAGGATATTCCCTGCTATCCTTACGCTAAAGATATCTCCCAGACCTTGGTCAAATATTAATTCAGCAGACGTCCGGCTATCAATGCAACTTAATATTACTGCAAATGGATGTTGTCCATCTGAGGTTTCATTCGCTTGTTGTAGCAAGTTTCGATTTATTTTGAGATTGTTTACAAATCTTTTGTTGCCTTCACTTAATAGCGTTAATGCCTGGTCAGGCGAAATTTGCAATTGCATTTCTTTTGTTAATGTTTTCATTCTTAATAGATTTTTAAATTTGGATTCATTATTTTTTCTACATGAATATCGACTGTTAAAGCATGTTCTTCGAAATTTTCGATCAATTCCATTACATCTCTTGCGATGGCAATTGTAGACGATAAGTCTAGAATGACTTTACAGGATGCGGGTAGTTGATTAAGTTCTTTCATGACATTTGCTTTGTTGAAAAAAGAGACTTCTTCAGCAAGTTTAATTTTATGCACTTCTTTTCCATTTTCCACATTCACAACTTCCTTCATGTGGTGAGAATTTCTATAACTTTGGAGTAATGCATAAAATCCACCCATTATCATCCCGGCTGTAATTCCAATTAAAAGGTCTGTAAATAATATGGTTACGATTGTTACTATGAATGGAACAAATTGTTCAACTCCCATTTGATACATCTGTTTGAATAATGATGGTTTTGCAAGTTTATATCCCACAACGAGAAGTACTGCAGCTAAACAAGAAAGAGGTATTAGATTTAGTAGAGGCGCAATTGTAATGACACTGAGTAGTAAGAAAATACCATGAAGAATGGTACTCAGTTTGCTTTTCGCACCGAAGTTAATATTAGCGGAACTTCTTACGATAACCTGAGTTATTGGAAGTCCTCCAATGAGTCCGGATAAAATATTTCCAACACCTTGTGCTTTTAATTCAAGATTCGTTGGCGTAATTCTCTTCTCTGGATCCATTTTGTCAGTTGCTTCTACCGATAATAATGTTTCGAGACTCGCTACTATGGCTAAGACAATTCCAATTTTCCAAACGGTAAGGTTTGATATAGAGGAAAAATCGGGTAAAGCAAACTGTGTGAAAAAATCAGCCATACTTGCAGGTTCAGGTAACCTTACCAATTGATCAGCTTCAAATTGTAATCCCAAAATTCCTGATTTAGTTAAGTAGGAAAAAAGAATTCCAAATAAAACTGCAACTAACGGACCATTAAGAATTCCAAATATTTTATGCTTTTTACTCAGTACTAGATCCCAAAGCACTAAAATTAGTAAGGAGACAATTGACGTGATTAAGGCTGCTGGATTAATAAACTCCAATGATTGTAGAATTTCAGAAAAAGTATTTTGGCCATCTCTTTGAAAAAATTCGAAGTCACCTTCAGTATCTTTATCCCAACCCAATGCATGTGGAATTTGCTTAAGTATTATTAGAATTCCAATTCCTGTAAGCATTCCTTTAATAACAGATGAAGGAAAAAAGTAACCAATAAATCCCGCTTTCGCAAAACCTAAAATAAGTTGTATAACCCCTGCAATAACAACAGCGAGTAAGAATGCATTCCAGGATCCACCAAGAGATTGTATAGATCCAAGAACAATTACTGCTAATCCTGCAGCTGGTCCACTCACTCCCAATGCTGATCCACTTATTATTCCTGTTATAATCCCGCCGATTATTCCTGCAATTATGCCTGCAAAAAGTGGAGCGCCTGATGCAAGAGCGATACCGAGACATAAGGGTACGGCTACAAAGAAAACAACGATACTTGCTGGAAGGTCTGATTTAATGCTTGAAAACCAATGTTTTATATTCATTTTTTAACTAATTGGATGCAAAATTATAGTATTAATTTGAATATTGATAGTAAAACTATCATAAAAAGATGTTAAACTATTTAATTTTTGTATCTTTGCATAATATTATAGAATCTAATTGTATGGATATCCAGATTCAAATTAAAATGAATAAGGCATTATACCTAAGAGATCCGATGGATTCAGACTTGGGCAAAAATATCATTTCGCACTCTATATTAATGATAGATGAGTATGGTTTTGAATCTTTTACATTTAAGAAACTGGCTCAAAAGATAGAAAGTACGGAAGCGGGGATTTATAGATATTTTGAAAATAAACATCGATTATTAATTTATCTTCTTGATTGGTATTGGTCCTGGCTTGAATATTTAATTATTTTCAAAACCAATAATATTGATGACCCTTCATTGCAACTGAAAATAATTATTGAAATATTGACATTAGACACTTTTAAAGAGATTAAGGAAGATCAACTAATCGATTATAAAATTTTACATCAGATTGTTATTTCTGAAGGGTCTAAGGCTTTTTTAACAAAAAATGTAGAGCTTGACAATAAGCAACAACTTTTTAAACCATATAAAGATTTATGCAGGCACATCGCTGGAATAATATCTGAATTCAATCCGGGATATCCATTTCCGAGATCACTGGCGACTACGATTATTGAGATGTCTCATTACCAAAACTTTTTCATGAATAATCTTCCTTCACTAACTGACTTTGGGGAAGAAAAAGATGTTCAGGCAATCAATCAATTTCTTATAAACCTTTTGTTTTCAAGTATTACGAAGCAATAGAGCTTTATACAGGGTTTTTTGAATTGTTCAGAAATTTATCATGATTTCAATCACTTCAACACCTAATTGTAATCATTTTTAATGTATGCAACCTACAGCTACTTTTGGGGAAAATAAAATATTATGATAAAGGAAGTAGAAGGAGATATTTTGATGAGTAAAGCGGATGCAATTGCTCACGGAATCGCATCAATGGATAATTTTGGGAGTGGTTTAGCTGCCTCTCTGCGTCAGGATTATCCATCACTATACAAAGATTTTAGGCATTATTGTCAAACCTTTCATCCAAAGATGGGAGAAGTTTGGTTATGGCAAAGTGCAGACAAAAAGAAAATTTTTAATTTATTGACACAAGAACCACCAATTGGACCTAATTCACATCCCGGCAAAGCGACTACAAGTGCTGTTAGACACTCACTTAAGAAGTTGGTATTAATGTTAGAATCTGAAGGGATAAAAAGTATAGCACTTCCGAAGCTTTCAACTGGAGTAGGGGCATTGGAATGGCAAGAAGTAAAGCCAATTATATATGAACATATGGAGCATTTGAATATTCCTGTTTACATTTATTCTAAATTTGTAAAAGGCCTTGCGGCAAATGAAGAATAGTTGAGGATAAGCTGTAGGTCAATTATATACTAAAAAAGCATTGATTAGAGAATAATATCACTAGTCAGTGTAGGTAAAATTTAATGAATAGTATTAGAATCAGAACAAAAGTTAAGTATTAAATGCATAAACCGGAAGAATTTTACAATAAACTCGCTTACCTATTTTTTTCTGTTGCGGGAGTGGATGGAAAAGTTGACAAAATGGAGCTAGAGCATCTTCATAACGAAATTCAATTAATCTGGAAAGAAACCGATACTGATTCTCACGATTTTGGAACTTCCGGTGGTATAGAAATTGAGGCTGTGTTCGAATGGCTAGAAGAAGAAGGGTATGATAGTAATGACGCTTTTCAAGAATTCAAGATCTATGCAATTGCCAATTCTAACCAATTTGACGCCAAAACCAAAAACAATATCGTACACACCTGTAATGAAATAGCTGATCGCTACCATAAAATTAATAAGAAGGAAAAGGAATTAATTGGTGAAGTAAAAAAGTTTCTAAACTCACTTGGTCAGAAATAACATTTATTAGATTCTGGACATTTTTTGCAAGTTAAATAATTGAAGCTATACAAGTTTGAAAATAGGGAATTTGCATGTATTAAGAGGAGAAATCGGATTTTTTAAAAAGCACTCTTGGAGACTAATGAAGGCGAATTGCTAAATTTTAGTTTTGTCGAAAGTAAATTTAATGGGCTTATACAATTTTGAATGTCGAAATATTTGTCTTTAGACAGTTCGCAACAAATTATTAATAAGCCAGGCAGTTATTGTTACTTTTAAAGATTTCCTCTGATTTCTTGTTCCCTTTCTATTGCTTCGAATAAAGCTTTGAAATTTCCTTTACCAAATGATTTGGCACCTTTGCGCTGAATGATTTCAAAGAATACTGTTGGGCGATCTTGAAGAGGTTTAGTGAAAATTTGAAGTAAATAACCTTCTTCATCCCGATCGATGAGAATGTTTAACTTTTTAAGCGTGTCAAGGTCTTCATCAATATTATGAACCCTATCCATTACGTCTTCGTAATAAATCTCCGGAACATAGAGGAAGTCTATGCCATTAGCTCTCAGCTTGGAGACTGTATCTATAATATTATCGGTTGCAATAGCAATATGCTGTACTCCCGCTCCATTGTAAAATTCAAGGTATTCATCAATCTGCGATTTTTTTAATCCCTTAGCAGGTTCATTAATAGGAAATTTGATATATCCATTCCCATTTGAAACTACCTTACTCATCAAAGCGGTATACTTGGTGGAAATATCCTTATCATCAAATGTAATTAATAACTTAAAGCCTAATACGTCTTGATAGAACTTTACCCATTTATTCATCAGACCCAATTCTACATTTCCAACGCAATGATCCACATATTTAAGTCCTATTTCCTGCTTAACTAATGGTGATGACTTAGAGATAAATCCAGGGAGAAAAGGTCCTTTATAGTTTTTTCTTTCTACAATTGTATGAATTGTCTCACCATAGGTTTTAATTCCAGCCATAATTACCTCGCCGAAGGAATCATTGTAGACTGTTGGCTCGAATGCAATTTCAGCACCACGGTCGACAGCAGTTTGAAAAGATTTTTTAGCATCTTCAACCCATAATGCAAGAACTTTAACTCCGTCACCATGAAGGTCTACATGTCTGCTGATTTCATGATCTTTTCTAAAAGAGGAACTAAGTATAAAGCGAATCTTATCTTGTTGAAGGACATATGAGCAATAATCCTTGCAACCAGTTTCGGGTCCTTTATATGCAATTAATTCGAAACCAAATGCTGTCTGATAAAAATGCGCAGCCTGTTTAGCATTGCCTACATAAAATTCAATATGATCTGTACCGAGAATTGGAAACGCATCGGTGGAAGATTCTGTCGAGAGTTTTTGCGTGATGACTTGCATATGAGTAAATTCTATGAAGGCAAAGATAATTGAATTCAACCCTTTTTTAATATTCTAATTGCATAAGGGTGTCTAATTTAGGGAGGCGACTTCTGATGACTATAAATGCTGGAGAGGAGGGTCTACTACGTTCATCATTGAGCAAAAAAAAACTCTGCAACTTAATTACAGAGTTTTTTACTTTTTTAAGATACGCTAATCTTACATATCCATTGGAGTAGCCATGATTGGCTCTACAGCTGGAGCAGCGGCTTTCTTTCTGCCTGAGGTTTTTCTTCGGGCAGGTTTTTTAGCAGTTGCTTTTTTAGCAGTCGCTTTCTTTGGAGCTGCTTTTCTTTTAGCAGTAGCTTTCTTAGCTTTTTTAGGAGCTGCTTTTTTCTTAGCAGTTGCTTTCTTAGCAGTTGCTTTCTTAGGAGCTGCTTTTTTCTTAGCAGTTGCTTTCTTAGCTGCTCTTTTAGGAGCTGCTTTTTTCTTAGCAGTTGCTTTTTTAGCTGCTCTTTTTGGAGCTGCTTTTTTTGCTGCTCTTTTTGGAGCTGCTTTTTTCTTAGCAGTTGCCTTCTTAGCTGTAGTTTTCTTAGCAGCTTTTCTCTTAGCAGTTGCTTTTTTAGCTCTTTTTGGAGCCGCTTTTTTAGCTGCTCTTTTTGGAGCTGCTTTTTTTGCACTACGTGTTTTTGCCATTTTAAAAATGTTTAGTTAAAAAATAATGATAATGATTTTTGAAAAAACAAAAATTGTTATCGTTATAACACTTCAAAGGTATAACAAATTTGACATATGCAAATATTTTTTAATATTTTTTTGCTAAAATGTGCATTTTTTTCATTTTTTTTTACAAAATCATGTCAATTTGAACAAAAATTTCAAATTGTGATTGCATTTTTAATAAATGAAATGTAAATTTTGATGATCAAAAACTAAAATGCACTTGCAATTTTAGTTCATTGTTGTATTGTGTTGGAAGTTTGTATGCATCATTTTGATGTCCATTGTAAACAATTGAGTATCGAGATTCAATCATCCAATGATGATTTAAACGCGCGCGAATATTGAAATACAGTGATGTTCCACTTCCAAAGAATGCTGGAATAGAAAATTGGTAAAGCATGTCATTTTCAAATGCGTAGATCCGGCTATTGTAACTTTTTGTTTGGAAGTAGGTAATACGGAAGTTTCCAGAGATTGGACTTTCTACACTCTTGAAAAGAAAATCCTGAAATACCAAATACCCATTTTCTGAATTTCCTGAAATTGAATATTGATGGTATTCAACTCTGCTTCTCCATGTCCAATCCGAATGGAATTTTAATTCAGCATGTACTCTCAGATTGTTGTTCGAGACGGGTACTAAAAAATTTTCAGCTACTAATCTGGCATTTTGATATCTGTTTCTAATGCTATATTGCGCATATGTGGTCCACTTTCTTTTTCTGGTGTAAGAGATTCTGAGCGATAATTCATTGCTTTCTGAAGGTTGATCAATCCGATATCTCAACCAGGGATTTTGCCAGGAATCCCAACGTAAATTAAAACGAAGTTCTTTGTTAATAAAGAAATTGCAGATTGTTGAAATTCCTTTTTCATTTTGACTTCGGCCAGAAGCAGAAAATACCTGACTGTATCTCGCGTTGAACGAAGGAGAAAAATTTCTATACATGACTGCTAGATCTGCATATTTTCCAAAACCTTTCAGGAAACCTTGTATCGTTGCGAGATGAAAATCTTTATCAGTCCCAATTTCCCCAAAAAACAAAGTGCTTTTATAGTGTATCTGGTGAAAGATACTGGAATGCCATTGATTCTGAACTTCATTAATTATTACTTTATAGGGTGTATTAACTGATTCCGGTTGAATGCTCTGATAAGAATTTACCGCAGATAATCCAATATAAGAAGAACCAAAATTTCGTTTTACCTGTCCGCCTGCTATCTGAACATCAAGAGTATTTCTATCATTTAACTCTGAAGTTGACCTATGTAAGCCAGATTGAAGCAATGAAGAAATACGCTGATCTTCCAGTTGGTCACCAGAATCTTCAATTACATTAGCATCAATTTTTGATCGGGAATAGAAAATATTCAAGTTTGTTGATTGAGTAGCCTGTATCTGTGTTGCAACTCCACGAAGCATGTTATTTTCTTGTAATGATTGGTAGGGCTTAATAAAATCAGGTGATTTTACTAGAAATCCTGGATCTGTAAGCGAAGATCCGATAAAGGAATTATCAAGGATTATTCCTTGCCCTACTCGCATTCTGTAGTCGCCTATGATAATTGACTTAACATTCTTAACAGGATTGTGAAAATGTAAATGAGCACTAAGATAGTCTACACCTGTTGGAGATTGAGAAGTCCATAGCTTTTCACCTTCATCTTTTTCTGAAATTACACCGGCAGATATAAATCCCGGTTGTGCAATGTTAAATCTGAAGAATAATCTGTTAGGATCTCCGATAAATCTTGAAGGAATACTATCGTGGAGATCAATTTTATCGGAATGTGGAATATTTCTTGCCCAACGAGTTGTTATTCTTCCTTTAAGATCAAGAATATTGAGTTTATTTTTTTGGATATTTATTTGACTTTTGGATTTTTCTGAAAAATGTGGAATCAGCAATTGAATTTTTTCCAGATCTATATCCCGAATGCTTTGTAGCTCTAATGCGGATAGCAAAGGGGAGTGATTTTTAAAATATTCCAGAATAAGTGCTTTATCTTTAATATTTAAGAATTCAAATTGGTCTAGAACCTGATATGTAATCTGGTTTAAGCTTAATGCTTTGAATTTCTTTTGTTCCTCATCCCGGATCTCTTGAGATAGACTGATATGAGTCGCTTCATCATTTAGTTGTTGATCAAGTCGAATTGGATCTGTCTCATGTTGACCATGCATTCTGACCGCAAATAGCAAAAACACACTATATAATATATAAGTAAGGAATTTCACTTGTCAAATGTAAGAGATTCTTTAATTTATGGGTATATGCATTTTTCCATGAATAAATCATGAGTCATGTTTATTAGTGTCTTATCTAAACAAGGTAATATCTCCGGACAGGTTTTTTTGTAATCCGTCTTTTGACTCTACCGTTATAGCATAAGTGTAAACACCTGGATTGAGCACTTGTCCATTAAATTCACCATTCCAAGGTTTTAAATTTGGCAAGTTTGTATTATCCTGTGAATACAATAGTGCTCCCCAACGATCATAAATTTGGTACCTGATTACTTTCAAATCCTGAATATTGGAAATAATTTCAAAGAAATCATTGATATTATCTCCGTTAGGTGAAAAGATATTGGGGACAAAAATGTTAAGTTCCTTAATAACAACAAGCTTTACCCTTCGCACTATGATACATCCGTTTTCATCAATAAGAGTTATTATATATTCTGTATCTTCAGATGGAGAAGCGAATGGATTTAAACAATCAATACAACTAAGTCCTGTTGAAGGTGACCAATTCACTGATGCAGGTATAAAATCCGGAATAACAGAAATCTGAACAGATTCGCCGAAATTAATTATAATTTCCGATGGTATAGATATATTTAGGTCAGCAAATTCAAGATCAATATAGAGTATAGAGTCGCAGCTGTTAGTTGATTTTCCTTTAAGAACTTCAATTCCTGAAGGATTATTCTTATCATAACGTACTCCATTAACAGTAAGACTTTCTCCGGGGCACAATGTATTCTGAAGTGTGTAAAGAGAAGGATTTAAGAGATTTACATTGATAAATGTAATTGAATCGCAACCTGAAGAGGACTGGACAGTGTCTGTGCCTTGTAATCGACTTTTACTATAATGGATTTTTCCAATTCTTATGCTATCATCCAGGCAAATACTGGTAGAGTAATTGCCGGTTACTATGGAATTGAATTTTAAATTGATATTGATAGTAGAATCACAACCATTTCGACCTTGACCTTTTAAGACTTCAGAGCCAGTCGGTTTATTTTGATCATACCGGTTATTGTTAATTACAATAAATTGATTCTGACATAAAGTTGAGTTGTAATTATTCGTAATCTCCGGATAGAAACTTAAATTTATATCGATGATACTGTCACATCCATTCGATGCAGCACCCAATAAAACTGTATCCAGGGAACTGTTTGAAGTGTCAAAAACAACTCCTCCTAAAACGAATTTTTCCGTACTGCAAAGGGTTCTGTTAAGTGCAAAATTTCTGTCGGGTAGAATATTTATATTTACTGTTAATATACTGTCGCAACCGAGAGAATTCTTTAGGTTTTCAATTCCCTGGGTTTTAGATTCATTGTAAGTAGTGCCATTTATTACAATACTGTTATTTCTGCAAATAGAGGTATTGAAAGTTCCTGTCGTAGGCGCATTGAATTGTAAGTCAATTGTTATAATACTGTCGCAGCCAAAAGAATTAGTAAGCACTTCTCTTCCAACGGGACGATTTTTATTGTATATTATACCATTTACAATTATGCTGTCTGACTCACAAATTTTAGGATTTATTGAAGTTGAATTTGAAGGAGTAAAAGTGAGTCTGATAAAAACAGTACTGTCACAAAATCTATAACTGGCATTATCCAAAACTTCAACTCCGGTAGGATTGGATGCATCATATATTTTACCATTAATTCTTACAAAGCCGCCGACACAAAGGGTGGTATCTAACATAGATTGACTGGGAGCAAGAAAAGACAACATAATATTATATAAAGTATCACATTCTTGCAGGGTAGAGGCGAAGCCCGTAATAGAGCCATTAGGCCTGTTGATGTCAAATACTTGACCACGGAAATTAAATTTATAATCAGGGCAGTGATCCATCGTTGAAATGTTAATCACATTGTTTGAAGTAATTCGAATATTAAATTGTACCTCATTTGTACAATAGTTAAGGTCATTTCCTCTGGCATATAAGGCGATATTATTAAAAATTGTATCGCCTGCATAATAAATAATGCCGCCACCAGAAGATTGAGTGTAATAAGAAGATCTTTGAAAAGTATTGATCCCTGTAATTTCAGGTAATATATAGTGTTTACATACAACAATATCCTGGATAGGATCTACAATTGTAGTACGTTTAAACCGAACGGTAATTATACTGGTAGACTTAGGGCAATTTACTCCATCACCTACAACATATTTAAAATCGTATTGTCCAAATCCAAAATTGGATGCAATTAATCTTGGTCCAACGGGGCGATCAATTATGTCAAAAAATTGTCCGCCTGGATCAGCATTTCTCAATAATGTATGAAGATCGACAGAATCAATACTGCATAGATTTATTATGGTATCAAGACCCGCCTCTAAGCTTTTTACAATATTAATAATGATAATTGAACTCATTGAATTGCAGGGAAAAATTGCTGGAACAGTATATGTTAGTGTAATGGTCTGCCCGCTTAATCCATTTGTGTTATAAAAATTCCCACTAATTTTTCCCAACGCTGGACTTTCACGGTAAGTACCACCTTTGTCGGCACCGGGTACTAAATCAGAAAGATCAATAAGGGTTCCTTCGCAAACAGTTATTATTGTATCTCTACCGGCAAATGGCTCTTTAATTATTCTTACGTCAAAACTGGTTTGAGTGGGACAATGTAATGAATCATAAATATAAACCTTTGTGGTGCTCGTAATCTTTTCGCCCGGCATTAATCTTGTGCCTGATCCAAATTGTGAAGTAAAATATCCAAAACTACTTGAAATAAATTTTCCTGTCGGGATAGGTAATGTGAATGAATTACATATGGTAGTATCATTAATGTTATAATAAACAGGGTATGGTGTAATATCAAAAATTACTGTAACAGGATCCGATTGGCACGATCCTAGCGAAGTTGTAGAATAAATTGTGTCCCTGCCAGTTGTAATAGTTCCATTTATCTTATTCAGCAGATTGGAATCAGAGTAAAACTGAACGATCAGATTATTGTCACCGCTAATTTTACTTTTTAAGGAATCCAGTATATAGCTTATGGTTTGGGTTGAATCGGAGCAGGCTTTTAAGGTAAATGAATTCGCCGTTGGTTTGCTAACTATTTCAAGAATTATTGGAAATGCTGAGGAGACACAATTTCCTTTTTTATAAGTTGCAAAAATTCGTGTTGTTTGGTTTATGCCATGAGGTGAATTTATGGGTAGAGTTAATGTCGAATCCGCATAAAAGTTTACCTGAATCGAATTATCACCTTGTTGTATTAATGTAACAAGTTCGGTCAGATCAAAAAATACCGGTTGTACTTGACCGGGACATTGTTTAAGAGTTAGAAGCTGATCGAATTTAAGAGCGCCTGCCTTTAAAATAACTTTTGAATAATTAGCACATTTTCCATCAAAAACTTTTACATAAAGTGTCGATGAATCTGTCCGATAACCTACACTGGAATTTACGCTGTCTTTAAGAGTGCTATCCGAATAGAATATTACAGTATTATTCTTAACACTATCTTTAATATAAGGTATCAGGATTCTTAGGTCAAAACTAGCTTTGCCATTAGAGTCAGGACATTCTATTTTCGTTATATTTTTAGCAGCGGGTAGGGGATTGACAATTAATTGAATTGGAACAGCTGTTGATTCGCAATCTCCTTTACATGTCGATGCGTAAATCGTAATAGTTCCTGTGCGATAAGGAGGCAAAATCAGAATTGATTTCCCAATGTCCTCATAAAATTTTACTTGCACAGTGTTGTTTCCATTACGAATAAAATTTTCAAGATTAATTAATGGGAAAGTTGCCAATCCATCAAATTCAGCACAACGTTCTTCTGAGGTTGATCTGGCGAATGTAAAAGGTGTAACAATTAAATCAATGGGAACAAGAGCAGAGCTGCAATTTCCATCTCTTACTCTTGCGTAAACAATCGTTGATGTAGTATTATATGGTGACATGATTCTCATAGTGCCAGCCATGTCTTTAAACCACTCTACAGATCCTCCACTTGTTCCTAGAATTTCAGATTCTGCATCTTCAAGAGAAAAATTTCCTCTTCCATTTCCTTCATCACAGACTTCCAATTTACTTTTATTAGCAACAGGGCATTTTACTGAAACAGAAAATCTTTCACTAAATATTTCTTTACAGCACATTGGATCTGGCTTGGGATTTACAATTCCAACGATTTCGAAAGTTTTGTCACACCATGTACTAGGAATTTTATATGTAAAAGGAGTTATTGTACTTTTTGCAGGAACATAATTTCCAGCACCTGTAATCGCAGCTGAACAACCATTATTACTAACGCCACCTGCCCAAGAATCACCATCACCTTGCATTCCTGGATCTTGAAGATCATACGTAACAGACGTGCCGCATCCACATCCATTAATAGAAAATCCTTGGGTTCGAGAACCTGTTCCGCCGCCATTTGTAAAAGCTCCAATACTGCGTGCACAGGTACTTTTACTTACATATACTTTTAATCCTAATCCACAGGCAGCTGAAAAATCATAAGAAGTAGAAATAGCGGAACTCGTAAATACTACCCAAACTGCATTGGCAGGAAGATTAAATCCAGCACCAACTTCAGTGACACTACAACCACCTATAGATGCACCTCCTCCAGCAGAAACTCCACATCCACCACCAATATCTGAATTTGGTCCACCACCGGTATTATTGCCCGGAGCAAAATCAAAAAAGAAATTACTTGTGTTGAATCCACTTCCTGTCCACATGATAATGAATTCATTATTTTGTTCGACACCACATGCATCAATCATAAAACCCATTAATTCAGGACAAATGCGACAATTACCACCTGGAGTTGTAATCATTGAAGTGCCAATCAAAGTACCTTGTCCGGAATAAGGGTTAAAACCGGGAGTTTGATTTGCGTAATATTCAATTTTACCTCCATTGGGAAGATCAACTCCTGTTAGATTTATAGTGAAGATGTCATTTAGACAAAGATCACAGGAAGGGTTGCATGAAGGAATTGTTGAAGTAGTAGTGATTTCAGGGCATTGAGAAAACAGATAGGTACAATGTGTTAAAAATAAAAAGACAAGAAAATGTCTTAGGAGCATGGTTGGCAGTAACTTACAACAAAGATAATACTTTACAAGTACGGCATTGTGAAATGCAGATGAATAATATTATTATTAGAACTGTACAGGAAAACATAAAGTCCTTGCAATAATTTAATAATTAATATTAAGGTTATTTGTAATATGTAATATAGACAAAATAGCATCAAATAAACGAATTGTAATACAATTTTTTTGATAATAACTATAATCATATATAATTTTATTATAATGTAATAAAATCACGGAATCAACTAATTAATTATTAAGTATGTTAAAAAGTGTATTTGAATAAATAGAATCACTGTCTCATAACCTTATTAGACTTCCTCAATAAAGTGGACATAAAGATAAGATAGAAATAGTATTAAATTCACCATTTAAAATCTTAACAGATGTCCAGAATCAGGAGAAAATTCACAAAGGAACAGAAGCTCGAGATCGTC
>JABFRV010000129.1 GCA_013140975.1 Saprospiraceae bacterium
TTTGAAGGTAAAAAAAGTATTAATTATTTAAAGTTATATAGTAACTTATGCATTCATTATAAGGCAACCCAGACTTTCCATTATGCGGAAGAAAATTTCAAGCGATTAATTCGACTCATTGAAGAAGCAAATATGGTAAGTAATAAAATCATAATTGATGCTAATTATAATTTATCCAGCTTATATATTGATAATAATTTGTATGAACAAGCTGAATTTTATATTTCTAAAAATTTGAAAATCGCTTCCAAAATATTTGATACAATTAGTATTGATTATGGGAATGCACTTATGCGATATGCACTATTTTATAAAGTAATTGGACAAAGAGACCTGGCTATTGAATATTATAATAAATGCATAAATATATGTGAAAAGCTGAATTCATACGATCAATTGTATTATATGTCTGTGCATAATTTGGCAAATATATTGAAGACTGAAAACTTCGGAAAGGCGGATGAACTTTTTCGAAAGACATTGTCTATTGTGAAAGCAAAATTCGGTTCCGGTCATATAGATTATTACACCGCGCTGACAAGTCTTGCCCATACTTATGTTGATCATGGAAATTATGATACGGCAAGAATTATGATTTATGAAGCTGTAAAACACTCTGATAGCACTTTTGGTAAAAGTTCAGCCCAATACTTGTTTTCACTTGGTACATGTGCTTATTTCCATTTTAGAATCGGTGAATATGATCTGGCAAAAACTTATTATGCCCGAATTGATTCTAGTTTAAATGCTAAAAAGACTTTAATTTATGATAATAGTGATATAAAAAGTGAATTTATTCAGTGTTATGATTCTACAGGGAATTCGTATATAGCAGATGAGCTAAGAGAGCGAAAGTCCAAATTTATTAAGCATTCAGTAAATAATGCTATTAAATTTATGTCAAATAAAGAGTTGGAGATTTTCTCTAGTGATAATATTAGCTGGGGAAATAGCCTTTTAGATAATATATTTACCAGGAAAGATGTAAGTCCTTTAATGAATCAGGTGGCATTTGATTTTTCACTTTTTTCAAAAGGACTATTGTTAAATGCCCAGTTAAAATTACGAAATAAGCTCGAATCCGATCCGGTTTTAAATGAACAATATAATCAATATAAATCTCTAAATAATTATAAGGCAAAATTGGAGTTAAGTTCAGATAAAAATCCGGAATACTTGATGATTATAGATTCAATGAGAAAATTGGAAAAGGCACTTGCAAGATCCGCACAATGGGACGAAAATTCATATACACAAGATCATTGGGATCAAGTGAGAAGGGCTTTGCGAAAGAATGAATTACTGATAGATTTCTCAAATTACAAGAAAAATGAAAGGGTGTACTATATTGCTTTCATCATTTCGAAAAGTCTTGCTTATCCTCAATGTGTTCAAATTTGTTCAGAAGAGGAAGTATTAAAATTTTACAATGAGGATTCAATTTCTAATAAGGTTTCAAGGGTTAACTCGATGTATAGCTATAATATACAAGGTAATTTGTTTAATTTATTATTTGGAAAACTGAATTCTTATTTGAATTCTGAAACTAAGATTTATATTTCTCCTACAAGATTTCTGAGTATGGTTAATTTTAATGCATTGCCTGTTAATGAATATGATAGAGTGATGGATAAGTATTCAATAGAAATTATTTCAAGTTCATTAAATTTAGTCAAAGAAGATAACGAAATTATATCAAAGAAAAATACAGCTATGCTTTTTGGAGGGATCGATTATGCCTTAGTGAGCAATATCGATTATACTAAACAGGCGGTAGAGGATTATACATTATCCGCCAAGAGATCCATGAGTTATTCTTTAAACAGTACTAGGGATACCCTTTTAGCCTGGACTCCTTTGCCGGCAACTGAATTAGAAGTTCAAAGGGTTTCAGTCCTTCTGCAAAAGCATCAATACAACACAACCGTATTAAATGGATCCAAAGCTTCAGAAGAAATCTGTAAAAAGTTTAATGGAAGTATTAACTCACCGGAAATACTTCATTTTGCGACGCATGCTTACTTATATGAGAACAAAATAATTCAAAACTCAATAAAATCGTTAGATGATAGAATTGCCAATTCAACAGATCCTATGGTTAGATCAGTGTTAATATTGTCTAATGCGAATATTGTCTGGAAAGATGGAAGACTTAGTGATGCTTTACAAGAAGATGGGATATTAACCGCTCTGGAGATCAGTCAGTTGAGTCTTAGAAATACTGATCTTGTTGTATTATCCGCATGTGAAACAGGATTAGGAGAAATTAAATTGCCGCATGAAGGTGTATATGGATTGCAACGAGCATTTAAAATTGCTGGCGTGAAAAGTATTCTAATGACTCTTTGGAAAGTAGATGATAAGGAAACATCAGAATTAGTTTACCTTTTTTATAAGAATTGGAAAGTAAAAAATATTTCTAAATCCAGGGCTCTTGTAGAGGCTCAAAAAGAATTGAGTAATAAAGGCAGAAGTCCTTATCACTGGGCTGGGTTTGTATTGGTGGAGTAAGTAAAAATGACTAATAAAGAATTAATCAAAATCAATTAAAGTTCGATGGTCACTAAAAAACTTAAAATTATGAAAGCTTACCTTAAAATGAAGAAGTATTATTTGAAATATATTTTACTTTCAATTAAATGCATTAATCTGGATGCGCAGACTATGGATTCAATTAAGTTTGAAATGTTCGTTGATAGTTTTATTAAAGCCTCTGTTCTGAGTACAGAGAAAAAGGAATTTGATAAAGCGAATCTGTTTGCTGATAAATTAATTGAACTGGTAGTTACTCAAAACAAAGTAGATAGCTTTCAATATGCAAAAGCAATCTTGTATAAAGGTAGAGTAAAATTTTTTAGTAAAGATTTCATTGAAGCGGAAAGTATTTTGAAAAATTCTACTAATTTATTAGAAGGATATTTAGAAAAAGATAAGAAATATTATTCTATTAGCATTGGATGCCTTGCAAGTTGTTATCAACAATTAGGAAAATATAATGATGCAAAAGTTAAGTATGAACTAACTCGAAAAATCATAGAAGATTACTTAGGAGGCGAAACGAATAATGATTATCCGATTATAATAAATGGTTTGGGAATAATTTATAGAAAGTTAGGTGATCTTGAGAAATCAATAGACTACTTAAAATTATCTGTTAAACTAAGGGAGAAGAAATTCGGAAAGAAAAGTAAACAGTATTCATTGGCTATGAATAGTCTTGGTATTTCATATAGAGAGATGGGAGATTATAAAAATGCAGAGTTTTGTATATTGTCTGCATCTCAAGCATTATTAGAAGTGCAGGGTATCTTAGGCGATGATTATCTTAATGGCCAATTAAGCCTAGCTAGCTTATATAAGCAAATGGGAAATTATATTATGGCAGAGAAAATTTATTTTTTTGTTATTGGTTTAGATTCTAGTACAAATATTTTTTTCAAGGATTATAGGATGAGTGCATATGACGGGTTATCATTATTAAGAAAAAATCAAAAGAATTATAGTGAAGCTGAGCATTATTTGGAAGAAAGCATGAAGTTGACTAAGCAACTTAAGTATAATAATTCATATGACCAATATACGCAAATGTGCAACCTTGCATCCATATACTCATTACGTGGAAAGTACAGCCTTTATGATTCACTATGTAGAATATTAGCTCCTTATACAATTGCAGAGTTTGGGTTTAATCATATTAGGACGGCAAATTTATTGCATAATATGGGCTGCCACTATGAGCGATGTGGCAATTTTTTATTAGCCGATTCTTTATGCAATCAAGCATATTTGATAAGAAAGAGAAACATATCAATAAATCAAATAAATATTTTGCATTCCTTGGATATTCTAATATCAATCAATTATAAGTTGAATAAACCACTAGAGTCAATTAAGTTTAGTAAAGAATTAGATTCGCTTACTACAAGCTTATTAAATTTTTCAATGACATATCTTTCCGAAATTGAATTAGCCAATTTAGTTAGTAAGTTTGCCTTAAATTATGATCAGGTAATTTCATTATTATTCAAAGACGAAATGTACAAGAATCAATTGACTGAGTTATGCCTCAACTCATCATTATTATCGAAATCCCTTTTGCTTAATCAGAGTCGGTTTAGAAGTAATAATAGTGATAAATTGAATGAAATAAGCGAGCTGGTTAACTTTAAAAAGGCTCTGGAGACACAATTAATAGAATTGTATAGTCGAAAAGATCTTATTAACTCTCTAAAATTGGTGAATAGCCTTAAACAAGAACTGAATCAAGTAGAAAAAAATATTTCTGACATTATGGGTAGATCCGGTATTTTATATTTATCGAAAAAATTTACTGATATTAAATTTGCATTAGGTCAAGATGAGTGTGCAATTGAATTTTTTCAATATAAAGATGTATTTGATGCAACGTCTGGTTCTGAAAGATATGGAGCGTTTATTATTCGAAAATTGGATTCTTTTCCACAAGTGATTAACTTGTGCAGCAAAAATGAATTGGAAGATATCATTAAAATTGTAAAAAATAAGAATTATAAGGATAGTATTAATAATATTTACTCTAAAGAAAACTCGTCGTTCTTTGAAAATGAATCAATATTCTCAAAGCTTTGGGTAAAAACAATACCCTTTATTCGGAATTCATCAAAAGTCTATTTTTCCCCTGTCGGACTAATGAATAGATTAAATAATTCAGCTTTATTATTAATTCAAAGTGATTCTAGCTTGGAAAAAATAAAGTATGTGCAATTGAATTCCTTGGTGCAGTTATGTGATTTAAAAAAAGAAATAGTTTCTAACCAAACTGCCGTGCTTTTTGGAGGAATGGTATATGACATGGATACAACAAGGAACATTTTCATGGCAGATAGCACTATAAAGATGAATGGACCGGATTCAGCAATGCTGCTTTGTAATTTGGAAATGACCCGTGGCAATTCTTGGAGCTATTTGAGTGGCTCACTTCGTGAAGTGAAGGCGATTAATGTTGTTTTGCGTGATAATATTTACAATACAACTATAAATATTGGTAAGGAGGCAGATGAAACGAGTTTTAAAGAATGTCTCAATAATTCAATTTCACCTTATATTATTCACCTTGCTACACATGGTTTTTTTTATAAGGATAAAAAGTATCTTGTTCATGATGAAGAACAAGATAATAATACTCATTATTCTTCTATCGATCATCCATTAATGAGATCCGGTGTGCTTTTTTCAGGTGCAAATTATTCCTGGACCAATGGTGTAATGCATAATAATCAAAAAGATGATGGAATTCTTAGTGCTTTTGAACTTAGTCTCTTAAAGCTTAAAGAAACCAAGCTTGTAGTTCTGTCAGCATGTGATACGGGCTTGGGTGATCTTAGTGATCGAGAAGGTGTTATTGGTCTGCAAAGGGCACTAAAGATTGCAGGCGTTGAAAATATTATAATGAGTTTATGGAAAGTACCTGATAAAGCAACTGAGGACTTTATGGTTCATTTTTATAATTATTGGATCGAACAAAAACAGGACATTCATAATGCATTTACATCAACCCAATTAAAAATGAAGCAAAAATATAAGAACCCTTATAGCTGGGCCGGATTTGTTTTGGTTGAGTAGTCTGCTTTAGTTTTTATAAATGATTTATAAAAAGATGTAATTATTTATTCAACTTATTTATTTCCCTAAGGATATTCTTAGCTTGTTGAAAGTATGAATGTGATTTATTTTGCAGTTTTTGTGAATACAACGAATTAAAACTAGCTTCGCAAGCTATACCACATCCAATATAATTCAGTAATAAATACCATTCAAGTTCTTCTCTCTTCGAGCCGATTGTTTGGGATTCGAGCAATTTATTTAGTACATTGATGGCTTCTGAATACTTACGGAGCTTAAACAAAACCTGCGCCTTAAAATATTGCACCTGGTCAGGATCACTATTCAAAGAATTTAAGACCCTCATGCATAGTTCAAAATTATCCTCATTAAAATAATATTTGGCTGAATCCAAAATACCCATTTTATTCACCCCCCTTGTAAATGCAAATTCCTCCGGGACGCTATAATAGTTACTTGCCAGATCCGCATAAGAAATCGGATCAGTTTCAAGAATTGGGTTTTCAGATTTGTTTTCTGATTCTGCTATAGGTGGACTCTTTTGAATGTCTTTTTTCTTATTCTTATATTTTTCATATTCTGTTTTTAGAACAGAATCTTTAATTATTATATTGGGGGGTACAGAGTCTATCGGATTGTTATTTGTCTTATAAATTAAAGAGTCTTGCAGTTGAATGGTTGGCTTTGGTTTATCTACTGCTGAATTTGAAATAAAGAATTTCCACGATAATAATACTCCGAAGATTGACAGGGCAATAATGCTGAGAAATTTAATGAGTCTATTGCGTTTTAGTAATTTATAATTATTTTCTATTTTATTCCGCAATTTAATATCCTTGAGACCTGTAAGAATACTCCTTTGATTCTCTACTTCCAGCAACAGTTCAGGATTACGTAGAAGTTCTTGTTCGAAATGAAGCAATTCATTTCCCTTTAATTCTCCCAGTATATATTCTTCTATCTTATAATCCTTCATACTGTGTTTTATATTTATGGCTTAAGGCTGATAATTTTTTGAGGCAATTGCCACGACTTACTTTGAGCGAAGCGATTGATGAATATGCCATGAGTCCAAGTTTGATTTGCTCAGCATCTGAATATCCTTCTATGTATTTGTACTTAATTATTTCATGGCATGGTGAACCAAGTTCTAACAACATCTTGGATAATAATTTATTAAATTCCAACTGATCCGTATAGGAATGAGTATCATCTTTAATATAATTTATAGAATCATCTATTGGTAAAGCTATTATTTGTTTTTTTGCGCGGGTTTCATTCAATGCCAGATTTTTGCAAATTCCAATATAATAAGTAGAGGGCAAAGACTGGGAATGATCATATACTCCCTCCTGGATTTTGCGAATAAATATTAGTAAGCCATCGTATAAGATTTCCATTATTTTATCATTAGTAAGAGAAAGTGATTGAATCGCCTTACGAAAGGGATATTCTGCTTTTTCCAATATGTATTGAACAGCAAAATTTTCCTCATTCCTTAAGCCTTCTATCAATTGAGAAGTGCTCATTTCTGACCAGCGCTTTCCCAAATTAAACTTCACCTAAATGATAATTGTATAATTTTATAAAAAGGTAAAGTTAGGCTAAAAAAATGATTGACTTAAGAAAATATTTAATGAAAATTGATAATTCGGAATGATGAATTAAGCTTACTGACCTCTTCCACAAGTGGTCATATCTTAAGTTATTGGACGATGCCGGAAAAAATTGATTCTACTACTGCCTTATGTCATTCTACAAGTATTCTTCGCATTGATAATCTTTTTAACAATTATTCTTATCATAATTCTTGCTTACAATCTACTGGCATTCAGGAAGTAGAAAATAAGTTCAATGTTGGTCAATTGAAGAAATTCCATGAATTGTAAATTTAATTCACTTCACTCTTTACCTTCCTGGCTTTTGATTACAATAACTATTCAATTAACGAAGTGAAAGTATGTGTAAATTGATAATTAAAGAATCAGATATGCGGCTAATTACGACTAAAGAATTATTCTTAGGTTATTCGGGTTATTGGACTTTTAGGCAATTATTCAATAATTGAATGGTTCTTAATATAAATTGAATGTAAGTGATAACAATATTAATATTTATCAACTTGTTGAATGAGTCTACTTATCAAGACATGGCTTTTATATTTAATATTGGAATTTATGCTTTCAGTTTAGGTGGTTCTGTTATCCTCTTGCTTTATCATATAACACTCTATTGGCAATATAAAGACAACTTGCTGCGCTCTTTTTGCTTTTACCTTTTTAGTCTAAGTGTATTGTTGATTTTTAGATTTTATATTCTGGATACCAAAGGTTTTGAGTCAACAAGCATGAATATAAGTGCAATAAAAATAAGTGAATTTTTGGAAATGATCATGTATTTTGGATATATTAAGTATGTAACTGATGCAATTGATTTCGATAAGAGCAAATATAGTAAGCTAACCACGAGTATAAATATTGTGTTGACAATAATATTGATATATGCTGCTTTCTCTCTTTTTCTAGGTCCTAATTCGTTTATAGAATTGAACTCTTTAGGTATAATTGTAAGAGTACTAATCTTTTCACTTGCTATCATTCTATTTTTTCAAAGTTTTAATATCACGGATAATGCGATACTAATATACATACAGATAGGGGCAGGCTTTTATTTTATGTTATCCTTAATTAGCTTCTTAATGACTTTCGTCATGTTCAATATTGGATTAATTCGCCCGATACATGTGCTTCTGGTAGGAACTCTTATCGATCTCATTATTTTTTCATTAGCAATGGCAAAGCGAAACAAGTTACAAATAATCAACGCAGAAAAATCTTTGAGCTTAAGGGAACTTGAATTGCAAAATTATAAATTCAAGCAGGAGTTAGCCATTAAAGAGCAAAAGGAAAAAGACAGAAAAAGTATTGCAATGGATCTTCACGATGATTTAGGTTCTTCCATATCAAGTATAAGATTTGCAATTGAGTCGGCCAAGAATTCAACCGAGAGCGAATATTTCAATGCTCTGGACAAGATTGAAAAAGTGAGCTCCCGGAGTATGGATAAAATCAGTGAGATGATTTGGACTCTGAAGTCTGAAGATACCTATATCGAGACGCTCGAAGACAGGATACGTAATTATTTATATGAAATTTCGGGAATATGTGCCGTGGATTTTTCTATTCATTGTGATTCAAAGCTAAAATTATTAAATCTCAATTTGAATGCGAGAAAAAATATTTGGCTGATAATTAAAGAAGGCATAACGAATATATGTAAGCATTCAAAGGCGAAATCAGCTCGTATCAGTATTGAAAATCAAGATACACTAAAGATAATTTTGGAAGATGATGGAATTGGATTTCCAGAGCAGATTCGTAAGGATAGAAATGGTCTTGAAAACCTCAAAGTAAGAACAGAAGAACTAAGTGGAATTATGACCATGGACAATTCCAAAACCGGGGGCGCGCTCTTAATTTTTGAATTTGATATCCCTAAGATTAGGGATTGATTTTAAATAAGTATAAATGCAATTTTGCACTATAATATGACCAAAGTATTTATATACGAAGACAATAAAGATAGAAGCGAAGCTTTGATCTCATTGATCAATAAGCAAAGTGATCTTAAATTAGTTGGGCATTCTTCTAACTGTGCTAATGTAGCAAGTGAAATGAAGAATTTAGCTCCTGATATTGTCCTTATGGATCTAAACATGCCAAAAGTAGATGGATTTGTAGGATTAAAAAGAATCAAGGAAGAGTATCCTGAAATTAAAGTATTACTTCAGACTATAATTGAAGACAGTGATAAGATCCTGGAATGTATTAAGGCAGGAGCTGAAGGATATATACTTAAGAATGATTCTCCTCAAAAACTTTTGCAGGCAATAAAGGATGTTATGGAAGGAGGCGCCAATTTAACTCCAAGTGTAGCTATTAAAATCCTAAGATCCTTAAATCAGAATCAATCGAAAAAGGCGATCGCAGAAACTCTTACAGAAAGAGAGACTGAAGTTCTGGAATTGTTATCGCTTGGTAAATCTTATAAGATGATAGCAGCAGACATGGATATAAGTTTTAATACAGTTAACTCTCATCTTAAAAAAATATATGAGAAGTTGCGAGTAAATAGTGCTGGGGAGGCGATACGTATGTACTATAATTAAAATTAGATATTGAGCATAAATATTGATAGCATGATTCCAACAAAAGTATTGGAAAAAAATTATTTATCGCACTTAATTTACTTTTTGGGTTCTCCCTTACAATAAGTATAGAAGAAGCATAGATTAAGAAATGGAAAATCTAAAAATTATAAAATAGGGCTAAAGATCTATAGGTTAAGATTCAATATACAAAGACATTTGTATCAGAAATTATTTAAGTCACAAAAAACTAAGCAGATCAATTTTTAAAAATTCTATTATTAAACAATAAATATAAATAATATAAAAAATGAAAATTTATACTAACCTTTTGATTTATTCTTACTTTACAAAGCTAATACTGATTACTTTAATCTGTTCTCAGACACTATTAAAGGCAAATTCTCCTCAAGGGACATATAATTTAATTCCTCGGTTGGTAAACGACATAGATTGTTTTGGAGCAACAGGAGTAATAGGGGTTATAGTGCAAGTTACTTCTGGAACAGTAGCAGGAATTCAATATTCTTGGTCTGGAGGTACTCAACAAATTAGTGGCCCAGATTTAAGAGTTGTGACTGCAGGAACTTATACAGTTACTGTAACATCAACTAATAGTAATTCAAAGACTCTGACAATCTCAATAACCGAGCCAGCTAAGCTTACAAATTCAGCCCAAATAACAGATGTCGATTGTTTTTCATTAAACAATGGAAAAATTATAATCACTTCATCAGGGGGAACCGGAGGATATAAATATGCTTGGAACACAGGCGCTAATACTAAAGACTTGTTGAACATCAAAGCAGGTATTTATAGAGTTTCAGTGACTGATTCTAAGAATTGCTTTTCTTTACTAGTTAGCTCAGTAAAAGAACCAAGTCAATTATTAAATTCTGGTCTGGTTACAGATGCAAATTGTTTTGGGAATTCTACCGGTAAAATTGTCAATACAACTACCGGTGGAAATGGTGGATATAAATATTCCTGGAGCAATGGCAGCACAAGCAAAGATCTTATGAATGAGAAAGCTGGAACCTATAATCTAACTGTTTCTGATAGTAAGAACTGTGAGACAAGTCCTAAGGTTCAATCCTTTACTATAAAGCAGCCGGATCAATTATCTGTAACAAGTGTATTGTCACCTGTAAAATGCTTCGGAGGTTCAGATGGAAAAATTGAATGTACAGCAAAAGGTGGAAATGGTAATTATACTTTTAAGTGGAATAATGGAGCCAATACAAATACTATTTCTCAATTAAAAGCAGGATTGTATAAACTTATTTTAACTGATTCAAAAAATTGTAAAAACAATCCTGAAGTTCAGGAATTCGAAATTGTTCAACCAGGCAAGATAAGTAATTCCGGATTTACAACTAAAGAAGTCGATTGTTTTGGGTTTAAGACCGGAGAAATCATACAACGAATTGAAGGCGGTACAAAACCGTATTCCTACTTATGGAATGACAATAAGACAACCGAAAATAGAACCAACATAGGAATTGGTCAATACAGTTGTCAGTTAACTGATGCAAACAAATGCACAGAAAATTTTACCTATACTATTCTCGGTCCACCGGAACTTCATCAAAGTGCAAGTAAAATAAATCCAGAGACAATTAATGGTAAAGGATCAATTGAAATTGTTGTTTCCGGTGGGACTTTTCCATATAATTTCGACTGGACCGGCCCTAATGGATTTAAAAGTGGCACAAAAGATATCACTGGATTATCCAAAGGTGATTATGTACTTATAGTTACAGATGCCAATAATTGTGTGATTCAAAAAACTTATACAGTCCCATTCCTTAATGCAGTACAAACCATTGATGATAAGAATATTGAAGTGCTCGTTCATAATAATAAATTAATAATCAAGAACCTTGCAACTGATGTTTCAGGTACGATTAATATTTATGATTCCAATGGTAGCTTGGTTAATACATTTAATACTATTTCTACTACAGATAAGAGTGAATTTCAATTGAATAATATGATTTCAGGATTATACCTTATTAAAATAAGTTGTATGGACAAGTTTTTAATAAGAAAGGTATTTGTAAAATAGAATCATAAAAAATTTAAAATTAAAATTATGAAAAATCTAACGTTTTCTTTGTGTTTTATCTTTATAATTAATGTTGTTATAGCACAGGTTCCACGAACAATAAGCTATCAGGGTGTTTTAACGGATGCGCAAGGCAATCTAATTCCAGACGGAAATAGAACTCTTGTGTTAAAGCTTTATGATAATTTATTTTCAACCAATCCCATTTACACCGAATCACAAACTGTGCCTATAGTAAAAGGAATTTTTAACGCCATAATTGGATCGGTTAGTCCCATACCTTCAAGTTTAAATTTTGACAGGGCATATTTCTTAGGGGTGAGTCTTGATTTTGGTCAAGAGATGAGTCCCAGGACTGCTTTAACTGCTGCGCCGTATGCATTACGATCTGAAAGGGCTAATGTTGCAGAAACATTGGCACCTGGTGCAAGTGGGGTGGTAACCAGTGTGAATTCTGCACAAGGCAATATTGCCTTAGTAGGTAGTGGAGGAACCACAGTCAATCAACAAGGATCAACAATTACCATAAGTTCATCTCCAGGAGGACCTGGAGGAACCATAACTGGTATTCAGAATACAGATGGAATATTAAATTTAAGTAATCCTAACGGACCAAGTGTAGGAATTAATCTTAATACTGTAAATGTTAATGAAGGATCTGGAATAGTATTTAGTAATGGAGCATGGGGCATTAAGAATAAACCATTTCGTGATTACGTGTTTGATGTAAATTTGTTTGACGAATTAAACAATTCTCTTCCAAGTTCAAAAACTGCTGTAACACTTAAATTTTTAGGTTCAAGCAATATTAATGATGGGAAGGTATTAAAATGGAGAGATGGTAGATGGCAATTTCTACAACCATTTAAAGTTATTACAGGAGCCGGATTAAATGCTTTTACAACTAACATCGATGAAATAACTATATCTGCTAAAGATGAATCTCCAACCAATGAATTGCAAGGACTAACTTATAATACTGCAACAAAGCAATTATCAATTTCGCAGGGAAATTCCCAACCAAATTCTGTTGAATTATCAGGATTTATAGGAGGTACTGCTCCAAGAAATAATATTCCAATGATGATTAGCCCTAGCGCAATAACTGCCTCAATTATGAATCAACCTAACTTTGGATTCATACAAATTGATGGAAGCTTAAATGTAAGTGGGGATATTGCAGGAATAAATAGACTGGTATTACAAAATGGTTCTCGTATTTTTAATTGCAATGTTGCTAATGACGGAAAAATGGAATTTCATGCAAGAGGTGATGATTCTTTTAAGTCAATTGTTATCGATGACGATAATGATCAATCCGTAATGATTAATACAAATATTTCGCAAACAGGATTTCAATTTTTGGTAAAGGGGAAAGCAAAATTTATTGATGGAGCATTTTTTGGGACTACTGAAGGTTTTTCATTAAATTCACCGGGAAGTCTTAAAATGAGCAACTCATTATTACCAGATGCTACTAAAATTAGGGATTTAGGATCAATTAGTCGTAGATTTAATGATGTTTTTGCCAATAGAATAAACATAGGAAATGACCTAATATTGTCTCAGCCTGTTGCTGATGGTCCTGCAATTATTAATCACTCATTTCACCCTTCAGGAAATGATTTTATAAATTTGGGAAGCAATTCAGCAAGATGGAAGACAATTTATTCTATCAATCCTCTTGATAGAGGTTCGGACATCCGATTAAAAGACAAAATCAGGTCAATAACATATGGATTAAATGAGGTGTTAAGATTAAATCCTGTTTCTTATGTATTAAAAAGTGATTCTGAAAACCACATTTGTTTAGGATTACTAGCGCAAGAAGTTCAAATGATAATTCCTAGTATTGTTCATGGAAATATTGAGAAAGAAATGTTGAGCATTACATATGAGGAGTTAATCCCAGTTTTAATTAATGCGATCAAAGAACAGCAAAAGCAAATAGATGAATTAAAGGCAGCAAAGGTATTTGGCGATCAGTTTACCAGCTCTGAGATTCTTCAGATAAAAGCTATGCTTTCCCAAGAAACGGTTCAAAAATAAATCTTTATCAACAACATTGTAAATCATGAAAAAGAACATAATATTTTTAGGACTGCTGTTGATAGGGAATATGATAGTTGGACAATCTGCAATTAGGAATTCAGTTATCGGAACTGGAGCTTCGCACATGTCTTCTTCTAGCCTCAATTTAAAAGGAACTCTGGGTCAGGCAATTATCAATAAAACAGCAACTTCTGCTTTGATAAATGAGCAGGGTTTTTGGTCCGGCTACAGCAGAAAGTTTGTTAGTGTTGATAATCAGAAGATGAATTCCAAAATTCAAATTACACTTTTTCCAAATCTTATTTCTAATTCATCAACACTACAATTTAGTTTAAGTAGTAGTCAAGAAATAAGAATTGAGATAATCAACAACTTAGGTATTAAATATCCGATCTATGATAATTATATTGTTCCGGACGGTCATTCTTCGCTTAGTTTGCCTTTGGAAAATTTACAATCAGGGACATATTTTTTACATATTTACAATCAGGATTTTGGCAGAATTATTCCATTTATAAAGTTAAATTAGCAACTTTAACAGAAATAATTTATCATTTTCAATAACTAATCTAAATAAATTAAAATGAAAGTCAATTTAACTATTATTCCGCCTGTTATTCTCTTACTCTTTTCAAACCTGGTTGATTCATGTAGCTATAAAGAAAGTACTATTAATTGTTGTACAATAAATTCTTCACAGTGTTGTGATAGTGTTAAGAATATGGCTCCATTGACTGGCAATATTGAAAGTGAAAGTGGATATGTAAATGCTGATATAGCAATAGACACTGCTTACATAGAATGGACAGTTGTTAAAGAAGAGATTATTTTTCATTCTCGAATCCATAATAATATAGGCGACGATTGCACAATAACTTCATCCGGTATTATTTTGCTCCCTCCAAATGCGGATGTATTGTCTGTCTTAATCGAAACATATAAGGAGGATGAACAAGGTGTTATTTCAAAACAAGAAATTAATAATTGGTATCAATGTGGGGCAAGGATACAATTTTGTACTGATTTATCTTTATGCCATAATAAAAAAGACAAAATTAAAATAGAAGTGAAACTAAAAAAGTCAGCACATTTGATTGCAAAATGTAAAGGTGTATTTGGTATTTTTATTTATAATCAGGCACCGGATTTGTCTTTAGATAATAATTACTGGTATAAATCAATAGATTTTTGTTCAATTAATGAACAGAATTAGAAGATCTTAAAGTAAGCATGGTAGCTCTTTACGTGGAAGTGATATTATAGTCACAACTTACCTAATAGTGATTTTTTAGTTCTAATTTTATAAGGATTTGTAGTTATTTTTCATATTAGAAATATTGTAATTTGGTGTGCGAATATTCATTTAATAAATATCAATACTTTGGATGCAATCTTTTATTGTATCGAGTAGAATAAGAAGTTAAGTTGAACTGAATTTGGATTTGTTAATTTAAAAAATGTTAATTGTATGAATGTATTATATAAAATAGCAGGAATTTTCTTTTCAATATTAATTTGCTTAAGCTACTCTTCTAATCCTCCTATTGGCAAAACAGGTGCTCCTGGAGAAGGAAAGTGTTCTGATTGTCATAGTGGAGGGAATTTCTCTGCATCGATATTATTAAAAAATCTTCCGGACACAGTAATTGCTAATAAAAAATATACTTTTTTGTTGAGTTCAAAAAGTTCAGGGCCCATAGCAAGTGGCTTTGAACTAATCTGTATTAATAAGAATAACCAGGCCAGTGGAGTATTTTCTTCAACTGCAGAAATGTCTGTTAGAAACTCAGGTGGCAAACAATATTTATCTCATTTAATGCCAAAAGACTATGTAAAAGATACAGTTTCATGGAAAGTGGAATGGCAAGCTCCTAATACAGGCGTAAATGATACTATGAATTTTTATTATGGTGTCAATTTGGTCAATAAGAATGGAAATACTTCAGGAGATAATCCTGTCTTTGGGAAGAAAAGAGTGTTTTTGAAAAGTGCTACTTCTGTTGAGAATATCAATAGAGATATACCCATAGACATTTCCATAAATAAAAATTCTATAATTGTCAATGGAAACAATTTATTGGATTCTGAATTAAAGGTTTATAACATTCATGGTATTCTTATATATTCGAAAAAATTAGTTAGTGATCATGAAGTGGTTGACATAAATAATTTATCCAATGGACTGGCAATTCTGACAATTCAGAATAATGATTGGATATTTTCCAGAAAAATATTAATTCACAATCGTAAATAATTAAAATATGTATAAAATTTCTGTTTTACTTTTTTTTGTTGTAATGAGTACTTCTTGTAGCAAAGAAGATTCAACATCTACATGTGATGTAAATCGCACATACACAAACACCGTTTCAGCCATTATTAATAAGACTTGTGCAGTTAGTGGTTGCCATAGTGTGAACGGCTCCGGCAATGGAATTTTTGATTCTTATGATGCAGTCAAAGTAAAAGTTGACAATGGAAGCTTTAAAATCAGAGTCGTGAGTCAATCCAATATGCCTCCGGTAGGAGCTCCAACAAGCCTAACCGTTGAAGAAAGAGCTATTTTATCTTGCTGGATTGATAATGGCGCAAAAAAATAAGATTTGTGTTATTATTCTTTATGTATTTTATGTCTATGAAGAGTATTTCGATTCACATGATTAACAATTAAAAATTATTTATATGCAGTTTATATCAAATTTTATCAAAAATAGAAACACAGTGAATCCATCTGATTTCTGGGATGGTAAAACAGGAGTGCAAGCTCGTTTTGAGGGTAGTTTCACATTTTCTTCTACTAATCAAATACTTTCAATTCATAGAGTAAGCGAGACAGAATATGGTGGTACTTTATCTATTGGAGGGAATATTATTGCTCGTTTAGTCGCTTTTCCGACACCAACGGGCATGAAAGGGAAGTTTCAATCAATATTAATGTCACCAAGTTTTGAGATTATTGAAAATGGAGACAAGTTTTATATAATGCAGGGAGTTCTTAATTTTGATTTAATTCCTATTTCGAGCACCCAAGCAACAATCCAAGAAGAAAATGCAAAACAAACAATTGAAAAAGCAAAGTCATTTGCAAAAAAGGCGGCAGCAGTAATTGCGGTTGCTGTAGTTGCGGAGAAATTAATCGATGGATTTAGTAATGATGAAGGTGATATGGACTCTACTTTAGATCAATCTGGAGATAAATCTACTCAACTTGAAACTGATGAATCATTAGAAAGGCAACGAGAAGAACTAGCCAGAATGAAAAGCAATTCAAGGGCTGCAAACTTGATTGGGGTTTCAAGTGGAGGAAATATTAGTAGTTATCACGGTTAAGAACCAAGTTGAAAGTTGAGTGTATAACAAAACTGAATTTTTAATAAAAGAGTGAACTAATTATTTGAACTTTTACATTCCGCAACAGCTTGAAGAATCCCATTGTTAGATCCAGCAATGGTTTATGGTGGGTACAAGACTAGTCGCAAAAGGCTAATTTAGATCTTGTTATATTTGGCTTATTTGTTGTTAATATTATTTTGCAGATATATCGATTTTCTATATTTAAATTAAATATGAAAATATTTGCAGTTTTTCTTATTAAAGAGAGTAGAATGTATTATATTTTCCAATTTACTTTCGGGAATTAATATCATCTTCATTGTTTTTAAATTAGCACGAAATTATTGAAGTGGTATAAACTTAACGTATCAGAGGTTTTTAAGCCTTTCTATTAAATTTACGAATAGTCAATAAAAGAATTAGACTTTACACATTGAATTTTTAAGATGATATGAATTTATGGAGCTTGCTGTGATTTTTAAGCTATTGTAAGACATGGTAATGCGTCATCGCACACCACAGTTTGGTCATATTTTTTCAGATGATGGATATTCAGCAGGATATTATTCGTACCTATGGTCCGATGTTCATAGTGCAGATGCTTATGAAGCATTTACTGAAG
>JABFRV010000079.1 GCA_013140975.1 Saprospiraceae bacterium
GTTGACGGGTTGACTTGTGTCAATTATTTGTGATTAATAAAGTTTGCAACTACTAACCTGCAAATAAAAAAAAAAGCCCCGAAAATTCCGGAGCTTTTTCTATTAAAAGTAATTATCATTCTCAGTGGCAATTGCCATTGAGTCGGTTCAGGATTGCTAAAAACGTTTGTACTTGTTCAATATATTTTCTAGTTCGACTTCGTTGAAGACGAGTACTTCTCTTGGTTTGCTTCCTTCAGACGCGCTTACTATTCCTAAGCTTTCCATCTGATCCATTATGCGTCCCGCTCTATTGTAACCTAACTTTAATCTTCTTTGAATCATGGAAGTACTACCATGTTGTGATTGCACAACTAATCTGGCAGCTTCTGTAAACATGTCGTCAAGATCTTCTGTATTTATATCACTTGAACCCAGATCATCTCCATCTTGCTTATATTCAGGAAGTAGGTAAGGAGAACCATAAGATCTCTGCTTGGAGATTGTTTTTATTACGCGTTCAACTTCCGGTGTGTCAACAAATGGGCATTGTAAACGAATTACATCTGATCCAACACTATAGAGCATATCTCCTCGACCAATTAATCTTTCTGCACCACCTGCATCAAGAATTGTTCTGGAGTCTATATTCGAGGTAACTTTAAATGCCATACGAGAGGGGAAGTTTGCTTTAATGAGTCCTGTAATTATTTTTACTGAAGGTCTTTGTGTTGCGATAATAAGGTGAATACCTACAGCTCTTGCTAATTGCGCAAGTCTACCGATTGGCATTTCAACTTCTTTGCCGGCTGTCATAATAAGGTCAGCAAACTCATCAATGATCAACACAATGTAGGGTAAGTATTTGTGTCCTTTTTCAGGATTTAGTCTTCTTCTTACAAACTTGTCATTGTATTCTAATAAATTTCTTGTTCGCGCCATTTTTAATAATTCATAGCGTTGATCCATTTCAATACATAATGAATTCAATGTATAAATTACTTTGCTTGTATCAGTAATAATGGCTTCATCCTGATTGGGAAGTTGTGCAAGAAAATGTTTTTCAATTTCTGTATAAATTGGTAATTCTACTTTTTTTGGATCGATTAATACAAGCTTCACTTCTGATGGATGCTTGCGATAAAGAATCGACATTAAGATTGCATTTATACCCACTGATTTTCCCTGCCCTGTTGCACCAGCAATTAACAAGTGTGGCATTTTTGTTAGATCAGCGACCACAACTTCATTGGAAATGTTTTTTCCAAGAGCGATAGGAATTTCCATTTTAGGATCTAGGAATCTTTCAGAGCGAAGCAATTCCTTTAGTGGAACGATTTGTTTGTTCTTATTGGCAACTTCAATACCGATCGTTCCTCTTCCGGGTATAGGAGCAATAATTCTTATTCCTTGTGCAGAAAGACTAAGAGCGATATCATCTTCAAGGCTTTTTATTCTTGAAATTCTAACACCGGGTGCAGGAACAATTTCATAAAGTGTTACAGTAGGTCCGATGGTTGCTTTTATTTTTTGAATTTCAATTTTGTAATTTTGAAGAGTTGCAATAATTTGATTTTTATTGGATTCTAATTCATTTCTATCGATTTCAAATTTTTGATCATCGTAATCATTTAATAATTCAAGAGAAGGGATTATGTATGAACTTAAATCCGCTTTATGATCATACAATTCACCATCTTCAGGTTCCCATTCATCCTCATCTTCAACAGGAGCTTCATTTCTTTGTTTGTCTGTCATTGTTGAGATAGGAGAGTGTAAATCAGTTGGAGCGGACTCTTCAATCTCTAAAGAAAGGTCTGATTTTAATTCCGGTTGTGGCAGTATATCAAGAGCATCGAATCCAATTGTTGCGGCGATACCACCCGATTCTGCAGATGAACCAAAATCAATTTCCTTTTTAACAGTAGAATCCGGCTTTGTTTTGAAAAATGATTCTGGACCTTCATCTGTTAAAGTACTTTCAGAAGCAGATGAAGAAGATTTAAAGTTGAACATCCCATTCCAATTCACAGAACCATCTGCAGATTGAAGTTGAAATGATTGAAAGCTTGGATTGATAAACCAAATAAACAATATTAGAAGTGCAAAAATGAGTGCAATTCCTAAACCCAGTTCACCCAGGAATGAATTCAAAACCTGATTGGTTCTGGCTCCAAAAGCTCCACCAAAAGGAAAAGAATAATTTGACAACACAAAGTCAAGAGTCATTGAAAAAAATGCCATGACTAAGAAGGAGTGTGCTGCAAAACGGATAAAGGAAAACCATCCGCTATTGCGGAGTAATCGAAAACCAAGATGTACTACAACAGGGATGAATAAAAATGAAGCAACTCCAAATCCGTAGTAGAATAGAAAATGTGAAGTTAACGCACCCAATCTGCCAACCCAGTTGGCAACTTCAACATTTGGTCTGAATAAGATCTTCCATGAATGCTGGAGTACCTTATCTTGATCAATTGTCCAGGTGAATAGATATGAACTACAAGAAAGGAGAAGATAAATAGCTATGAGAAAGCTACTTACTGCTGCAATCTTACCGATACGTTCATCTTTGAATTTTTGGATCCAAAAGTCTTTAAATCCTAATTTTTTGTTCTTAGGCTTTGCCATTTTGAGAGATAGTTATACTTGAAATAGAACGCTAATGTAAGGGTATTTTACATATTATAATATATTATTTAGTATTATTTGCACATTAAAAGTATTATATATATTACAAAAACTTTTAATGTGTTTAAAACTTTTAATATATTAAAAATATAAAATATGTAAATATATCATTAACACCTTGTTGGGTATAACTGAGTCATTCTTAACATAGGCTATTTTGCGGTGTTATATATTTGCGGATATAAATAAAAAAGGACCGATTTATGAGCAGAGAAGCACAAAAGTTCATTATTGCAGGGGCCGGTGGCATAGGAAAGGCGGTTGGATTAATCTTAACTGACAGACCAGGAATTGCCGTTGAGATCTTTATTGGAGATATTGATAAGAACCTGGCAGAGGAGGTAGCGAAGTGGATTAGCGATGGTTGTTCTTCTGTTTGTTCTGTGGAGGCGTTTGAAATTCATCCGTCACAGATAACGAACGAGATGGATTACGTTTTCAAATCCGGAGATATTATCCTTGATTGTCTTCCGGGAACAGAAGCACCAAGAATGGCGAAAGTCGCAATTGATTATAACATGCATTATGTGAATTTAACTGAGTATGTTAAAGAGACAGATGAGATCATAGAATTGGCTAAAAACGCCAAAACAGGGTTTGTGCTTCAATCAGGACTTGCCCCAGGTTATATAAATGTAGTTGCTCATAAGTTGTACAAGGATTTTGTCAAAAAATTTAAGATTGAGAAAGTTGACAATATAAAAATGCGTGTTGGGGCATTAACTTCCAATGTTGCTCCACCTTCATATTATGCTTTTACCTGGAGTCCAATTGGAGTTGCAACGGAATATGTTAAGGATGCCAATATTATAAAAGACGGGAAATTGTGTAAGGTTCCAGCTCTTACTGAAACAGAAGATAGAATTATTCAGGGTATAAGGTACGAAGAAGACTTTACTTCTGGGGGAGCAGCTGACTTGCCTGAGTTTTTTCAAGGAAAAACCCAAAATCTAGATTATAAAACAATTCGTTATCCAGGACATTACAACTGGATAAGGACTCAGATAGCTGAAAACAAAAATGAAATTGATCCTGTACATGCTTTATTACACCAAATGTTAAAGAAGGTTCCTCATATTGATGATGATTTGATAGTTATGTATGCTTCTGTTTCCGGTGTCGATGCGAATGGTGAACTAAAGCAACTCGAACATAGTCAGGTAGTTCATCCTAAAACGATAGGAGCCCATAAATTAAAAGCGATTCAAATTACAACTGCAGCTCCAATGTTGGAATCTGCAAGGATGTTATTACAAGGAAATTATCAGGGGGTTGTACTTCAGTCTCAAATTGACCCTGAAAAGTTTATGCATGGGCCCTTTATTCAAATGGTCTATAACCCAAAAAACCACGAGAATCACCATTTTCACGAGAATTAAGCCAAACAATTGACAAAAATTCATAAAGTGTTTGGAAAATATCCTCTCAAAGGCTAATTTTGCGACTCTTTAAGAAAGACGAGGTATTCTTTAAAGTTAGAATCCTGCCATATAGAAGATAAAATGAGTAGATCTGTTAGCTCAGTCGGTAGAGCAACGGCCTTTTAAGCCGTGGGTCTTGGGTTCGAGTCCCAAACAGATCACAAACATGAGAATCCTTGCAAATGAATATTTGTAAGGATTTTTTATTTTAATACAATTCTTTAAGTTTTATTATTTGCGAGACATAAATAATGTTCGAAAGGTATAATGCCTTTTTAGTTAGTTCGCTCTAGAATTTTGCATATTCAGCTCTTCTTTATTTTATTTGGATCTTAATCTGATTTTGTAAGCTATGAAAAAATTTGTACATTAATGTTATTAAATGTTTTGTGCATTTTTTCGATTCAATAATATGAATTTTATTTCAATCTAAATAAATATAAAATTGAACAGATAATTATCTTAATAATTAAAAACCAAAGTTTGAATCATCTTTTAGATTATTAATAGAATCACTTCATTAAAATAAAGTTTCAAATTAAACTTATAATTACATAGTTCTATTCATCTTAAACCAGTCGCCAACTATTGTGTTATTAGCTTGTGGAGAAAAAGAAGAAATTCCTGCCCAAGCCAGAGTATATCGGAGGCCCAAAGGCTCTTGGGAAGTTTATTACTGATAATCTCAAGTATCCGGAATCAGCTATTAAAGATAAGATACAAGGAGTTGTAGTTGTCAGGATTGAGATTGATTTCCATGGTAAGGTCATTGATGCAAAAGTCTTGTCTAGCCTGCAGGATGATTGCAATCAGGAAGCAATGAGAATCGCGCGTTTATTACAGTTTCATGTTGCAAAAGTTCGAAATATTAAAATTTCTTTTTTTAAAAATATTAATATTCACTTTCAACTTCCTCAGGCACCAGTGCAAACTGTTTATTCATACACCGTACAAACAAATTCGCCAACAGATTCTGAGAAGCCCGGTAATACTCATTATAGCTATACTATTACAGTTCATAATAGTGAGAATAAGTAATTGTTCATGAATCTCATTTCTCATATTTATTTGTAATTTTATTTTTTAAAGATTCTAGAATTGTGGAATAATTCAATGAGGTACTTGTCTTATATGTAATTTTTATACGACGTTAAATTATTAGGAACACTTATCTTTGTAAAAAAAAATAGTAGAATGAGTAAATTAAACTTATTAATAGTCGGTATCATGTTTTCAGTGCTTTGTCTCAGTGCATTATTGGATGATCCGCGTAATCCTCCGATGGGAAGAACCAGGGCTCCCGGA
>JABFRV010000042.1 GCA_013140975.1 Saprospiraceae bacterium
ATATTATTGGATCGAAAATCTCATCAAAAGAATTCTATTCAATACTTTTCAAATTATGATTTAAAAAGGTTTAAAGAACTAGAAAGAAAAAAAACACAACTCAACAAGTTAAATTCAGAAAACTTAGAATTAGTCGACACTGAAATTAATTCATTATTCCGAAAGTATTCTGATTCTGTTGATTTAAAGTTATTTACTAAGAATTATATAGAATTCTACTACGGTGATTCAATAGTTTATATTTTTTCAGATATTGAAAATCAAAAAGTTTTCAAAGAACTTGGCACTACTAAAGATTTTAAAGATCAACTTAAAAACTTCAAGGACTATATAAATAATAAATCATCAGAAAATTCAATCTTGAATACGCTCTATACTTTTTTGCTCCCCAAAGAAATAAAGATAATTAATAAAATATCTATACTTCCTGATGGACCGATATGCTTTATTCCATTTGAAATTCTTAAAAACCCGAAAGGAGAGTTTTTAATTCAAAATTCAATCATAAATTATAAATTTAGTCATCACAATATTATCAGGCAACAACAGAATAGAATCGATAATATATTTATTTTGGCTCCAGAATATTCCAAACCATCCATAGAAATTGCTTCATTAACCCGAAATGGATTTAATAAATTGGAATTTAATAAGAATGAAATAGATGATATTAGTCAAAGTTTAGGTCTTAACGATTGTAAGTTTTATAACTTAACTAAATCGGAGATTATAGACAAAATCTATTCTTCAAGTATATTTCACTTCGCAGGTCATGCAACAGTTGAGGACAATCAGGCTTTGTTGGCAATTAATGATTCTAATACTTTGACAAGTAATGAGATTAGTCAGCTCACTTTGGATTTGGATCTAGCAGTATTGAGTGCCTGTGAAACGGGCTTAGGAAGCTGGACAAAAGGAGAAGGTGTTCAAAGTATGGGTCGAGCTTTTCATGAAGCGGGAGTAAGATCAAGTATATTTAGTCTGTGGTCCGTTAATGATCAATCATCAAGTATGATTATGAAATCCTTATATAACAATTTGAAGATAGGCTGTTCAAAAGATGATGCATTAAGAAAATCCAAGCTCCAATATCTTGAAAATGCAATGGGCTTGGATAGACATCCTTTCTTCTGGTCAGGATTCATAACTTATGGAGATACATCATCATTACGCTTTGCTGATAACAATAATTATCTTTTAATAATTATTATTAGTACATTTGTCTTATTAATACTTTTCGTAACTATTAAAAAACGATCAATATGAAAATTAACTATATTTTAGCAATTAAATGCGCAGTATTTTTTTTGTTCAATGGTTTTTTGAACATACTTATAGCTCAGCCAAGTGATGCTCAATGGTATGTGTGGAAAGGATTGTATGGTGATAATTCAGTTTTAAATCATAATACACAATTACAACCTTCAGATTTTATAATAACGAATCTTCAACATCCAGGGTCAGATATTCAGATTACAGGTCAACCTAATTTAGATACTAGAGATGATCTCTTTATTATATTTTCAAATGGTTCTTTTTATAATTCACGATACTTATTAACAAGACCTGATCCTTGTAATAATTATAATGGGTGTTCTCATCATGCCTCCAATCAAGGATTAAGAATTGTAGTACCTAGTTCACAAATTTCTTTTTTATACCATTCTAATATTTATGAAGATGATGATCCGGCTGGAAGTATTTATATAAGTCAAGGTACCACTGGCTCTACACCTCAATACTCAGTAACTGGAACCAATCAAAACTCAACAACATTAAGTGCGAATCATTCTGTTGTAAAAGGAAAAGATTACACATTAATAGTTCCCAGATCATTATTTACAGAAAATCATCCAAACTTAATTTGTAAAAAAATTGGAATTAACCTTCCTTCTGATTTATTTATTTTTGACACCTTATTGAATCCATATTCAACTGCTACTATATCCATAATAAATTCAAACTTATTAGTTCTAAATAATGCAGCCCAATTTAATTTTATTAATTTTCATGTGCCAAGTAATTCAACCTATCCATTGAATACCTGTGAAATTAAAGTTGGATGCTACGATTCCATTAATTCTAATTTAATCCCCAATTCAATTAAAATTATTAATGAGTCAATTGACACTGCCCATGATCCCAATTTCATTATGGTAACTTGCGTAGAAGAAGTTAAATCAAAGTGGTGGTATTTTTCAAGATTAGGAAAGAAAACATATATAAAATATCACATCGAATTCGAAAATGATGGATTGGCTGCTGCTACTAATTGCCAATTAGAATTTACACTTCCAACAACTATCAAATCAAATACTTTATCAATTAGATATTGGTATTATGGAGGAGTTCAGGGTTGTAACTTAAATGAATCAAATCCTGGAAAGATAAATTTAGAAATGACTACTTCAAATGGATTGATGTATGTCTTTAACTTTAACCAAAATAGTAGTTCACCAAAAAAACTGGAAGGAATTATAAAACCTCCTTTACAACGAAAAGCGTTTATCGACTTTTGTGTAGAGCTAAAAAATAATGAAAATTTTCAATCATGTAATTTAAAACCGACGAATTGCTTTACCTATTTTGGAAATACACAATATACAATAGATCGATTTATCGATCGAGATACTTCGAATATCAACTGGCGAAATATCAAAATTAAACGAATATCTAAAAATAATTGTTCAATAAATTGTATTTCACAATTGCAAATTCCACGTGAAAAATAATATCATTTCGAACTAACTTTTTAGTTCTTATCCCAATGTGATCTTATCTTTGAAAAAATAACAAATAGACATATTGTTTAGCAATATTTTGTTATATATTTTTAGCTTATACCAAATGTATTTTTAACAATAGTCCAAAATGAATTTGATAATATTCCATACTGTATTACAGTTTTGATTTCAGCGCTTATATATTGGCCTAAAATCAATATGTAAATTGTTTAAAACACAAACCTACCAAAAAATTACTATCCAAGGGTAACAGTTTTCACCCGCTACTACATATCCTCTTGATATTATTATTAGTAATTTAAAAAATTTAAAAATGAAAAATCAATTTTTTATTATTCTCATTCTGTTTTTACTTAAGATAAACGCTACATTTTCGCAAGGCACTGGCAATGGATGTGTCGAGGTTTTTGATAATTATCCACTTAGCAGCTCAAACGCCCCCAATTGGGTTGTTAATAATGGAACTTTATCAATAGTTAATACGATTCCAAAAGTACCTCCATCCAAGATTCTTTGTGGATTTGATGGTTCCAATGCATCCTGGATGTCCAATAGTGTAAATTATAAAGGGGATTGGATAAAATTACACAGTAAATGTGAACTTTGTTTCGACATTAGATATGATCCTGGGGATAACTCTCAGACTACAGGAAACCATATAATTACTATTTTCAATAAAGGTGGCTTGCCAATTTACGATCCATTGAACTCATTAACTACTAGGTCAGTTTTTCAAGTGCCATTGATTAATGCAGTTGGTAATGCCTGGAAAAGAATATGTATTCCAATTGATCTAAGTTCAGCAACAGGCACACTTCCAAGTAATAGTTACGGAACATGGACTACACCAATTGGCCCAAATTCATGGAATTATTTAATAAGCAACGTGGATGGAATTTCATTCTCTTTGGATTTTGCCGGAGGAATGTTTCCATCAGAAAAAGTTTATGTTGATAGTATTTGTTTTGAAAGCTGTCCACAACCTTGTTGCCCTGTTTTCCGACCTACTGTTAAAGATACTCAAAAATGCACACTACAATTTAATTACTTACAACAACCCCCTTGTGAAGACAGCATTCAGAATATTATGGTAAATGTTTCCAATGGCGTTATTGGATCCGGAGGAATTACTTCCTCTTGTACATCATTGGGATTTAGTCCAGCTTCTTATATAGGATTGAGCAGTGTTACATTGTTAAATCCATGCACCGGTCCTGGACTTGGATTTCTGAAATTAGATTTAGATGCCATCGATTGTACGAAACCAATTATTGTAACTCTAAAATTAACAATGAAAAATGGTAAAGTATGTGAAGCAATTGGTGACATCAAATGTCCTTGTCCAGTTACTTCATGCTGTCCAAAACTCGATTATTCTATCAGTTATTGTCCTCCTAACAACGCAGTAAAGCATTGCAAAATAACTATTACAGACGTTAATCCGACCACAAGTATTTGTAAAATACAAATGTCATACGCCCCTTTGCCAGGACCAATAATTCCTTCAGGGCTTATGCTTAATGGTATTGCTTCAGGTACAATCTGGAACTCTGCTTCCATTCCTGCTGTAGGTAATTTACCACCACTAACCAATTTAATCATGTATGGATTAACAGTAAATGCAAGTTATATTGGAACTACTGATATTAAAATAACGCTTTGTGATGGCACAATGTGTACTTATAAAATTAAATGGAAGGGTATTTCGCCCATTCTTGAACCGGTTATTATTGATATTGGGAATCCAAAAATTCCAATAGGATCAGTACTAACTGCTCACACAGTAAATATTATAAAGGAAAGAAAACTAAGCAAACCCATTAAATCGATATCAATTGGATATGAAGATTCGACAGAAATTGTAAAAAATAATTTGGAAGCATTTGCTATGTCTGGATCACTCAATCCATTTGGAGAGCAACCTTCATATCTTGCACCAACGAATATGTCTTGGCAAACAAAGACTTCATGGCATTGGGATTTAGTAACAGATAGTACATTAGAAGGTAAGAATTTAAGTTTAAATATTGTAATGTTATCTATTAAAAGTTCAGTAAATACACTACGATATACTTTCCTAGATGAAGAGGGGGAAATAATGAACACAGGAGTTGTAAAGGCATCTTCAGCAAATGGTACCGTAATTACAGCAATTCTTGATGACAAAAACTCGAATAAATCAATTGACAATATAAGTTTGAGCCCAAATCCTACCAATGATCAACTCGAAATAAATTATTATTTGAGTGAAGCAGGAGAAACGAAAGTCTATCTATTATCAAACTTAGGTAGCAGACTAAAGTTAATTGAAAAGGATCAAAATGCAATAGGTTGGCATCATACACAATTGTCAACACAAGATCTGACCGCTGGAGTATATTTTATTGAAGTACAATCAAAGGAAGTTTCCTCTTACAAGAAATTTGTTGTGATTAAGTAATTTTTAATATGCATTGTGTCAAATGGGAATTTGGCACAATGCTTATTTTAATTTATTTTAAGCAAAATAAAAAAATTTATAAATAAATCATTTTCTAAATTATTATCAGCTTTGGTCAAACTATCAGTGTGAAGAAAAACATATCATGCCAAAATAATATCTTTATTTAATAC
>JABFRV010000092.1 GCA_013140975.1 Saprospiraceae bacterium
GGTATAACACGAAAAGAATTCATAGCGCATTGGATGGAAAATCACCATTAGAAGCTTTTTATGAAAAAGTTCATATATTAGCAGCATAATGCCTTTTCGCTTTGTCCACTATAGTGAGGAAGTCCAGTATGTAATTTATATTATAAAGTCTCACTCATTTTTGTATTCGTCTTGATTTCAATTGAAATATCATAAAGTTTACATTTTCTTTATTTTATTCGCTCAACAAATCGTATTTATGGCTGTTAAATTATGCTTACGTATAAAATTTCATTTACATTTAATCAATAATATTACAATGAAATTCTCCATTAAAAATTCGTAACTCATCTGGATTATACCAAGGGTCGCTTTGTCGAATTCTAGACTTCTTTATTGAAAACATGAATTTACCCGCAACTCTATTATTGATTAAATCAAAAGTATCTATCGACAATTTATTATGCTTATTGGTATCAACAATATAGGCATTTTGAGTAGCATCTCCTCTAACAGCTGAAAAGTAAATTTCTGAAATTAATTCAGTCTTATTATTTCCTAAAATTGTACAACCTATTTTTGGAATCAAAACGTTAATATCAACAATTTCTGTTTCATATCCTTTGTTATCTTCTTCTTCAGTATTAAAGGTCTCAAATTTTATCGCTAAAATACTATTCAATATTTTTGCACTTGCAGATGCTTTCCATTCCTTATTTATTTTTATTGCTTTTGCATATCCTTTTTTTTGTGGACCAGGATAATTAATGTAGAATTTATCATAATCGGAAGTTATTTGTTCTTCTACAACACAATCATTTGTTATATCCGATTTTTCTTCTTTTTTACAGCTAAAAAATAAAATTAATGTCCAGACTAATATGAATATTTTTTTCACTTTATTACTATTTTATCATTATAGAATATGATTCATTGAAATTGTGGCTTTCTAGCTTTAATATATAATAACCCGGCAAAGTATTTTTAGGTATACGTAAGTTTATTTTCTGATCACTTAATAAATTCATACTTTTTTCTAAGATTATTTTTCCAAAAAGATCAAGTAATTTTAATTCATAGCTTCCATTGTGATTAGTATTTAATTCAATGCTAAGGTCATCATCCGAAGAAATAGGATTAGGAAATATTTGCTTTTTCATACTTTCAACATTAGATAATTTTTGTCGTCCAATTAATATTTCTTGTAAGCTACATATTGTATTACATGAATTTGATATTCTTTTTATTGATTCTCCTGTTATTCCACCCGAACTTACAATTACCTTTAAGAAAAAAAATTGACAGATACCTACGTTCGGTGGGGGTATCGATATTTCTTGTGTATTAGCAGCCAATAAAGTTCCTGGGCTTAGCGTGGTAAATATTCCATCTAAATTCCATCTCCATTCGTATGTATATGGTGGCTGCCCTGCTTGTCCACTGGGCGGAGGAGTAACCATTGCTTTATATATTTCCGGATTTTCGCATATGGAATTATCTCCTGCTATTGTTACTGACAAATTTGTTGATCCTTGAAACTCAGAAACAAAACAACCGTTAGCTCTTATTATTCCGGCATTTTTTGCTTGTTTTAATATTAATTGGGGATCAATTGGATCAGGATATCCATTGCTTCCTGTTGGATTACCTTGAAAGTTAATTTCTGGATCTGAAAATTGTAATATTCTATATTTTGCTCTTGGTGGCGGGACGTTCGCACTCAAATGCATAACTGTATAGAACTTATTTGGTATTATTTCCCAACCTGCATTACAATCAACCCAATATCTTGGATCCATTCCATGTTCATGGCCAGCTCCTAGTAAATGTCCAATTTCATGACTAAAAACTAAATTTGGGCTAAATGCGTGTTTCAGCTGAACAATACAATAAGATTCTATATTATCTGGAATAGGTGAATAAGAAGCAGCCCAACCATAGCCGTCCCCTATTGCATACGGCCAGCTTGTTAACAATACAACAATATCTGCTTTAGTATTATTTCTTAGATTAATTGCTTCAACATTTGTTGGTAACTGCTCAACGTCAATTCTTATTGATGCTGGATTTGTTTGTGGCGCCCAATTAATTTCTTTAATCTCATATGATGCCCTATGTGCAATATTACTTCTCTGAAATGATATATTCAATTGGTTTATCAGGTCAAATATTGCTGTATTTCTTCTGCCTGCATTATTATTAAAAAAATTATTTGTTGTAGGATCTACTAAGACAAGTACTTTTATCTGCGCAGCACACTCATTCCCAGCGTCGCAATTGCCCACTTCTTGGCCTACTTCTTCTGTTGTATCAACGATATCATCAACAAATAAGTTATCAGGAGCCTTATGCCTTATCATTAATGATATTGTATCATTGAAGGTGAAATAATCTTCCTTTATGGTGTCAACCATAATAAACCCATGAACCCCATTTTCACCTTTACTAAGGGTTAAATTTCCATCGAATTCCGGAATTTCTCCAGTCCATGTAAAGTCATTTTCAGAACTAAATTTAACATCGTAGGCCAAAGAAACGAGTGTATCAGTTAAGTCACCTTGTGTGTATTTAAACCTTAACACCCCATTATTCTGACTTGTTATGGGGTTTAATAACTTTACAAATTGGTGAGCAATCACGGTAGGAATAGTCAGTAAATTATTCACATATATACTGTCGTCATGGGTCAAGGTAAGGCTGGCCGGATCTATAACTTGGTATAACTGTGGTATACTTTGTGTTCTTATTGCGCTAATCCATAAGAGAGAGAGAGAGAGAGAGAGAGAGTCTTTATCTTATTCATAGGTATAAATTTAGTCAAATTTACTACAATTTATTCAATTATGTGTTTTTTTTATTTTTTACTTAACTGAGTTATTTGGTGCACATCCATGATTCTACTACTTACAGCAATTAATTACTAATCGCTGTAAGTTCCCTTGAAATATCCATTGAAGAAACGAATCCGATAAGGTTCATTCGGATTACGTTTTGGTCTATTATTCGCAAAAATATAACTGATTGCAAAATGTCCTTCTACGATCTTATTAATGGTATCCAGCGTGACAATTTCGATCTTGTTATTCAACGCCGAAGTATCTGTATAGTACTCATCTATTATAACGTCATCAACATTAGTCGAATATTCACTTCCTATTGCAGTTGATTGTAAATTATTTGGTTGACCTATATCAAAGCAGCCTTCTTTAAAAGGAATGTTTGAAGTAATCATTATTTCGTAAATAAGACTATCCTCGCTACGGCCTGAAAAAAAAACAACCAAAGAATTTCCATTATTATACCTTTTTCCTCTGGTAATATAAAATGAAGTATCTTTTACCTTAATTGCAAATGATTTGTAATTATAATTCCAATTTTTACTCGTATATATTTTGGTTAACGTATCTATTATATTCTCAGTCTCAATGCATGGCATTTTTGGGTTTGACATTTCCTTGTCACAAGAAATTATAGCTAATACAATTAAGAGTAGGATGGATTTACAATTCATGACAATAAAATTTAATATTTTTAATTAATCCATATTTATTAACTATTTTAATAAAATAAATACCTATTGGTAAATTCGTTGAAATTCTTTCTTTGGAAATAAGTTTACCATCCAATGAAAAAATTGAATAGCCTGCAATATCTTCATCCGGATATTCTAAATTGATTTTTGTGCCATTTACAAACGAATATCCATTAATTATTAATCGACTTCGCTCCTCAGCATGAGCTTGATGTGATGGGCAATTTTTACAATTTATTTTTCTTGTTAATTGTATTACTTCATTATCGCTGCTTACTACTTTAACCCGAATAAAAATAAAACCTGGATTCTGAATGGCGCATGCATTAATATTAATACTTGAGGCAGAAGAAAAATATACTGCATCGGTGAAATCACCTGTCTTGCTATATTCCCAGGCATAAGTATAGGGAGGTTGCCCCGGAAAACCTTGCTCCGGTTGCCTTTGAATTGCGTATAAATAAAATTGTCCACATACTCCGATCGAACTTCTCATAGTCAGTTGAAGCTTATTCTCTAATTGGTGGTTAGCGACTATACATCCTGTGGTTCTAATCTTACCGGCATTGTTATTGTTATTATTGCCAGTAATATAAGTAATATTGTATTTAGCATCTGGATCTGAATAATGCAATATGTATGGTCTTTTGGCAGAATTCATAATGGAATATTTATCGTTGCTGGTCTTCCAAGCAAATGAACAATCGTTCGGATCGGGTGGATTGCCTCCAGTCTTCCTCTGGTGATGGGCTTCAAATAAGTGGCCTACTTCATGTGCTAAAGTAAAATCTGGGTCATCGATAAATGGCACATCTATTATCCCATGAGCTCGAGTAGGATCGACAACCTCATTTCCCACATGCCCAAGAAATCCACCACCAGGACCTGAGATATAGTTATGATCACTTATTAAAAATAATAGATCAGCTCTGTGTGATGATCTAAGATTATTTGCTCCCAGGTCATTTCTTAAATTAACTACATCTTCCCTTATATCCCCTGAAATATGATAGTTAGTAAAATTATAATAATCTAATTCAATTTCAATTCTATGCGGAATGTATGAATTGCGGAAAGCAAGGTTAATGTTCTCTGCCCACTTTTTCGCAAGTGTTTTAATTTCTTCTCTGTTTGGCAATTTAGCTTCTGCCTGTGGAGTTATCAATAGTAATATTCGTACAATTGTTGCACAGCTTGAAGATGTACATCCATAGATTTCTTCCTCTTCATTTTCATTATAGGCCTCTTGTTCGATATAACAACCTGGTCTGTTCTCTGGACTATCGCTATGCTTAATACAAATACAACTATCTCCACGAAGAGGTATATACTCGATAAAGTAGCCTGGGTAATAGACCGTTACAGATTTTGAGTGATTATTGGAAACGAAGGTAATCCATCCTTCTGAACCTACAAATCTACCAGAGTAGGTATAATTAGAATCATTTTCATGTTGATAATCTGTTGGTTCTATGAATTGGTTAGTGACACTCCCCTGAATATTCAGAACTAAGTGTGCAGAATCATTCAGATAATCAGGCAGGTTGTTCAAGATAGAAAAGCAATAATCAAGTGTGCTGCTGTCATTTATCTTGTAGTTAATAAAGTTATTAGTCCTTGCATCGAAATCATCAGAATCGTAAGTGTATGGTTCAATAAGAGAGCTTCCCTGTCCTTTCAGCTGATTAATATTAAATATAATTAATACGAGAGAGAGAGAGAGAGAGAGAGAGAGAGAGTCTTTATCTTATTCATAGGTATAAATTTAGTCAAATTTACTACAATTTATTC
>JABFRV010000171.1 GCA_013140975.1 Saprospiraceae bacterium
CTTACTACTCTTGTGATGTGACAGTTTATTGTTGATGAACAAATTGAAACACAAATATCACCTTCCTTCCAATCCTTCTTAACTCCGAATTTAAAGTCTGATTTTTTTAATGTCTTAACTGTTGTTTTTTTGGGTTTAAGCAGGTTTGATCCGGCTGGTTTTTTGGGTTTTGGTTTTGGCTCTTTGTTGATGTTTGTGTATTTTTGAAGCTCTGAATTAAGATGATCGTATTTAAAAGAAAACTCACCATATATAATCCTTTCTCTATCTATAACATTAAGAAGTTCTTTAACCTCTTCTTCCCTTTTGTTTAACTGTTCCATTAAGCTCTTGATTAAAAGCTTTTGACTTTCAATCATACTTCCTTGCTCTGTTAATAGTTCAGAATTGAAGCTCATTACACTTTGAGTTAAGGATATATGCTGGTATTCTAAGTTGTGTTTAAGTTTTGGATTCTCAGGATGAAAGATATTATAAATCTTATCGATTACTTTCTGAGAAAAGCCAATATTTGACTTAGGGACTGGAATTTTTATTAACATCTTTTCAATCTCCGGATCTTTCTTTGCTGTACTCATAAATAAAAAAGCTAATAAAATTTAATAATAAAATAAAGGATTCCTAAAATAGACATCGCAATAAGCAGTAACAAAGTCGGTGAAGCAATTATCCACCATGACCAAGAAACAAATCCTGCAAGTTTCACCGCAATTAATGCTGCTTGAATTGCAGTTAAAATTCCTGTTGCATGGTTTCTTTCAAACTTCATACTTCAATCGAATTATAGATTTCGTAAAAATTAGGAAGGTAATTCACATAAACCCTGAATTCTCTGGATAGGCATAAATAATTATTCCTTATATCCTCATGGCTGACTGGATAATTGTCTGCGACAAATAACATTGCTTGTTCACTTTTCCATTCCGAATTAACTAAGGGAAGTAAATCCTTAATCAAATCCTCAGACATTAATTCCGGAACTCCTTTTATCGGATTTCCAAGTAATATCTTTTTTATTACTGTCTTTGTATTTGGAGTTGAAGCTGTTTTTGTTTTAGTCTCATATAGAGATTTAATGTCCTCAGCTTCAAGTCCTTGTACAAGCTTGAATTTAACATTTGGAAATCTTCTTGTAAGATTAAGATCTATTTTTGACGCTTTAAACTTAGGGCTGAAGTGTGTTCTGAAACTTGTACCTGAATCAAGAGTGATTAATAAATAACCGTACTCTTGAAGTAGGTCTTTTATAGTGTTTTCAGTCTGTCCGGTGTATGTTATGACTTTATACAAACAAAATCGTTTTCTTAACGTGTTGATCGTTAAAATTTAATTTTGTGTGTTTTCTGTCCGTGCAAATATACAACGGATAATACCACATTACAAAATTTTTTAATATAAAAATCAGAGGAATTTTTAAACTCCCCTGACTCATACCAATTATCTATGAAAAAGAAGAAGCGTCTTATCTGTAAAAGTTTATATGCTTCATGTTTCTGTCTTGTGGATCACTGGCACACTCAACAACAAGTGGAATCTCTATAAATTTACAATCTTCAGGAAGGTCTTTTGGGTTGATAGTGACCTTGTACTTTCCTGATTCGGTTATATAAATAGGCTGTATTACACAAGACTTTGTGTCTTCTTTGTGATTGAAAGCAAATAACAGAATGACAATTCCGATTAAAAGGCTTCCGATTGCTAAGGTTTTATTTTTCATTTTATCGTTTAAGCTCCAAAGAAAATAACTTGTGGTTTAAAAGTATATGGAGTCGGAATAATCTCCGGAAATATTTTTCTTGTGTGTATAAATTCTGGAAACGGATCATTATGCAACCAATTTATTTCCATTCCCGATAATGCACGATTATACACTCTGACGTGTTCAATTATGCCGTTGAAAAAATGATAATTTCCACTCCCAAGCCTTCCGATAGTAGTCGGCTGATTGGCTTGTAGTGCTTGGCTGCCTGATGCCGTTGCGTCAAGTTTTCCGTCAATGTAAACTTTTAGCGTCCAACTTGGATCAATCCCGGATCGTGTAAATGCGACATTATGAAATTTTGTTGTTGTTAATGACGTTGCACTTGTGCAAAGTATATACGTTGCACCGTTCGTTAATGTACTTACTTTTCCAGCTGTTCTGTTAATCTCAAATGTCCAACGTGAAACACTACCGTCTGAGTTTGAATTGGCGAATATCTGCCTCGTACCTGACGATATTGTATTGGTCTTAATTCGTGCTACAACGGTCATTTCTCCAAAATTAAACTTGTCTACCGTTCCTAATGGTATATTTGAATCTGTTCCATTGAATGACATTGCGCCACCATAAACGGTATTTACTCTTGTTGCGTTGATAATTCCATTAATATTATTAACGCTATCAAATACGCCATTCCCTGTTAGTTCATTGAATGCGTATAACGAAACAAGTCCGTTCCTCAATGGATGCTCCCAGTCTACATACGAACTTATTAACGGCTTAATCATTAAGCGATACCATCTATTGTTATCAATGATGCCTCAACTGCGTAATTTTGTGTAAATCCAGCACCGTCAAAAACTACCCGTACCCTTGTTGCCCCTTCGGGTATTGAAATTGGTGGATATATCTCTGCTGCATCATATATAGTTGAACTTGTTTGTGCATTAGTCAATGGATCTTCTATTGTTATGCTTGTATTTGTTACAATTGACTTGATCCTTGCCCATTCTGAATTGGCTGCCGTTCCGTTTGCAAAAAATATGACATCACCAGCGACCAAATTTGTTGTACTTGCGACACTTATAGTTGTTGCACCTGCACTCGCTGTCCCTGATACTGCTTCCGATTCACAAGCTGCAAAGGCAGTTGTATATACAATTACGGGAAACCATCCGTTATCCCCTGATGACATACTACTGACTTCTATTCTTATGTTCACTCCGGCATTTCCAGACGTTGCCGACCTTCTTCCAAATCGAACCATAATAAGTCCACCAAGTTTTCCCGATACGTCTCCCACTGAGCTAATTTCCACTGCATTTCCTGATACATGCGTTATACTCTTTAGTTTTGTCTGAATTGTTTTAGTATAGGTTGCCATTATTATTAGTTGGATTTTTTACAGAATAAATTAACTGAAACCAATTTCAAGGAAGCAACTGAATGCACGTTAAAGAATATCCATCTTCCTGCTGATATACTTGTTGTTGTCCAATTGGTGAATGTTGTACTTTGCCCTTTGGTTCCTGATGATATATTTGGCTTTGTGCCTGTTGAACAAATTGAATCAGCAACAACAGGAGGAAAGTTTGCGTGTGTATCAACCCATATATCAACCTCAATACTTCCTGATGTTCCGTCAATGCTTCCTAATGTCCACTCATATATTCCAAAATCAAAAGCTGTGTAAACACCTATCTTGGTTCCAACTGTTATCACAGAACCACCGCCGTCAAATATAACACTCAGCGCAAATTGAGGTGTAAAAATCTTCCCTTCGCCTCCTGTGTCTTTTTTATAAAGAAGCTCATTGTCTGAGTTAAAGTACAAATTAACATATCCACTTGCAGGAGTTGCAGGAGTTGCACCTTTTGCAAACTGAACAGCACTTGGAATCCTAAGATCATCATTACTTGTAAGCTCCTTAGGCTTTCCGTTGTTATTTATTATTGGAAGTTTAAAACCCAAGTTATTTCATTAATTAATTGATTTAAAAAGACTGTTATAATCTTTATCTTTTACTTCAATCGGTTCGTGTTCTCTTGTAATTACAAATATTTTGCCTTCCTGAATCAGAGTTCCGTATATAATGCCCTCTTTAAATTTAGGACATTCAAGTTTGTTAAATATCCGGTCCAATAATGATCTTTTAATTCCATTATTGTCATAATTGGCTTTAGTCGGGTTTAATATTGGCATTTACTTATGATAATTCGTAATAAGAAGCATTTGAAAAAATAATAGCAGTTGCGCTTGTTGCGCGCCCTATTAACTGAACAATCTGATTTGCTGCTGAAGGAGCTGTTGTTGTTATTGTACCCGGAGTTGTTCCAAGAAAATATTCAGCACCAACTGTTAAGCCTGAAACAGCTGTGTTCTTACTTGAAATCGGATAAACAGTTGCAGAAGCTCCGTTTGATACAGAAGACAAAACAAATCCGGTTGCGCTTTTAGCGTTTGAACTTGCGTCTGCTTTTCTTACCTTTATTCCTGATGAATCGTGATAATTAGTGAAATCTCCAGCAGATAAAGCTTCCGATGATGTTACAACTGTCACGTCTGCTCCGACTCCAGCCGGAAGTAAGGATATGTCAAAAACTCCTGCTGCGTCAAGAGCAGGAATCTTCCCTGCGTCTCCAACTCCAGATGATGTTTGAATTGCTTCAAGTTCTTTAATTTTTCCACTTAGGTTTCTGAGAAATTTTTGTCCTGGCATTTTTTATAGTGTTTATAGTGTTATATAATTATGAATTCTGTGTAATCTCCTAACATTAATACTCCTCCTCTTCCAACCCCTATCTGCTTACAAAGTCCAATGACCGGAGGAGCGTGAAAAGGAAATCCGTCTGCTCCAATATAATAAGCTTGACCGTTTGTAAATGGTCCATCAAGATCAGCTTCTCCAAAGCTTACAACCTTGACTTCCTCATTTGTTAAAGCTGCGTTCTCAGCAACTCCAATGTAAGAATAATAATGGACCGGATTTGTTATGTCGCAATGATAAACTTTTCCATCTGACCCAAGTACAACACATTTGCCTCCGTTAATTATACTTCCGGCTGTGTAATTGTTTCTCACTTTCTTAGCAACATCAATCGCTGTCTCAGGTTGATATTTCTTTTCTACAAACTCAATTGGAGGGATTGGAGTGATCTGAATAGTTGTTGCAACTATCAGAGCAGCAATCACTTGAATCGGAGGAGTTGGAGTTACTGTTACCGTTACAGGCATTATTCAGTAATTTGATCTGTTATCTCAATCGTTCCTTCAATCATTGTTGCAACATCCGTTATACTTGTGTACAATTGAATATCGTAAACGTAAACTCCTGGACTTAAAGTGAATTTGTCAGCCGTGCAAATGAGCTTTAATACATTTGCATTAATATTGATTGTTGAATCTGTTGTACTGAAGCTTAATAGAATTGTTCCCCCTGATTCGTCCCTTACCTGAGCCTTTGCAGACTTTCCAGATAATGAGAAAACTCCAAAGTCAAAAGATTCCTCAAAGTAATCTCCTCTCTTAGCTTTAGTAATATTGTGTTTATAAGGAATGTATCTTGGCATCCGGTATTAT
>JABFRV010000126.1 GCA_013140975.1 Saprospiraceae bacterium
GATTCAAGTGCACAATTTCCTGCAAGAATTAATAAGTCTGCCCAGGATATTTTCTTCCCATACTTTTGTTTGATAGGCCAAAGCAAGAACCTAGCTTTATCCAAATTCCCATTATCTGGCCAGCTATTTACCGGTGCGAATCGTTGATTTCCGGTTCCTGCTCCTCCTCGACCATCCCAAACCCGATAAGTCCCTGCGCTATGCCAGGTCATTCTGATAAATAATGGTCCATAATGTCCATAATCTGCAGGCCACCAATCTTTGGAATCTTTCATTAAAGTAAAAAGATCATTCTTTAACGCCTTAAAATCCAAGCTATTAAATTCTTTAGCATAATCAAAATCTTTATCCATTGGATTAGAAAGTGAAGAATGTTGCCTTAATATATTTAGTTTTAATTGATTAGGCCACCAATCGCGATTCTGGGTTCCATGACCTGCTGCATTTATTTTCGTCGAACTGGCCCCAGTTACCGGGCACTTTGAGTCATTGTTTCCTAAATTTTCCAATTTGATATTTATTTAAATTATAAACAATTTTGAAGTTGAATAGGTTCTGAAATGTTTTGAAAAAGAGGGTGAAGATTATATTAAGTCGCGAGTCGTGAGTAAAGAAAATTTAAATAACTTTAATTCTAGATTTTAAATATTTTTTTTATTACAGAAACAATCGTTGTTGCAAGAATTGCTCCCGAAAATGCCAGAAATATGTCCTTCTGTGCATCCCAGGTATCACCTTGTGTTCCTAAATACGCAGCTCCCTGCGATTAAAAAATATATCAGCTACGGCCCATTCGATAAGTTCATAGAAGCCGCTTATAGATAATGTGATTTCAATGGGAAGAACCCAGGCAACTATGGAAGGATACTTAAGCCATCGCAAGAATAATTCACGCATAGGGTAGGCGAGTAGAAAGCCAAAACTATAATGTACAATTCTATCGTAATGATTTCTGCCCGTATTGAAATAATCTTTCAGCCAATAACCGAAAGGGTTTTCAGCGTAAGTATATTGTGATCCATAGACATGAAGACATAGGTATATAAAAATAAGGAGATAAGATAAGTCACTAAATTTATATTTTTTATAAGTAAATATGAGAAAAAGAATAAATAATGCAGTTAATGTATTTTCGAGTAACCAGTTGTTTAAGTCTGTTGTCCCAATAAATGTTATCATCCAAATAGTGCCAAACGCAATAATAAAAAACCAAAGCCAATAATTGTTTGATAGAAGGGTTCGCTTTTCTGAAATTGCAATTGTGAATTTCATAACTATTATTTTAAAATATTCAATAGAAAGTTATAGATGAATATATTTTGAAAAATCTATAACTTGCTTTTATTTTAAATCCTATTGATAATTATCACAGTCATTGGGATCGAATAGAAAATCAATTTTTATATAAGTAAACATTTTACATATTATTTCGTCGTTTTGCCACCCATTTCTGTAAACACACTGTCGATCGGCTCCCATAGTTCTAACTTATTGCCTTCTGAGTCCATGATATGGACAAATTTTCCATACTCATAAGTTTCAATGTTGTCTACTATTGTAACTCCATTTTCTTTTAATTTCTGAACTAATCCTTCAAGATTTTGAACTCTATAATTAACCATAAATTCCTTTTGAGAAGGTTTAAAATATTCGCTTCCTTGCTTACAGGGACTCCATTGCAGATAGTTAATTTCATCGGGTCTGTGCGCATTTCTAAATTCAAAACTTGAACCCCATTGATTGACCTCTAGGCCCAAATTTTTGGAATACCATTCTTTTATTTTATCAGGATCTTCTGATAAAAAGAAAATTCCGCCTATTCCGGTAACTTTAGGGGTGGTATCATTTGGTGAAAGAGATTTGTCAGGTTGATTAATTTGTTCGCTCATTTATTTTGATTTACAGTTTAGAATAATAGCAAATTGAAGTAACGAAGATAATCATTGTTATAAATTATACCTACAATAAATCGAGAAGATCTGATTAAGCAAAAATTCATATTCAAGATTGTAACAAAATTGCGAGCCAATGAAAATAACTCTTGTTTGGTTTTTTTAATCTATAAGCCTTAGTCTTATCTTAGTCAAGATAAATAGAAATACCCTGGTTTTGAATATTGATTCATATCAATTCAAATAGAGGAAAAGTATAATTTATAATGATTTAAGACAGAGCTGATTTTTCTTTTATTCAGCTGCTGCAACAATAATGGGTGTAAATAAATATTTTAGCAACTTATTTATTAAAATGTCTAATCATCCTATTTGTTGCGTGTATAGTCTACATAAGAAATCCATGTAAATTGCAAATAGAATTGATGAAACCAATTCTTTGTACCTGTATTCCATGTAATGTAGAGTGGTCCGGTTTCGATTTTGTTTTTGTCGTTGAGTTTTACTCCAATTGCAGCATACGCCCAATTCTCTTCATAAGCAGCACCTGCATTTTTGAAAGTATTAAAAAATGCTTCTTCGTATGCTGTGAAGTATAAATTATTTTTCTTGCTTTTTATTGGAAAGTCAAGTCCAATGAGATAACGCAAACGATGTGTGTATGGCGTTTCTCCAGTTGTCCTGTTGTGAACAAAACGGTTGTCAAAACGCAAACGGTGCTTTAGATTTATTGTCTTTGTTGAATGTTTGTAAGTGGCTTGAATATGAACACGATTTTCATTTGAGTAATTGTCTTTGGTTACATTTTCTCTCTGGTAAACATAACTTCCAGTAAAAGAAAATTTCGGGTTTACATTATATGTGAATGCCTGTTCGGAATAAAATAATAAAAAATCTGGATGCTTAGAGTTGTCCGGGCTTTTAATATTAATAATTGGGAACGCACCAAAATAGTATAAACTATAATCGAATCTCTTATTTATTTTTCCTGTATGATCAATAGTAGGAAATAGACCGCCAACATAAGTTGATTGTGCGTTTAGAGTTAGACTGTTAATCAATATAAGGCAATGAGTAAAAAAAATATTTTTCATAACTTTAGTTTCCTTTACGTAGCATGTCAGCGTAGGCATTCGGTAAAATACTTTCTTCAATCGCTTTGGCTGCTTTTTCTATATCATAATCGAATCGAATAAATTCAACGGTTATGCTTTCTTTGTCATATTTGCTGCTAGTTTCGTTTATTGTAAGTAAAGCATAGCATCCTCTTGGGTCTCCATCTTTTGGTTTGCCAATTGAACCCAAATTAATAGCGTGTCGAAATGCTTTTTGTCCATCTTTGTCGTATTCAAATAAGCGATGATAGGGTTTATGCGTATGTCCGAAAAATAGCAGGTCTGCATTGGATGCTTCAAGAATCCGAAGCATACTTTTTTCCTCCCGATCTTCAAATAAATATTCATTTATTTTTCTGGGGCTTCCATGCACCATTAGTAAATATAAATGATCGTTGTTTAATTGATACTCTACTTGAATATGCGCAGGTAGAGTGCGCAGATATTGACGCTCTTCAGATTGAACCAATTTGTTTGTTAAAGAAATCGATTCAACTCCCATCATCTTTTCTTCTTCTGTCTTGTAAGCGCAACCACAATCGTCAGAAGATCTTCCTACTCCAAAATCATAATTTCCTGCAATTGTAGGAATGTTTCTTTTTCTTATTTCATTAATTACTTCGTTGGGCCAAATGTTGTATCCTACCAGATCGCCTAAACAATATAGTGCATCAGGCTTCGTAGTTTCAAGGCTTTTGAAAAAGGCTTCTAATGCTGGAAGATTTGAATGGATGTCGCTAAATAAAGCAATCTTCATATTTAATTTTAATCTTTTTGATTTAAAAATTTCCAGGTTGGAACTGCTAATGCAGCACCTGATATTGTTGCAAAAATATATATCCACAAATATTCGATGTGGCCACTAACAACTGCTGGTGCTATCGAACGAGCTGGATTCATGCTTGCACCACAAACAGGACCGGCAAACATTGCTGCTAACAGAACAGTTGCTCCAATTGCAAGACCTGCAAACATTCCAAGCTCCTTACTGCCGGTAGCAACATTTAGTATTACCATCATAAGAAAGAATGTTAGTATGAATTCAAGTATGATGGCCTGTAATATTGAACCTGAAGGAAGGGTTGTGCCCAAAAATTCATTTTCAGGGAAGAGAAATTTAAGAGTGAAGCTTGCTAAAAAGGCACCTGTCAATTGACTTATAATATATGGAGCTATTTGATTGGTTTGAAATTTTTTAGCGATAGTAAACGCAATTGTTACAGCGGGATTAAAGTGTGCTCCGGAAATATTGCCGAATGTATATATCATTGCCATAACTATAAGACCGAATGTAAGAGAAATTCCAACATGCGTAATTATTCCATTCATCTGTTGGTTAATGATGATTGCACCCGTTCCACAAAATACCAATGCAAAAGTTCCTAAAATCTCAGCTACATATTTTTTCATATGAATTAACAACAAGAACCCCCCGGTTTACATGAACTTTGAATTGTCAAATCAGATAGATTCATTTTTAGCTTTTCTTGTGGAATGCCGCAGGAATCAGATGCTAAGCAGTTTGTTTGCTTTGGTAGTAGAATAAAGTTAGTTCCATCGAAATCTAAAGCATACTTTCCTATTGTCTCTGTTTGATATTCCACTTCAATTTCTAAATCTTCCATCCCTAATGTTTTTTCAGAAAGCCCAATAATGTTTAATAATTTTTGAGGCTTCAGGCGATGTTCAAAGTCGTTTGCGTCCCATAATTGAAAATTAGCGAGCTTTTCGTTTCTTACGGTTCCTCCGCAATCAATGAAATGTTTGCTAATGACTCCAATCTCTGTTACATGGAAATGAGCGGGTACAGAAACTCCATTCCTTAGTTTAAAGTTTACCCCTTCTGCAGTGCTAAGATGTTTTTTTACTTCTGATAATTTCATATTCAATTTTTTAAAGTTAACAACAGTTTTCTTTCTTTTTTGCTAATTTGCTGGATATGTTTTCGAAGTAATTTTGTAATTTCTCAAGAGCTTTTTCGTCTATACAATAACAAATAGAAGTTCCTTCAATGCTGCCCTTGATTATTCCTGCATTCTTAAGTTCTTTCAAATGTTGTGAAACCGTTGGCTGAGCCAAGGGTAATTCGTTCACAATATCGCCACAAATACAATCATCGACTTTAAGCAAATAGTCTATAATTGCGACCCGGGCTGGATGCCCTAAACCCTTAGCTAGCCTGGCTATTGTGTTTTGTTTGTCTGAGAAATACTCGGTATTCGTAGTACC
>JABFRV010000156.1 GCA_013140975.1 Saprospiraceae bacterium
CGCTGATGATGATTCACAAAAGGACATTGTTAAAATAGCAGTTGGCTCTAAGGATCACACAACACTGGTTACTGCATTACAAGCAGTAGAATATGTAAATGATCTTGCCAATGCAGGACCGTTTACTGTATTTGCACCGACAAATGCCGCTTTCGGGAAACTTCCTGCTGGCACTGTAGAAGGTTTATTAAAACCTGATCAAAAAAGTGCATTGAAAAATATTCTTGAGTACCATGTAGCTGTCGGCGGTTATAAACAAGAATACCTTCAAGATGGTCAGAATATTGGAATGGCGAATGGTGATAATATTCAAGTTCAGATTAAGGATGGAAAGATGACAGTCAATGGCAAAGCAAATGTTGTTGCTGCAGTTCCAGCTTCGAACGGACTGGTTTATATTATAGATGAAGTTCTCCTTCCTCGTGCAAAATAAAACAGTAAACATCTTAATAACACTATTTTTTCATTTCATAGAAATACTTTTCTCTATTTGTTTATACAAGAAGTCTTGAGTCATTAATTTGTTTAGAATAATATGACTTTCGTACGTAAGCTTTATAAAATGAGAATTGAAGAGTATTTCTATTCATTTTACAATGATATTTAAAATAATTACATGACAAAACTGAATAATCAGTCTAGAATTCTTATTGCTATTGCGTCATTAAGCTTAATTATTACATATTTTGTTCCTGTTTGGGCTATATACTTATTTGCACCACAATATCCAGAGGGCTTAATGATGAATATTTGGTTAAGCAAGATTACAGGTGATGTAGAAATAATCAATGGGCTTAATCATTACATAGGAATGAAGCATATTAACGCTGAAATGTTTCCTGAATTTAAAGTACTTAATTATATCGTAGCATTCTATTTAGTTCTTGGCTTGATAACAGCATGGAATGGAAGTTCAAAATGGCTATTCTGGTATCTTGTTTTTACTGCATTTGGTGGTGTAGTTGCCCTAGTAGATTTTTATAAATGGGGATATGAGTATGGTCATAATCTTGATCCTAATGCTGCAATTAAAGTTCCGGGTCTTTCCTATCAACCTCCTGTATTAGGGCATAAACGCTTACTTAATTTTGATGCGTACTCTTATCCTGATATTGGTGGATGGATTGTTATTGGTGCTGCTAGCGTAATGATCTTAATTTATTTATATCCAATTTTGAAACCTAAATTTTTCAAAAGATGAGATCAATAATAGTTGCTTTATGGTCTATTGTAGTGCTTACGATTTCATGCACCAACTCTGTTCCTTCACCAATCATAGCAGGCAAAGATAGTTGTACCGAATGCAAAATGGGAATAATCGATACTCGATATGCCGGTGAAGTAATTACAAATAAAGGAAAGATTTATAAATTTGATGACATAGGCTGTATGTTATCTTTTCTACAGTCAAAAAACCAACCAGAAAATAAATATCAAAAAATCCTTATTTCAGAATATCTTAATCCTAAAAACTGGCTTGAAGTTAAAGATGCAATTTTTGTTCAATCAAATGAAATTCATAGTCCAATGAACTTTAACTTTGCTGCATTCGCAGATATGACTTCATTGAATACGTTTTTTGATACAAAAGAAAAACAAACCTACAACTGGAGTCAGGTAAAAGAGTTAATCAAATTATAGTATGAAAAAAACAAAAGCAACTATTATACTATTCTTGCTTTTTTATTACGGATTTGCAAATATTATTAACATACACCCTGAATCTATTTCTAATAATATTCAAAAATACATTGACAAGGCAAGTTATGGAGATACTATAGTTATTCATCCCGGCATTTATACTTCTGTGTCTCTTGTTCTCCAAAAAAGTCTTCATTTAATAGGGATTAATAAGCCTATTCTTGATGGAGATTTTAAGAATGAGTTATTGAGAATCAATGCCGATAATGTTACCATCGAAGGATTTATTTTTCGAAACAGTGGCAAATCAGGGATGAACGAAATTGCAGGAATACGGTGCATTGATGCAAACAAAATCATTATTATTAATAACGAAATAATCAATTGCCACTTCGGAATACACATCTCCAATAGCAGCACACTTACAATTCAAAATAATATAATTAAAGGAACACCTTTTGAAGAACAGAATACCGGAAATGGAATTCATTTATGGAAATGCAATTATGCCAACATTTTTACTAATAATATTTCAGGTCACAGAGATGGCATCTACTTTGAGTTTGTAACCAATTCTACTATTCAAGACAATATCAGCACTTTCAATATTCGATATGGTCTTCATTTTATGTTTTCTCATAGCAATCTATATTTATGTAATGAATTCATTCAAAATGGTGCCGGCGTAGCTGTTATGTATTCAAAGAATGTCCGTATGGAAGAAAATACCTTTATCAAAAATTGGGGAGCATCTTCTTATGGAATTCTACTAAAAGACATATCCGATTCATGGATTTATAATAACAAATTTCTGTACAACACAATTGGAATTCATTTTGAAGGTACTAGCAGAATTGAAGTAGTACGAAATGAATTTCAAAATAATGGCTGGGCCATAAAAGTACTGGCAAGTTGCATGGACAATCGATTCGAACATAATAATTTTATTTCTAACAGCTTTGATGTTGCTACAAATGGAAGTCTATCTCTAAATACTTTTTCACACAATTACTGGGATAAGTATGAAGGATATGACCTTAATCATGATGGCTTAGGCGACGTTCCCTTTTACCCTGTTAATCTATATTCTATGATCGTTGAGCAAAACCCAAATACCATTATCCTGCTACGAAGTACATTAATTGGATTTCTGGATAAAGCGGAAAAAGCAATCCCAAGTCTGACACCCGAAAATTTAAAAGACTCTTCACCTTTCTTAAAGTTAAATTCTTTATGATTCAAATTGATAGTTTAACTAAAAGGTTTGGTAAACTTAAAGCACTTGATAACATAAGTTTATTTATGAACGAAGGGCAATTACTGTCTTTAATTGGACCTAATGGCTCAGGAAAAACAACATTAATAAAATCTATTTTAGGACTTATAAAACCCGAAAAGGGTAATATTCTTGTTGATAACAAAAATATTAATACAACCGATAGCTACAGAAATCTTATCGGCTATATGCCTCAAATGGGAAAGTTTCCGGAAAACATTAAAGTTGGTCAACTTTTTACTTTATGGAACAAAATCAGAAATAAACAGGAAGGCCCATTAGACAATGATCTATTTGAGTCGTTTGATATCAGATCAATGGAGAACAAACCATTGCGAACTTTATCCGGTGGAATGCGGCAAAAAGTCAGCGCATCGCTTGCATTTTTATTTAATCCGAAAATATTGATCTTGGATGAACCTACTTCAGGTCTGGATCCCATATCTTCCGAAATATTAAAAGAAAAAATAAACCAATCACATCAAGAAGGCAAGTTGATTATTATTACTTCACACATTCTTAGCGACATTGAAGAAGTAACTACGCATGTCGCTTATATGCAAGATGGAAGCCTACTCTATTACGGCCCATTTGAAGAATTAAAAACTCAAAGTGGTGAAAAGAATTTAAGCAAATCGATTGCTTTCCTTATGAAAAAAAATAATTACTCAGTCAGGCATTAATAAACAGGAATTGAAGGAATTAATACTTTTTACAATAAAGGACATAATAAAGAATAAGGTAATAATTGCTTATACCCTATTTTTATTAGTAACAACTTTAGTACTTTTCAGCCTTGAAGATAACTCAGGTAAAGCGATATTAGGAATCCTTAATACCATTTTAATTGTAACACCAATCATTACTCTTATTTTTACAACGATTCAATATTATAATTCTTACGAATTTATCGAACTTATCCTTTCTCAACCTATTAGTAGAATTAGCGTAATTATCAGTGAATATGTTGCCATAAACATCGCATTAATAATGGCGGTTGCCGCAGGAATGGGCATCCCATTGTTAATATTTTCACCAGAAAAAGAAGCACTTTGGCTGCTCATGATAAGCGTCTTTTTAACTTTGAGTTGTTCAGCGATCGCATTATTAATATCTGTATATATCCGGGATAAAGCCAAAGGCATTGGAACTTCTCTATTAATTTGGTTTTACTTTAACTTTATCTACGACGGCATAATTCTATTAATCTTATTTACATTTTCTGAGTATCCATTAGAAAAACCTACATTGGCTCTTATTGCATTAAACCCTATTGATCTTGCGCGAGTTACTGTTATGCTTCAATTAGATATTAGTGCGTTGATGGGTTATACTGGGGCATTGTATAAGGATTTCTTCGGCTCAATGACAGGTATCTTTTTTTCAATGGGCTGCTTTGCATTATGGATTATTATACCTTTGTGGATTACAATTGTTCATTTTGGAAAAAAGGATTTGTAAAAACCAAAATAAAGGAAGCAGACAATGTTGATCAAAGGACTCTACATTAAAAAGTAAAAGTTTTATGAACGAGATAATTATAAATAAATTGTATTTGCTTGTAGAACATAAAGTGTCCATTTTATAGTATCAATATTGAGTTAAACTTAAAAAATCAAACTTCCAATGAAAATATTATTACCATTTGACTTTTCAGACAATAGCGAAAACGCTTTGGCATACGTGCTAAAAATGTCGAAAACTTACGACACAGAATTACATATTTTAAATGTAATGAAGCCATTCGAAAATGTTGATAATAATGTTTACAACGCCTTATATTTCACTGATTATGCTGAAAACAAAAAAGAATTATTGGATAAATCGACGAATAAATACCTAAATCGCTATCCTTCAATAAAAGAGAAAACGAAAAGGAAAGTTGTTTCCGGATTTATTGTGTCTGAAATATTAGCTTATTCCTTAAAAGAAAATATAGATCTGATTGTTATTGGATCTTCAGGAATCAAACCTTCCGAAGATTTCTTTTTAGGCAGCACAACTGCTACCCTTGCCTCCAAAACCCAAATTCCACTTCTCTTAATCCCTCCTACTGTGCATGCTCCAAAATATAAAAACGTTTCTTTTGCTTCCGATCTTAAACCTGAAATGAATCCCCAATCATTAACTCTCTTAACAAAATTTTTAGCTCCATTAAAAAGTAAAATACATTTACTTCATGTAGAGAAAAAGCCTGATACTAAAAATGAAAATTGGGAAAAAATCGAAAAAATATTTGTCAATCACAAGACAGAAAGACATTCTCTTTATTTTAGCGATGTCACAGAAGGAATTTCATGGTTTTTAAAAACTATGAATGTTGACTTGCTAATCGCAGTCCGGCAAAAGCATTTTCTATTACACAAGCTGCTCTTCACAAGACAAACTAAACAGATAATCAGAAGCTTAAAATCTCCGGTACTTTTACTAACAGATTAATTCGAAGCCATTTCCTTGAGCATTTCAAAGGCCTTTATAAATACTAAAATCTTATGCTAAACTTTATGCATTGTCAACCTACATTATAATTCTCCACTATTGCAAATAAACACCATGTAGTATATGAACGAAATTTATGGATTTGATAGTTACTCTCCGACTGAGATTGCCAAAAAAATAGAAGAAATAGGAGTAAAGAAAGTAAGGTTACCATTATTATCTATGGTCATGCTTGGCATTCTTGCAGGCGCATTCATTAGTCTTGGAGCTATGTATTATACAATGATTGCCTCAGATCCCGAGTTAAGTATAGCAACACGAAGAATTTTGGGTGGCCTGGCTTTTTCAACAGGTTTAATATTGGTAGTCATTGCTGGTGCAGAATTATTTACCGGAAATAATCTTATCGCTATGGCCTGGGCTGATAATAAAATTTCAACAGCTGAAGTTCTTCAAAATTGGTTGGTCGTATGCTTGTCAAATTTAGCAGGGGCAATGATAATGGCTTTTTTAATTTACAACTCAGGGCATTTAGAACTTGAAGGAGGGATCATTAAAGAACAGTATTTAAAAATCGCAACTTTAAAGTGCGAGTTACCAATGATAAATGCATTTTTTGCCGGTATTCTTTGTAATATTTTTGTTTGCCTGGCTATTTGGATGTCTTTTTCAGGACGCAGTGTTATAGATAAAATAATAGCAATTATATTTCCTATTTCTGCTTTCGTCGCACTCGGTTTTGAGCATAGTATTGCAAACTTTTATTTTATTATCCTTGGAATGCTAATTCAAACACAAGATGGTTTATCTATTGATGAAAGCTCTATTGGTATTGTTGGATTTTTCCATAATACGATTCCGGTTATTCTGGGAAATTTAATTGGAGGCAGTGTTTTGGTTGCACTCGTTTATTATGTAATTTATAAGAAAAACAATTAAAATCTCCTCCTCCAAATAACAAAAGAATTTAAACACAAACGAATATTATATAATGAATAAGATTTCATCCATTCAATTTTTTAATAGTGAGAGAGGCACTTTGCTCAATTACCTAATAACAATCATCTTATTATTTGTTGTTCTTCAGTACGGAAAAATATTATTTATTCCGCTTAGCTGCGCCCTTCTAATTGGTTTCCTTCTTTATCCACCGGTCAAAAAGATGGAAGAGAAAGGATTGAATTCAATCTTGGCAATCTTTATTTGTTTGCTTGGAATTATGGTCATTTTTGTGGCGGTACTATTTCTAATCTTTACTCAAATTTATATGTTAAAGGAAGAATGGCCGGGGTTTATGTCCGGAATCAATAGCCTAATAGAGAACATTAGCCTATTTCTTTCAAGCTCTTTCAATATAACGGATGCAAAACAAACACAATGGCTTAATACTTTTTTCGAAAATTCAGGAGCTCATGTATTTAACTTCATTCAAAACCTTTATCATTCCATTTCAAATATTCTTATTTTACTTATTCTAATTCCAATTTTTAGCGGGTTAGTATTATATTATAGAAGACTTCTGACAACTGTCCTTTTCAATTTTTTTGAGGGCGAGCTAAAGGAGCAAATAAAAAGTATATTAACTGATTCAATTCACGTGTACTATAAATTTATCAAAGGAGTACTTTTTGTATACTTTATCGTAGGCTGCCTAAATAGCATTGGTCTAGCCATTTTCAATATTCCGAATGCTATTTTATTCGGATTTACCGCAGCTGTACTCACTTTTATACCTTATATCGGAATTACATTAGCCTCACTATTGCCCTTGTACCTTGCATGGTCAACGCATCAAACTGTCTGGCAACCTCTTAGTGTTCTTCTTGTGTTTGCCATTGTTCAGTTTTTAGAAGGCTATGTTATTTTTCCACTTGCAGTAAGTAATCGGTTACGGATTAACCCCCTCATCACGATAATATCCGCAATTGTTGGCGGCTTACTTTGGGGTGCAATTGGCATGATTATCTTTATACCCATGGTCGGAATTTTAAAACTCATATCCGAAAGATTTAAGAAACTAAATAATCTTTCTTTATTAATGGGCACAGATATTCCTTCATCAGAAAGCACAGCAAAAACTGACACTCTTTAATACTATTACGAAATCATTAAGTCCTATTTTGAAAATCTTTATTCGCTTTGGGACAAACCCAACATAGCGTAATGGATATAAACAAGAATTTTAATGAAGGGAAATGGAAACGATTGTTTTAGAATATATACGCAGCAAAACATTACGATATAGGAATTGAACAAGTCAATTGCGGTAATTTTTGAAACACCGCTTAGCATTCAATTCAAAACCTCTAATAGAGAACTAATAATTATCATCAATTAGAATGATATTAATTTAAAATTTCAATGAAACTCATATTACATTTACGTCACAAATAAATTTAGTTCATATTACTATTCAGTATTCGTTATAATTACAAACTCATGAATGAAGCACATATTCACTTAATAATTAATCATCTACCTATAATTTTTCCAATTGCCGGAATTATTGCAATAATTACAGGATTAATTTCTAAATCAGAATCCGTTAAGAGAACCTCCTTTCTTATTTTCATTCTTGGAGCTCTAGCCACAATCGCCGCAATGAAAAGTGGGGAAGGTGCTGAAGATGTAGTTGAAAAAATAAGTGGTGTTTCTGAAGTCTATATTGAGAAACATGAAGAGCTCGCAGAGCGATTTGCAATTTTTTCTTATTTATTAGGAGGAATCTCGTTGCTTGGACTTTGGATAAGTTTCAAGAAAAATGCCAATTCCAATATATTCAATGTGGTTATTCTATCAATTGCACTTAGCACATTATTTCTAGCACAAAAAACCGGAACATCTGGTGGCGAAATAAGACATACAGAAATTAGGAATGATAGCACAGTTCCTCCAGCGGAAAATAATAGTTCTGGAGAAGATAACGATGAGTAAAATACTGAAAAACCAAAATCCTTCTAAATTCGTTTGCCTTTGCTTACTAAATTGTGCTTGTCAATAATAGGATAGACATTACTTATTTTTGCTCATCTTTTTCTACTTTTAAAACTAAATTGAAGCTTTTTTGGGCTCTGGAAGATCCTATACTATTTCTGAAACAATTTGTTACTTTGCAGAATGGAATTAAGCGAAATTAATGAGTTCAAGTCTTCAAGCCAAATGAGAGAGCAATTATTGGCATTTGGCTTTTCTAAATCCTTTGCAGATGGCGACACCATCCTCAATGAAAATTCTTACATTAAAGCGATTCCTATAGTCACGAAAGGAAATATTAGAGTCATGCGGACTGATGACAATGGGAAAGAGATACTGCTCTACTACATAAAACCCGGTGAAAGCTGTATTATGTCATTCCTTGGCGGTATTCATCAAGACACAAGTAAAGTAAAAGCTATTGCAGAAGAAGAAACTGAGATACTTTTTATTCCGATTGATAAAGTAAATTTATTAATACGCGAATATCCACAGTGGCTTGACTATATTTTTCGGCTCTACCATAAAAGATTTGAAGAATTATTAGATGTTGTTAATGCCATAGCATTTAAGAAGCTAGATGAAAGGCTCCTCGATTTTATTCATACAAAATGTAAATTAACCAAAAGCCAAACCTTAAATATCACTCACGAACAATTGGCAAATGAATTGGGAACTGCTCGAGTCGTAGTCTCCCGCTTACTAAAACAATTAGAAGACGAAGGTACTGTCAAACTTGGCAGAAATAAAATTATGCTTGTGTAACAAAAGTAGCAGAACAAATCGTACTCTACATTTATTTTTGTAGCATATTTATTCATTTAAACAAAATCTAACCACATGCAAAAAAATATGGGATCAGCTGACAGAATTATAAGAGTAATCGTCGCTATTGTTATCGCAGGTTTATATTTCGGAGGGCAAATTTCCGGCACTACAGGAATCGTTTTATTGGTACTTGCAGTAGTTTTTGTCCTTACTAGCTTTATAAGCTTCTGTCCATTATACTTACCTTTCGGATTTTCGACAAGAGGTAAAGGAGAATAAAGTATATTTTACTTATTTCTGAACTCACTTTATTATCGATTCAGGTATCGATCTAAACTGCTATTTACTTTCAGGCTTACAAGAATAATGTAAAGTTACATTCTTCTCTTAGAGATTCTGAAATGCAAACTAGTCGGTTAATTCTTTTGAAGCAATAAAGCTTTAATATTAGAAATAGTCCGTTAATTAAGGGGAGGATATATTATCTTTAATTATGATTGGCTTGCCAAAACCAATTGAATTTCTAAATCTTGAAGCCTTTGACGCTTTTCAATTTAGCAAATATAGCGAAGGCCCAACAGAAATTTTCTTGCTTTTCACAAGAAAATTTCTGTTGAAGTATTGTGGTGAATTGGAAACCCTTCAATATCATTATGAACCTATCTATTAGGTTATGACAATGACCCCTTTGACAAAGCTGTTGATATAAACTTTTGAGGCAATAAATATTTTACTCTCTGTAACAAAAGTAGCTGTATATAGTGACAATTCACTGCATCTTTGCAGCAGTAAAGGAAAATAACTGAAAAATCTATTCTTAAATTGAAATACATTTTAAATCATAAACCGACTCTGTTTGGCGCTATTATTGGCGCAATAGGTGGCTATTTATACTACCATTATGTTGGTTGTATAAGCGGTACATGTTTAATCACATCTAAACCTTTGAATAGCACTTTATATGGCTCTCTTATTGGAGGCTTAGTGCTAAACATGTTCGAAAAAAAATAAATCTATAAATTAATAAAAATGAACATAGCAAGAATTATTAAAGAAAATCAAGGAACAATCGTTGATGTTCGATCTCTTGAAGAATTTAAAGGCGGAAATGCCAAAGGTTCTATAAATATTCCATTACAGGAATTTTCTCAAAGAATTGCAGACCTTAAAAAATTAAAACAACCTTTGGTATTGTGTTGCGCATCAGGAATGAGAAGCGCGCAGGCAACTCAAATGTTATCACAACTTGGCATTAAGTGTTGCAATGGGGGTTCATGGCTAGATGTAAATGATCTTCAATTACAAACCAAATAAACAATAAAAATGCAATCACATTCTTATAATGTAGATGTTCGATGGAAGGAAGACAGAAAAGGAGAGCTCTGCTCTCCTGAACTCAATCTTAATACAAATAATTGTATTGAAGTAGCAACTCCACCGGAATTCCCGAAAGGAATGCCAGGCATCTGGTCGCCAGAGCATTTGTTCACTGCTGCAATTAGCAGTTGTTTAATGACAACTTTTCTTGCAATAGCCGAAAATTCAAAATTGTCGTTTACGAATTTCAGTTGCAAATCAACAGGAATTTTGGATACAATCGATGGCAAATACTTAATGACTGAAGTAATACTCGAACCGTTAGTTACTATTAATGAAGAAAAAGACATGGAAAAAGCTGAACGAATTTTACATAAATCAGAAGCCGCATGCTTAATCTCGAACTCTGTAAAGTCGAAAATTACTATGCATCCTAAAGTAATACTTAATTAATTTAATAAAATTATTATGCTGGAAAGAATTACAAGCAATTGGACTTATATAAGAGTCTTTTACCTGATTATGGGTTTAATCGTTATTATTCAGTCCGTAATGTATCAACAATGGTTTGGAGTCGCCTTTGGATCATACTTTGCTTCTATGGGTTTGTTTGCATTTGGTTGCGCTTCAGGAAGCTGTTTCGGCAACAATACTAAAAATGAAGCTACCTCGCAAACAATAACTCAAGAGGTAGAATATGAAGAAATAAAAATGAAGTAAAATGAAAAAAACATATCAAGATATAATCAATAGTGACAAACCTACATTAGTAGATTTTTTTGCAGAATGGTGCGGACCCTGCAAAATGATGAAGCCGATCCTAGAAGAACTGAAATCGAAAGTTGGTGATCAGGCCACTATTCTTAAGATTGATGTTGATAAGAACCCCCATGTTTCAGGTTCGTATCAAATAAATGGTGTCCCTACCCTCATATTATTTAAAAATGGTAAAATTAAATGGAGGCAATCAGGTGTAGTTTCTGCTCATAATTTACAACAAGTTATTAATCAACATATCAATTCATGAAATATCTGAAATCAATATTAATTCTAAATTTACTAGTTTTGGTCGACATTAAAGGACAATCGAAAAGTATCAAAACGAATTTATCTGCCATTGAATTTTCTAATAAAATAAAAGAAATAAAATCTAATCAGATTATTGATGTTCGAACTCCTGAGGAATTCTCAAATGGCCACATTTCCGGTGCTATCAATTATGACTGGAATGGAAATTCTTTTGACAAGCAGATTGCTTTACTCAATAAATCAAAACCAGTTTTTGTTTATTGTCTTAGCGGTGGCCGAAGCTCATCCGCCGCTCAAAAGATGAGATCGGTCGGTTTTAAAATTGTATACGAACTAAGTGATGGAATAATGAGTTGGAGAGCTGCCAATCTTCCGGAAACAACGAACAAGTCATCCAATGTTAATGAATTGACAAAGAGTAAATTTGATAAATTACTCGAATCAAAAAAATTAGTATTGATTGATTTTTATGCTGAATGGTGCGCTCCTTGTAAAAAAATGAAACCCTATCTTGATGAAATATCAAAGGAAATGTCAAGTTCTGTAGAAGTTATTCGAATCAATGCTGACGAAAATAAAACTTTATGCAAAACACTTGGTGTTGCAACCCTACCTTTTCTACTACTTTACAAGAACAAAAGTCTGGTCTGGAAAAACAAAGGATATATAGACAAAACAAAAGTAGTAAATCAAATTCATAAAGCGACTACTAAATAATAAATTACAAAGAAACAAAGTAATCGCTAATCATATTCAGCCCACGGTAAATTATCATCCTTTTATTTAATATTTTTAGTAAGATCCAAACATCTTATAATTTTAATACCCATTAATGTTCAGGTCATTTTTATTAAAAAATATACATAATATCATAAAATAATGATAATTATCATTACCATGTGCAAGAGTAGTCATTCATCCAGGAATTGAAATAATTTAAATTTGTAAGTAAATACTAACTAATAAAAAATAATCTAAAATGAACGGTAAAAATAACATAGCCATCGGTTTCCTTACCATGGGGTTTTTTATGGCTTATGGATTTCTTTTAATTTATTTACGCGATTTTGCACCAGGCAAAGTAGAATGGGCAAATTCATACAGTGTTGGAAAACACTTTGAAAGCAGGCTTGCTCACGTTCATGGCAATTTATTTGCTTTTCTCAATATACTGATTGGCTATCTACTTATACATTTTAGAGACAAAATTCAAAGCACAAAAATAATTTCATGGTTGGCATTATTAGGTTTATTAATGCCTATAGGCATATTGACTGAAGTGTACTTTGGACTGCCTCCATTTCTGGTATTATTCGGTGCAATTACAATGACAACTTCGGTTATCTGGCTGGGAATTTCATTTTTTAAACTACGCGAACAGAGTTTTATTAATATATAAATATGACACCAAATATTTTAGAAATGCAAATCGAAACCTTGAAAAGAATTAGATTATTAGCGATTCTTTTATTTACATTCGTTGCAAAAAGCTATTCTCAATCCGTGCCCTTCCAAATAGCCATTGAGCCAATTTCTATAAACGGTCTTGTTGGAATACAAGCCTTTGCCTGGGGACAACATAATCAGAAATGGCTAATTATTGGGGGGCGATTAGATGGTCTCCATCGCAGACAACCTTTCGCAGCGTTCGATGAAGCCGGACATAACAATCGATTACTCGTAATAGATCCAGTTGCGCAACAAAAATGGTCAGCATCAATATCTTCTCTTCCAGTAAGCATACAAGAACAATTAAGTTCTACAAACATGGAATTTTATCAAGAAGGAGATTTTCTTTATCTGATAGGCGGATATGGATTCAGCAATACAGAAGATGATCATATTACTTATCCCAATCTGTGTGCTGTTAATGTTCCAAAAGTAATAGATGCAGTAATAAAAGGGACTTCAGCTACATCTTATTTTAGACAAATAAAAGATACAATGTTTGCTGTTACCGGAGGTTATCTCAATAAAATATACGACACTTATTATTTGACCGGGGGTCAAAAATTTATCGGAAGATACAACCCTATGGGGCCAACACATGGGCCTGGATTCATCCAGGAATACACGAATTCAATTAGAAAATTTTTGATTCATGATGATGGCACGAATCTTCCAATAATTCATTTACCATCAATGTATGATGAAGCCAATTTACACAGAAGAGATTACAATGCAGTTCCTCAGATAATGCCAAATGGCCAAGAAGGAATAACCGCATTCTCCGGAGTTTTTCAAGCGGATATTGATTTACCGTTTTTGAACAGTGTAAATATTGACAGTTCAGGTTATTCCGTTAATAATGACTTCTCGCAGTATTACAATCATTACCATTGCGCACATATTCCAATCTACAGTTCCTCAAAAAACGAAATGCATACTGTGTTTTTCGGAGGAATTGCACAATACTATGATAATTCAGGAGTACTGGTACAAGATAATAATGTTCCTTTTGTAAAGACGATTGCCAGAGTTACAAGAGATGCCAATGGCAAAATGATAGAATACAAATTACCAATTGAGTTACCTTCATTATTAGGTGCCAGTTCAGAATTTATACCAGTCGAAACGGTTCCCCATTTTAATAATGGGGTATTGAATCTTGATGCCATAAATTCTGACACCACCTTGTTAGGTTACATATACGGAGGAATAAGCAGCACTGCTGCTAATATCTTTTTTACAAATACAGGAACTGAAAGTTCGGCGAGTAGCCAATTATTTAAAGTATCTCTTATAAAAAATTCAACATCAGGAACACATAGATTAAATCATCAAAGCAATGGAACTCTGCAACTGCAAATATATCCGAATTCAAATTATGGCCACTTTATAATAAAATTTAATCTAAGCGAAATTAAGGAAGTGAAACTAACAATAAGTGACTCCAATGGAAAAATAGTTGAAAATGAGAAGCTTAAAAACTTGCTTCCCGGTGAAAATAATTATGCTATAAAAATAAAGAATTTATCCAAAGGTGGGAATTACTTTGTAACTCTTGCCACTAAAGATGAAAAAATAACTCAAAAAATAATTATTGAACGCTAAATCAGGAATTAGAAAAACAATAAGTGAATGAAAATATAGAAAATCAATAACTATTATCTTATAAGCTTTTCACAATTACAAATAATAACAATGAGCAATAAACATATTTTGATATTAGGCATGAGTTTGATTCTCTATCGTTGTGACAATATGTCCAATGTTAAAGACCAAGCTAAACAATCTTCTACACAACAAGAAACAATACATGAAGAGGAATCACATACTTTAGAATTTGACAATGGAAAAAAATGGAAAGTTGATGAGAATATGCTTATTCATATTCGTAACATGGAAAATTACATCAATGAATTTGCATCATCTAAATCGTTGGATTATCACACCTTGTCAACTACATTGCAAGACAATATAGAACTTCTTACCTCAAATTGCACAATGAAAGGCAAAGCACACGATGAACTCCATAAATGGCTATTGCCTTATATAGAGCTGGTGGATGAATTACATGAAACTGAAGATGCTGGTGAATCAGAAAAATGTTTTGAGAATATCCAGTCTTTATTTAAAACATTTAATCAATATTTCGAATGAAAGGAATAACATTCTACGCTCTTTGCGCTACAATATTAATCACATTAAGTATTGGGTGTCAAAAGAATTCAAAGCATACCAAATATCTAGATACTGCATTAACCGGGCAGGATGTTACATCCATGGGGCTATTAAAAAATAATTGTTTTAATTGTCACAATCCTGAATTGAATACAGTTACACAAATTGCCCCTTCAATGGATAAAATCAGGGAACAATACTTTAATAATAATAACAGTAAAGATCAGTTCGTAAACAAAATTATCAATTTCACCAACAACCCTACGATTGAAAATTCCATCATGCCGGATGCAGTTTCAAACTTTGGCTTAATGCCAAAGCAAATGTATAAACAAGAAGAACTCAAAATTATTGCAGAGTATATCTATGAAAATGACCTGAAGTCAAGTGAATGGCTTGCTAAATGGAATTTATTTAGTAAAACTCCTGTAATAGATACAAATACATTGAGCCCACAGGATCTAGGCTTAAAATATGTCACTTCGACAAAAGGTGAACTGGGTAAAAATTTATTGACGGCAATAAAAGAAAAAGGCAGTGCTGGAGCTGTTACATTTTGCAATACAAGAGCTTTTACTGTGACTGATAGTATGGCCAAGCTATATAACATAGGAATAAAACGAGTAAGTGACAAGCCAAGAAATGAAAAGAACAAGGCCAACCCTGAAGAATTGGCGAGCATTGAGAAATTCAAATCGTCAATACAATTGGGTGAAAAGCTAACTCCAATAATGTCTGAAAAAAATGAAAAAGTAATAGGACACTACCCTATTGAAACGAATAAAATGTGCCTACAATGTCATGGTAAGCCAAATAAAGATATAGTTATTAATACCAAAAAAATAATTGACAAACTATATCCCAAAGATCGCGCAGTGAATTATGGTGAAAATCAAATTCGTGGTATTTGGGTAGTAGAGATGGATAAGAAAGCTAAATAAAATCAATATGAATATCAAAGAATTACATACCCAAACTAAGCCTGTTTCGTCAACTCCTCTATTTATAAGCGATCGTGGAAATGCAAGCTCTATACTCATAATGCAGGGAGAAAAATTAAGAGAGCACATTACAAAAATTCCAGCACTTTTAATTTGTGTAATTGGAGAAGCGTTGTTTGAAAATGAAAAAGATATTAAAGAAACACTTTTACCTGGCGATTATGTAAATATTGAACCAATGGTAACACATTGGGTTACTGGCATGCAAACAAGTCAATTAATCTTAATAAAATAAGTGAACAAGGTTAAAGTTAGTGACTCCACAAATTCTAATTTGGAATAAAATAATCCAATAGAACAACCCTATTGAGCAAAAAATATTTCAAAGTTCAATAGAACAATAATAGATTTCATTCCTTTTGAAATTATTGTATAAGCATTGCAATTTTTCAACAATACAGCAAAGCTTTGAATCTTATCCAATTGACAGAATACATATCTGGCATGAACTATGATAACTATCATAATATAGGATGATTTACATTTTGCATTTCAAGTATAGTTAAAATTAATTTCGGTTCTATTTTAATAGCACTTCACTAATGATAGTGTAATAGATTATTAGGATATTAATTTTATTTAAATCTTACCAAAACAATGAAAGTACTTACTGAACCATTTAGAATTAAAATGGTAGAACCTATAAAAATGACTGACGAACCATATCGCAAAATGGCTCTTCAAAATGCCGGCTTTAATCCTTTTTTACTTTCTTCGGATGATGTGTTTATTGATCTTATGACAGATTCAGGAACTTCTGCAATGAGTCAGAATCAATGGGCAGCGATAATGATAGCTGATGAAAGTTATGCGGGTGCAAAAAGCTGGACACGCCTTGAAAAGGTTGTGAAGGATTTAACATCAATGCCCTTTATTTTACCTACACATCAAGGTCGTGCTGCCGAGAGAATAATTTATGGGTTGTTAGGTGGAAAAGGTAAAGTTTTTCTTGCGAATTCTCACTTCGACACGACACGAGCTAATATTGAATTTACAGGCGCACGCGCTATTGATCTTATGCCGGAAGAATCTTTAGATTCCTTTAAATATTTACCCTTCAAAGGGAATATAGATCTTGACAAGCTGGAAATTGCAATTTTAGAAATTGGAGCTCCCAACATTGGAGCCATTATTATTACTGTTACCAATAATTCCTCTGGTGGGCAACCTGTTAGCATGGCCAATGTAAAGGCTGTTCGTGCACTTTGTTCTAAACATGGAATCTTACTGATTCTTGATGGATGCAGAATCGCTGAAAATTCTTATTTTATAAAACAAAGAGAAGCTGAATATTCACAATGGAGCTACAAGGACATTGCAAAGGAAATGCTTTCATTGGCTGATATCTTTGTAATGAGCGCTAAAAAAGACGGCTTGGTAAATATGGGTGGCTTGTTATGTCTTAGAAATGAAGAACTAAATCAAAAATGTGTCAACCAATTAATAATCTCTGAAGGCTTTACAACATACGGGGGCCTTTCAGGACGAGATATGGAAGCTATTGCAGTAGGATTAGAAGAAGTTTTTGAATCCGATTATTTGGAATACAGAATCAGAAGCACTGCATATCTGGGTGAAAAACTAAAAGAAATAGGAATTCCCGTAATTTGGCCAATTGGTGGTCATGCTGTTTATATTGATGCTAAAAAATTATTTCCAAAAATCCCGATAGAACAATTTCCTGGACAAAGATTAGTTTGTGAATTATATACAGTAGGTGGCGTTCGATCTGTTGAGTTAGGCAGTGTAATGTTTGGAAAAAATGATTCTTCTGGATCTCTTATCCCTGCCTCTCAGGAGTTAGTTCGTTTAGCAATTCCTCGAAGAGTATATACACAAAGCCATATTGATTATGTTGTAGAAGTATTTGAGAATATTAAAGAACTTACTACTGCAGAGAAAGGATTTAAAATAATTTACGAACCTCCTTTCCTAAGACATTTTACAGCTCGTTTTGAAAAATTATATTCATAAATAATTGTAAACGAAATTGAAAAAATAAGTGTAGTGCGTAAATTGATATCCAAATAGTGCCAGTTAGCCTACAATTTAATACTTACATTTATTTTCCTTTATTACAACATTCCATTTTATTATTCTCTAACTTAGGAGAAATATATGGGATCCCTAAATTCATGCCTCTCAACAACAACAAAACTGCAACGCTAAATATCATAATCGGGCTCAACTTACTAAACAATGATTTATGTTGAAAGCTAAATTTTCGCCCCATAATCATAATACCAAGCATCACTGGAAACGTCGCCATTCCAAAACCCAACATTAGAACTGAACCAGTAAGGTAACTTCCGGAAGCAGCTGCAGTAATACCTGCTATATACACAAGTCCGCATGGCAACAACCCATTTAAAAAACCTAGCTGCATAATTCGCCAATACGAATCCGGAGAATACAGAAGTTCACTGATTTTAGTTTTAAGAATTTGAATCCATTGAAGTTTATCAATTCTGGAATTTACAGTTGAATAATAAATAAACAAATATGCAAATATTAATAGCGCAGCTACAATTGAAATCCATTGTTGGAATACTACCAAAGAAATTGTCTGACCTATGTATCCAAAAGCTAGCCCTAAAAAGATATATGCAATGATTCTGGCTTTATGATATAACAAAGATGAAAGAACACTATTCTTACCTGACATGGATGATGCTCCAGCTATGACAAGTGGCCCACACATTCCAACGCAATGCAAGTTACCGGCAAAACCAATACCAAGTCCGGATAGAAAAACATAAATAAGGCCTTCCTCCATATAAATATTACAACAGAATAGTACCTTCAGTATAGTAATTTATACTTTCCTTTACAAAATTAGATTTGAAAATATATTTCCCTGAATTAAGCGTTGCTGTCGGAACCTTAATAACACCTTCCTGAGCATCTTTCAATGAAATTTCAAAATCGAATGCCGGGTTTTGAACATGAATAAATTTCACAGATCCATCTTGAATAAACCCCAATTCGGAAGAAGCAAGCTTTATTACTAAATCATTGCCCTCTTTTTCTACAGATAATTTACCTGAAAGTGTTGCTGCTGCATTCGATGCATCAATTTTCTTTTGAAATTTTAATTCTTGCTCATAATAATTTTCCTCAATCATCGGATTCGTTTGATTCATAGAAACAAAAACAAATCCTATCATCATTACCATGAATCCAATAATAACAATCATTATTTTATATGCCCAACTCATAATTATTTAAATGGTCCTAAAAATTTTGTATCTAAAGTTCTAATCTTCTTATCGTCAAGATATATTCCTAATCTCAGATTATTGGACCGTGAAATAATCTGATCTTTTGGTATCTTGATAAAAAGTTTATAATCAATCATTTGCTCACCTTTAACTACCAATTGGTCAGTTCCAATTCCTTGAATTGAAGCATTGGCATAATTTTCGGGGACAAGCTTAATTGTGGCATCTCTTTTCGTTTTATTAAATATCTTAACATCATACAAATTGCTCAATGTACCATCAGGATTCTCTTGATATAATTGTCCCTTAACTTTAGAAATAAAAACATCTACATCGTCCCTGCTAAATACTAAAAATCCAATGATTAATACAAGAATAGATAACACCACTGTATAGGCTTTCATTCTTGTGTTGAATGTAAGTTTCTTGCCGGATTCTAACTCATTTTCTGAAGCATATCTGATCAAACCTTTAGGTAAATTAACAGCGTCCATCACTTCGTTGCAGGCATCAATACATGCTGTGCATGCTACACATTCCATCTGATTGCCATTCCTTATATCGATTCCTGTCGGACATACAACAACACATTTCATGCAATCAATACAATCACCTTCCGTGCGAACTTCAGCTTTCTTTATTTTATGCCTTGGCTCTCCCCTCTTATAATCATATGCGATCTGCATTGTGTCTTTATCAATCATTACAGACTGAAGTCTGCCATAAGGACAAATTGTTGTACATACAATATCTCTTACAAAAGCGAATACAACATAAAATAACAATGAGAATATAATCAAACTTGTTAACAAAACAGTATGCTCAGATATAGGCTCACTAATTATTAAAAGCAATTTATCAATTCCGATTATGTATGATAAAAATGCATTCGCTATAAGAAAAGAGATTAAGAAAAAAACGATATGCTTGCCCGATTTTCTGAGAATCTTATTTGCATCCCATTCTCCCTGATCAAGTTTTTTCTGTTGTGTTGGAGAACCTTCGAATAACCATTCGATTGGTCTAAATATAAATTCCATAAACACAGTCTGTGGACAAGCCCAACCACAAAGAAGTCTTCCAAATGCAATAGTAAATAATACAATAAAGATAATAAATGCTACCATTGATATGGCAAAGATGAACATATCATGCGGCCAAAACATTTTTCCAAATATTGAAAACTTTGACTCAACAATATTAATCATCAACAAGGGATGGTCTCCAATCTTTATAAATGGGATAACCAAAAAGATAAACAGATATAAATAAGAAACAATCGTTCTGGCATTATACCATTTCCCTGATGGCTTTATCGCATAAATCCATTTACGGTGACCTTCCTTATCTACCGTACTAACTCTATCTCTAAAATTACTTGCCTTGACTAAGTCTTCTTCTCTCAATTCTAATTATTTTTTTTGAATCGTATCTTTAGATACTGATTCAGTCGATGTATTCGTAACAGCCTCAACAAATTCGTCACCCTGTGGCTCTTTTGCACCTGCAGGATTTGTGCCTTGCATTGCTTTAATATAACTTGAAACTTGCGCCATCTCTTTTGGAGACATTTGATCCGCCCATGCAATCATTCCCTTTTCAGGCCAACCGTATTTTATTGTATAAAAAATATCTTTAAGTGATCCACCATGCAACCAATATTTATCGGTTAAGTTAGGACCCACTCCACCTGCTTTAGAACCACCATGCTTCTCATGACACACTGCACATTTCAGTTCAAAAATTACTTGACCTTCCAATCTGTTCGCTTCATCAAGATATGTAACATTGTTTTCGTCAACACTGCTTTCTTGTGTCAACATATATTCTGCTTTTTCTTTTAATGCCAGATCCATTTCTATTTTCAACTCAGCAAGTTGCAGAGGAGCAGATTTCGCTATATGATATCTATACATATAAACTCCTGCAATAATTATTGTACCAATAAACGCAGCAGTAAACCATGGTGGAGTAATATTATCCAATTCTCTAATACCATCATAATTATGCCCGGTGTCAATTCTTCCTTCTTCATGTAAAGGTTTAAAACTATTGATTCTATCCCACCAGTCAGATAACCATGATTGTGGTTCTTCAGCCTCTCCGACGTAAGAAGAAGCCTTTTCCAGATCAATTATCTTCTGTGTCTGTAAATTAAAGAAAATAATGAGAAATATTTCCACAACAGCTACAAGAAGCATCACCCAAAGGCCCCAATCAATATTTGACCAATTAATCGAATCCGCTACCGCAGTTGTTGCGGCATTTTCTGTTGCTGCGACTAAAAATAATCCGGACAATTTATGGGTTGATGATTTTCCAAGTTTGTCAGCATATGATTTTTTAACAAGCTTCATAAAAGTAGAAGCCGAGATTATAATCGGTATCAATAACAATATAAGTAATATGGCTAACAAAGAATGTAGCCCCCCAAATTGTATTGCATTAGATTTAGTTTCAGCACTACTTCCTGCATAAGAAACTGATGTAAGCACGGAAAGTCCGGCTACTAAATAATATTTATAATTCTTGATCATAATTTTCATTTTTCTAATGGTATATTTTCGTATTTTTCAATATCATTCTTATTAATCTTAAATGCCCAGTATGTAACTGCCACAAAGAATACTATAAAAAGCAGAAGTGAAATCATTGGATAAATCTGCACTCCTGAAATCGTTTCCAAATAAGTTTTAAATTTCATAATTCTATTTCTTTAATTTAGTATCAGTTCCTAATCTTTGTAAATACGCAATAAGTGCAATTATTTCCCGATCACTCGGAATATCAATTTTATTCTCAGTGCGAAGTTTGTCAGTAATACCTTTAGCCTGCTTTTCCAAATCACTAACACACTGAGATTCATAATTCTCAGGATAAGGAACACCTAGCTTTCTCATGGCATGAATTTTTGACATCGTACTAGCCTTGTCTATTTCATCTTCAAACATATGTGGATAAGAAGGCATAATACTTCCTGGAGCCATCGATCGTGGATCTAACATGTGATTGAAATGCCAACTATCGTTATACTTTCCACCGATTCTCGCCAAATCCGGACCTGTTCGTTTACTTCCCCATTGGAATGGATGATCATAAACAAATTCTCCCGCTTTAGAATATTCTCCATATCTGGTTATTTCATAACGGAATGGACGAATCATTTGAGAGTGACAGGTATAACAACCTTCTTTTATGTAAAGGTCTCTACCATGTAGTTCCAATGGTGTATATGGTTTTACACTTGCCAAATGAGGTATATTTTCTTTAACCAAGAAAGTAGGAACCAATTCGATTAATCCTCCAATAGCGACCACGATAAGACTCAAAACAAGAAGAAGCAATGGCTTACGCTCTATAACACTATGCCATATACTATTAGATGGAGCTACGTATTGTTTTGCCAATGGTGGAGCTTCAGCTCTTTCTGATTCAATAAAATTTCCTTGTTTGGCGGTTTTTATTAAATTGTAAACCATAACAATAACTCCAATTAAGAAAATAGTACCTCCAATTGCTCTAATGAGATAAAATGGAACGATTGTCTGGACAATATCCATAAACTGGTATTCCAATTGTCCGGAAGGAGTAAATGCCTTCATCATGAAATAAGATCTGAATGCGCTCCAATACATTGGAATCGCATAAAGAATAATTCCCAATGTTCCAATCCAAAAATGCATGGAAGCTAACTTTTTTGAATACAAAGTTGTATTGAACATTCTAGGGAACAACCAATACAACATACCAAAAGTCAAAAACCCATTCCAACCTAATGCTCCAATATGAACGTGTGCAACAGTCCAATCACTGTAATGCGAGATTGCATTTACATTCTTTAATGATAACATTGGACCTTCAAAAGTTGCCATACCATAACAAGTAACAGCAACAACCATAAATTTTAACACAGGATCTTCTCTAACCTTATCCCATGCACCACGCAATGTAAATAAACCATTTAGCATACCTCCCCAGCTTGGAAGTATAAGCATAATTGAAAATGCAGCTCCTAATGATTGAGCCCATTCCGGCAATGCAGTATATAATAAATGGTGAGGTCCCGCCCAGATATAAATAAATATTAAACTCCAAAAATGCACAATACTTAGTCGATAGGAATAAACAGGTCTATCTGCTGCTTTGGGAAGGAAATAATACATCAATCCCAAATAAGGAGTAGTCAAGAAAAACGCTACCGCATTATGCCCATACCACCATTGCACCAATGCATCCTGAACTCCGGCAAAAACCGAATAAGATTTAAATAAAGAAATCGGAAGTTCCATTGAATTGGTGATGTGCAACATTGCAACAGTAACCCACGACGCTATGAAAAACCAAATTGCTACATATAAATGTCGCTCTCTTCGTGTTAGAATTGTTCCGAACATATTAATTCCAAATACCACCCAGATAAGTGTAATTAGAATATCAATCGGCCATTCCAATTCTGCATATTCCTTTCCGGTGGTAAAACCCATTAGCAAGGTAACAGCTGCTAATACAATTATCAATTGCCAACCCCAGAAATGAATCGCACTAAATTTTTTGCTCCACATTTCTGTTTTCAACAATCTGGGCAGTGAATAGTAAATTGCGGTAAATATTCCATTACCAACAAAAGCGAAGATCACTGCATTTGTATGTACAGGTCGCAACCTACCAAAAGACAGATAAGGCATCCAGTCACTGAAATTCAGGATCGGAAAAACCATCTGAAATGCTGCAATAACTCCTAATAGCATACCAACCACTCCCCAGAGCGTTGTAGCTATCGCAAAGTACTTAGGGTACTTATTGTCATAGTAAAAAACTTCATTCTGCATACTCATTTTTTAATATTCTTATCAAATAAAATTCTTCGTGGAGGGCCCTCTATATCCTCATATTGTCCTGACTTAACACTCCATATAAAAGCTATTAAAAATGAAATAGCTATTATTAAGCTCAGGATAACGAGAAGTATAATTATTTTCATAATGTTGTAGTTTTTAAAAGTAATTTACTGGCACTTCTTAAACTCCATAAATAGCTTAACCCTATAATTGTTACACTACTTAATGGCATTAGAATAGCTGCTACTAAAGGAGTCAGAATTCCTTGTAACGCAAAATATAAACCAATCAAATTATATACTGCTGAAATTCCAAAAATGACCTTAATTGTAATCTTACCGGATTGAAGGAAACGAACAATCTCAGGAATTAGATGTAGGTTTCTTCCTTCAATAATTGCATCACACGCTGGTGTAAATCCCTTGTCATCATCTGCAACACAAATCGCAATATCACTTTGTTGAAAAGCACCAGAATCATTTAATCCATCACCTACCATCACTACATTTTCTTTCTGGTCTTGTAATTCTTTGATAGAATGTAGTTTATCTTGTGGTGATTGATTAAATTTTAGTACTGCATCCTGGCCAATAAATTTCTTAATATTTTCAGTTTCGTTCGCATTATCGCCAGATAAAAGCAATATCTTAAAATTATTCTTTAGTTTAGCAAACATCTTGTCGATTCCATCTCTATATGAATTATGAATTATAAACTTTCCAATAAGCTTAGAATCACACATAACAAATATTACTGAACCTACCTGACCTGAATCGCTAATTTTTACAAAGTCTGCAGATCCGATCTTAATATGCCGATCTTCTATCCACCCTTCTATTCCTTTTCCACTATACTCTTTAAAAGAATCAACGCTTACATGTTCTTTTACAAGCAGAAATCGCTGAATAGACTTTCCAAGCGGATGTGTACTTTGATTAAGCAATGATGAAATGGCTCGTTTCATTGAATCCTCCAATCGATTACCAAAATAATTTACATTCTCATAATAAGGCTGTGTAAGTGTCCCGGTTTTATCAAATACAAAAGTACTTACTTTATTAAATCGTGATATTAACTCCGTTGATCTTAAGAAAAAACCATTATATGATAGTATTCGAGCTATGTTTCCATAAGTAAAATTCTTTGACAGCAACAATGCACATGGACACGCAACAATTAAAACCGTAACAATTGCATTCCACATATATGTGTATTCTTTTTGCAACATCCAATACATTCCTGCAATACCGCCAAGCATGATAACGCCTAATGTAAAGTAATTGGCTATTTTATCATATTCATCGTGATTTAACTCATGCTTCGTTCTGAATATTGAATTGTTCCACAAGCTAATGAGTTTGCTTTTTGAGAATTCTTTAGCAACAACAATTTCTAGATTACTTCCCAATTGCCTTCCTCCGGAATAAACCAATTCACCTTTCTCAACAACTACAGGATTACTTTCACCACTAACAAAACTATAATCAATCTGGGCTGATCCTTTTGATAAAATACCATCTACAGGTATTATTTCATTAGAATGAATTCTCAAAATATCATGTGCCTTTACAGTTGTTAGTTCAACATATTCGGAAATGCCATTCACAATTTTACATGCATAAACCGGGAAAAAGCTTTTATAATCTTTATCAAAAAATATTTTCTTATACGTACGTGATTGCAGCCATCGGCTAATAAGCATAAAGAAAATAATGCCTGTCATGCTATCCAGATAACCTATTCCTGTACCGGAAGCAATTTCATACAAGCTTCTTCCAAAAGTAATAAACAACGCCAATACTATAGGAAAATCGATGTTCAAAATACCTTTACGCAATCCTTTCCAGGCGGACATATAAAAATGCCGCGCAGAATAAAGTAAGGATGGTAAAGAAATTACAATACTTGCTATTGATATAAATGTATGTATGGAATACTCCATGGTTCCTGCTGAAAAGTATTCTGCAAGACTCATCAACATAACATTGCCAAAACAGAATCCAGCTATTCCCAAGCTTAATCCATATTGATCATCATACTCGGTAGCCGTATTTTTCTTGCCGTCTAAACTTATATGTGGCTCATATGCAAGGCTTGCCAACAACTCTACAACCTCTTTTAAATTTGTTCCCGTAGAGTCATAAGTGATGTAGATTTTTTTATTGTAAAAATTAACCCTGGAACTAATAATTGCAGGGTTTATTTGATATAGTCTTTCCAATAACCACAAGCAACTACTGCAATGAATCTGAGGTAAATAAAATTCAACATGCTCCTCTTCACCATTACGAAAAGAAATTAACTGATTCACAATTTCTTTATTACTCAGATAGTCAAACTTCTGTGAACTCCATTTATATATTGTTTTAATTCCTGGTGTATCATGAATGTTATAATACTCACATAAATTATTGTTTTGAATGATATCATATACCATTTTACAACCTGAACAACAGAAATTTGTTTCTGCTACCGTTAATGCATCATGACCGCATTCTGAGCCACAATGAACACAATAAGTTTGTGAAGTAAAAGAAGACATTAATCTAATTTATCAATAAGATTTTCAAGATCAACACCTCCATTGGTTTTAGATTCTCCTTTTCCTGAACACTTTCCTAAATTTTTACATGAGCCACAGCAATTATCATCATCATGGCCATGCGGCGGATGATGATCAGAATGATCTAACAAATCCAATTTATAAATTAACTGCGATGGGCTTTTTTCCAATTGTTGAACCTTTTTATCCATAATGGCTTTTAATTTTGTTTATTAATTAAGTGTACTATAAAGTTCCTCTTCTTGCTTGTTCTGCTTCTATGCTTTCGAACAATGCTTTAAAATTTCCTTTTCCAAATGATTTGGCTCCCTTTCTTTGAATGATTTCAAAAAATAATGTCGGCCTATCTTCAACAGGTTTTGTGAAAATTTGAAGTAAATATCCTTCATCATCTCTGTCAACCATAATACCTAAAGATTTAAGGATTGCCAGATCTTCTGAAATATCACCTACTCTATCAGGAACTGAATCATAATATGTACCAGGTACATGTAAGAACTCAACACCTCTTTTTCTCATTTCAGAAATCGTAAATACGATATCATTGGTAGCTACAGCGATATGTTGACAACCGGCTCCTTTATAAAATTCTAAATACTCTTCTATCTGCGACTTTTTCAAACCCGCTGCAGGTTCGTTGATTGGAAACTTTATACGTCCGTTTCCATTTGTCATAACCTTACTCATTAATGCAGTATACTGTGTACTAATATCCTTATCATCAAAACTAATAAGGTTTGCAAATCCAAGGCATTGAGAATAATACTTCGCCCAGTAATTCATCTGTCCCAATTCTACATTACCAACCATATGATCTATATACATCAGTCCGGTTGATTCAGGATTATACTCTGAATTCCATTCAATAAATCCAGGCATGAATACACCTTTGTAATTTTTTCTTTCTACAAAGACATGTATCGTATCTCCATAAGTTCTAATAGCAGATCTTTTTACCTCTCCAAAGCTATCTTTTTCAGTAATCGTTTCAAAATAAGAAAGCGCTCCCCTATTGACAGATTCTTTATAGGAGTGATCAGCATCGTCAACTGACAAAGCAATGACTTTAACACCATCGCCATGTTTTTTTATATGTTCGGCAATTTCAGAGTTACCGGAGTAAGGCGTTGTAAGGACAAGTCTGATTTTGTCCTGAACAAGAACATATGAGCAATACTCTTTATTTCCCGTTTCCAATCCACAATACGCTAAGGATTTAAAACCGAATGCTGTTTTATAAAAATGCGCTGATTGCTTGGCATTTCCTACATACAATTCAACATAGTCTGTGCCTAGTATTGGTAAAAAGTCTTGTGCTTCCGGAAACACTTTTGAACCATCGTATTTATAATTTTTAACGTCAGATAGATTTTGCATAAGAATGAATTTAATTTGCTGTAATATTATTTAACCAGGAAGAATAATAATCTTTAACTTCAATTTGAATTGCTTCTTCGGTAATCATGACAGGTTGAAAAGGATCAATCATTACTGCCAATTCTTTGGTTTCTTTTTGACCAATACTTCTTTCAATTGCTCCAGGATGAGGTCCATGTGGAATACCTCCCGGGTGTAAGGTGATCTGACCCTTATGAATATTATTCCGACTCATAAAATCTCCATCAACGTAATAAAGAAGTTCGTCACTATCTATATTGCTATGATGATAAGGCGCTGGAATTGCCTGCGGATGATAATCATATAACCTTGGAACAAAAGAACAGATTACGAAATTTGAAGATTCAAAAGTCTGATGCACCGGAGGCGGCATATGAATTCTTCCAGTTATGGGTTCGAAATTAAAAATAGAGAATACATATGGATAAACATAACCGTCCCAGCCCACTGCATCAAATGGATGATGATTATAAATATAAGGGTAAATAAAATTTTTCTTTTTTATAAAAATATCAAATTCTCCAGTCTCATCAATCGTTTTTAAATTTTGAGGAAGAACATAATCTCTTTCGCAGAATGGGGAATGTTCAAGAAATTGACCAAAATCATTTCTATATCTTTGCGGTGAAAAGACCGGATTAAAGGACTCTACAAGAAGGATTAAATTGTCTTTTGTTTTGAATTCAATTTTATAAACCGTTCCTCGGGGAATTACAATGTAATCACCGTATTTGAAATTCAATTCACCATAAATTGAAAATAAAGTTCCTTCTCCTTTGTGGACAAAATGAATCTCATCTGCGTCAGCATTCTTAAAGAAATATTCCATGGAATTAATGGGAGCCATTAATCCTATCTGAAGTGCTGAATTAACAAAAAGAATTTTGCGGGATTTTATATAATCGCTCTCTGCTTGTATATTAAATCCATTAAAACTCATTGCGTCTAAACTATCCTTCTTTGCAATTTTTGGCGCCACTGAATAAGAATCACCCTTCCTAAGTACTTCAGTAGGAGGATACAAATGATAAACAAGTGAAGATAGCCCGGAAAAACCCTGAGTGCCTACAAGCTCTTCTTGCAATAATAAGCCATTTTGCATTCTCGAAACTACATGTCTCTTGTCTGGTACAAATCCTATTTTTTGATAGATGGGCATATATAATATTTAATGACTTTTAAAAGAGTCGAATACTTCTTTACAATGATTGCATTTATACAAAGCTTTCAACTGCGTAGATCCGAATTGAGAAATCAAAACCGTTTCGTAAGTACCGCATCTTGGGCAATGCACTTTAATAAATGAATCATCAGAACAATGCTTACCATTTACAGAAGGTGTAATTCCAAATGTTTTCAGTTTTTTTAAAGTTTCATCACTTAAAGAATCTGTTGACCACGCAGGTGCATAATCAACAATGATTTCAAAATTAATAATTTGGTTTTCTTTTAAAATAAATCGAATGTCCTGTACAATAATTTCCATTGCAGGACATGAATTATATGTAGGAGTTACATGAATATTCACTCTGTCATCTACAATAGAAACATCCCTCAGAAGCCCTATTTCATAGATACTTACAACAGGGATTTCAGGATCCCTAATGACGCTTAAAAGATCCAGAATACTTTGGCGGGTAATAGTCGCTTTATTTACCATTGAGAATCCAGGTAAGATCTTTGTAAAAGTCACTTTCTGCCTTTAAATAGTGCATAACTTAACTTACTTATAAATACTGTTGAGTCATGTTAGAGTTATCATTAAATTCATACATCTCCTTTTTACGAGGTGCGGCTTGAGCCTTTTTCTTAAAACTCCATCCTGCCAGTGCACTTAATAATACCGGAACTGAGAGAATTGACAACCAAGGAATCCCTAAATAAAATGCTGCAATAACAATACCCATCATAAGGTAAAACCTCCACATTAATTTGTCTAAAGATAAATTATACATATTATTAGATTTTCCACAAAACTGAGGAATAGGATAGAATACGGTGCTAATAGAAATCATGCTTAACAATGATTACAATCATTCACTAAAAAAGAATAGATAAACCTTCCAAATACGAGATTGCAGAATAGAGGAATTTTATTATTTCTATCTATACTGGGTCTTGAAACATTATATTATTGCCCTATTAAGAAGCCAACAGGAACCTGAACGATGCTTTATTATCGATTACTCTAGTCTATTCATAATTCCTAAAAAACATACATGTAAAATGAATACAATCATAAAAATTCCAGCTTAGACAAGCCTGATTTTCCCGGGCCCATACAGAGTTTTTTACAAAAATATTTGCATTTGAAAACTAACCCTTACTTATTTTTTTTTAGTGCCTCAATATACTTTTTCTTCACAGCATTATCCTCAATTGACTTACTTAAAGCCTCCAAAATTGGAATCAAATCTTTGTTGTACTTTGTCTTTAACTTCAGGATCTCCCCTAACGCACTGGCAGTTGCCCACCGGACTACCGCCCCTTTATCTTCAGCATTTATCAATAATTGCTTGATAGTAGCTCCTAATGCAGTTGAATATAGTTTAGCAGCATTAACTACTACTTTGGCAGATTCCCATTTAATCCTGGGTGCTTCATTTTTTAGCATCTTATTAATATACTTCCAAGTTGCTTCATCAATGATATCAGGTTTTGACTTAGAAGCAAGCTCCAAGCTCTCAATACAACTCGCTTGTTCAACCTCCTTTGCATTTTCTGAATATTTTATAAGTTCATCAGTTTTAATTTTTTTACTTAACAATAGTTGACTAATAAAAGCAGTTTTTGCTTTTTGTTTCATGCTTTTGTCGGAGAAGATTTCTTGTAAGTTCATTTATTAATATAGAGTTTAGAAACCAGAGCTTAGATATTAGAGTTTTGTGTTCAATCCGTTAAGCTTAATTCAAATTCTTGTATTCTAGCGAACTAATACTAAACCAATTGTGATTGACTCCTTCATAGTCAAAAGTATTTTTATACTTCATCCCAATTTTAAGTAACAACTTATTGGATGCTGCATTTTCCAACTCTACCATGCTATAAACATCATCTAATTTCATATTTTGAAAGGCATGGCTGATTATCGCTAATGCAGATTCAGTTGCAATTCCCTGGCCCCAGTATTTTCTGATAAAGCGATAACCAAGATCATAATAATTACTATAGCCATTGATCTCAGTTGTAACATATTTTAATCCTGACCAACCTAGAAAATCACCGGTTTCTTTATCGAGAACTGCCCATCGACCAATTCCAAAATCTTTATACTGTTGTTGAATAAAACGCACAACATCTTCCAATTCCTTTTTATCTGTAACAGGATTATTTCCCAAATATCGATGAACTTCTGGATCAGAATCCAAGGCATATAAGCCATCCAGATCCTCCAGGGATATTTCTCTAATTCTTAATCTTTGTGTTTCAAGGATTATACTCATCAATTCTTAAATCATGGCAAATTTACTTTCCAATGCTTGCCTTAATTATTTCTTCCAATACTTTAATATTGACGTCTTCCAGTTTATTAATATACAGACAACCTACGCTTGTTTTATGCTTGCCAAGTTTGGGGAAAAGTGAAGTTGCGTTTGACATGTGCATGCCCAGGTGAAATGAGATATTTGCTTTTCTTGGTGAAAATCCAATCTTAAACCAATCAACTTCTCTGCCCGTTGCAGGACTTTTATATCTCATATTTCCAAATCCAATCATAGACGAACCCCATAATTTTGGAATTTCTTTAGTATGTTTTTTCATGAATTCCAGGATTACAAAACTATCTTTTCGTTTTGTTTCATCAGCAACTTTGTTAAGAAAGCTTTCAACACTTGCATCAGTTTGCTTTGTCTTAATTTCAACTAATTTACCCATAAGAATTCTATTTTTAAAACCGTAATGAACTATTTTTATATACTATTGAACAATGAACTTCACTGTTCCGATATGTTTTTCATTCTGAATGAATTGAATCCAATATATTCCAGCAAATAATTCATTTATCATACAATCATAACGAGTTCCATAAAAGCCTGTGAATTCATTCACATTCCTTCCTAGATGATCGAAAATTCTTAGAGTAGCGTTTTGCAAGATCAAGTCTGAATCAATCGTAATTTTCTCTGATGATGGATTAGGATATACTTTAATTCTACTTTCATTATTCGAAAAATCATTTTCATTTGAAATAATCTGACAATTCGGCATCGACCTAACGGGTGTCAAAAAATTTGCGATAGTAGATTTTCCTGTTCCTATCTGCCCATAATTATTTCTGCCGCAGCCCCAGATTGTTCCATCTTCCAATTCAAAAAGCGTATGCTCTCTGGTTGACTCAGCATATTTAACTTTTAAATTTCCCCAGGAATTAATGACCTGCACAGGAGAGTGTTTATCAACCTTCGTTCCGTCACCTAATTGACCATCATTATTTCCATTGCTGTTTAATCCACACGTCCAGGCTGTTCCGTCTCGTTTCACAAAAACAGAATGTATGCCACCAGCATCCGCTTGAATTATATCCGTCAAGCCTATTATAAGTGTTACTTTGTTATTATCAGTTGTATTACCAATTCCTAGTTGTCCATAATTATTTCTGCCGGCTGAATAAACGGTTCCATCATTTTTAACAAATATTGAATGCCATTCACCACAAGATATCTGAACTATATTTTCTAGACCGGGGATTTTAACAGGCACCTTACTGCTAGTATTCGTAGCATTGCCAAATTGCCCATATCCATTGTGTCCACAAGCCCAGACCGTTCCATCAGATTTTAACAACAATGAATATTCTGCACCTGCAGCAACTTGAATTATATCCGTAATCCCATTTACTAAAACCGGAACATTTCTGTTGGCATTAAAACCGTCTCCTAACTGTCCTGATGAATTTAACCCACAACTATATACTCTTCCATTATTTTTTAGAAACAGTGAATGCTCACCTCCCCCGGAACAACTTTTTATACTATCAATTCCCTGAACCTTAACTGGTGATCTTTTTTCTACATTTGATCCATCACCAAGAGACCCATTCACATTTCTTCCGACTGACCATACTGTTCCTTCACTCGTTACATACAGTGCATGGAACAATCCTCCTGCCATTCCAGCAACTTTATGAAGGCCATTTATCTGCATACCGGAACTTTGTTCCATGTCATGCCCCAGTCCCAATACACCAAAGCCATTAAAACCCCATACTCTGATAGTACTATCCTTACATAGTGCTATAGAATATCGCCCTCCAAGAGTAAATCCTTGTCCAAAGGACATTCCCTGAAATAAAAGAAATATAGCAAACAAACTCTTATTACGCATAACTGAAAACTTAAAACAAATATAGTAAACTTCTCAATGTATCTAGAGCGAATAAGCTTCAGCTTTGTTGTATGAAAAGATTATTGGCTCCAAAAGCTATGTATAAAAATATCAATTTAATATAAATTAATTACACGAGAAATACAGGCAAAAAAAATATTCGTTCACAATAAATCTACGATAAATCAAAAAAGTAAAATTTTATTAGCTTCAGAGAAGCTAATAAAATCAATTACAATATCGATACTTACTTTAATTCAAAACTAATTTTCAAAGTTACTCTAAACTCAGTAATCTTGCCTTTATCGACTTTAATGCTTTGATCCTGAACCCAGGCAGAACGAATATTATTTAAGGTTTTAGAAGCTTTGGAAATTGCGCTTGATGCTGCATCCTCCCAGCTTTTCTTTGATGAAGCCATAACTTCAATAACTTTTACTACAGACATACTAATAATTTTTTATATTTAAGAAATAATTGCAAATCTAATTAAATTAATATCAAAAGAATTATATTTTTAATTTCATCGACATAAAAAATATCAGAGCTCAACCCTTGGTTTTGTCATATATTAGAACACTATACACAAATCTAATGTTTAATTATTTTAGCAATCTCGCTATGCGTTCCTTTAACTAATATTAAATAAACTCCGCTACTTAGTTCAGCCGCTGGAATTTTTATTTCTGAAATCGCTTCAGCCTCTTTAAATCTATAAACTTCATGACCCTCAATCGTGAAAATGCTAATTTCTGAAAATCTATGATTCAGAGAATTAATATAAAACCATTGGCCTAGTCTATTATAGCTTACACTAATGCCTGAACTATTATTCTGATCTATTTTATTAATAACGTTTATCTCAACGATTCCAATATCTGGCTTTTCTCCATAATACAACTGAGATATATAACTCCCTTTTTTAACACTAAGAGGTTTATTTATTGTCAATTTCCTTTGAACATAATCAACTGATTTAATTGTAAAATAATCAGTTGAATTTTCAAGTTTTATTGAATCTCCATTTAATCCATCAATTCCAAATCCATCATAAAAATATGCAGCATCCTCAACTGTTATTACTGTATCATTCACTGCATCTACCGACAAAGTAGTCATATAAGCACCCTGATCAATCATCTTGCTGGAGGGCTGAATGGTAAAATTATAATTTTCAGCATTTACAAATTCGGGATCGCTCTCTATATTATTATGAATATAAGAACCATAATATGCTTCCCACCAACTAAAATTCTGTGGAGATGAATTTGTTCCAGAAAACCGATCGCCATATACCACAGTATATAATTCATCCTTCATTGAATTAAAAATCCCATTATTATAAACAGTTGAAGTATAGGTTTTCAAAGGTGAAGCAGATCCGGAAAACATAACCTGAACCGGCTTTTCATCCAACTCTTTATACCATTGCCATCTTGTATCATATTGCTGAAAATCATTCTTGAAAAAAATATTATTAAATATTTCATTTCCAAAACATAAATACGATCCTTCTTGTGCAGGAATTCTGATTCCTCCAAAATGATTTTTATACATTACATTATGATAAATCTTATTGTCATAATTGTTTTCTGCTTCGCCGCCATACAATGTCAAATCAATTGGCGGTCCTATGCAATCATAAAATACATTCCTTCTTATAATGCTACTTTGTGCTGCGAGCTGAATTCCGGCATAAGGAGACGCATTGACAGGTGTAGAAGTTAGAGCAAATATGTTCTTTTCAATCAAATTACATTTGGTGTTATTTTTCTTTGAAATTTTAGGAAAATTTGCTGAACCAAAACCTACTTCATCACAATCGTATATCTCGCCAATCTTCTGTAAAGAATTTGCAAAATAATTATTTTTAAAAACATTAAATGAACCACACTTAATCGCCCATAATGCATGCGCAGCTCTTGTGATAGTATTGTTTTGAATCAGATTATGACTGGACTGGATTAATCCAATATTGTCTTGTGTAGAGCTATCTATTGTACAATTTAAAATCTTGTTGTAATCCGAATCCTGAAAAAAAAGTCCCGTTTTAGAACTGCCATTACTATCCATTGCATTTCTAAATATACAATTTTTAAATTCTATTCTTTTACATCCTAATACGTTAACCCATCGATTTACATTCCGTACCTGTATATTCTCAAAAATAATGTCATTCCTGGATTCAAGATAAATGGCCGGACTTAGATTTAATCCAGACAAAACTACATTTTCGCTAGGCATCCCTCTTATAAAAATTTTTCTTTCTTTAGATCCCGAAACTTTGGGTATTACTGACTCATTGTATACACCTGCACGAATCAGAATCATATCCCCGATAGCAACAACAGTCATTGCATCTGCAATACTCCTGTAAGCATCACCATCATTACCATTACAATCTCTGTTGACAATTGAATATTTTCCCTTGCAGAATTGCGTTCCAATGCGTTGATCAACATAAATTGTACGCGCATTCAGCGAAATACAATTTAGAAGTGCAAGAACAACAAAAAAATATTTAACATGCATATAGCCTTGTTTCAATGGTAAATATAAGGAAATAACGCCTTATTCGCTCATTCATTATTAAACTTTCGTCTGACTTTACCATTTGATACTATAAAGACTCCTTTATCCAAATTCCATAAAATCACTATCTTTCACCCTTCAACTATTAAATATTAAAAAATAAATAATAATTGACTATCAACATTATACATTCATCAACCATTCATAATTCATCTTTCATAATTTATAATTCATAATTCTTGTTCTACCTCATCCTTAAAGCTTTCCTCTTCGGCATCAGCATAAGTGCATTAGTCGGGCCACTTCTATTTACTATGATTCATAGCGGAATGAGGTTTGGTTATAAAAAAGCAATTTGGCTGGCAATTGGAACCTGGGCAAGTGACTTGTTTCTACTACTCATTTCATATTATCTAATTAGTCGGATTTCACTACCTAACAGTCTGGAAGAACTGGATTATAGAATTGTTTGGGCTTCATCTATCCTTCTTATACTTTTAGGTCTGGCCATAATAATCCGCAAAACAAAGCTTCAGGAAAATCACGAATATACGTTAAAGAAAAAATCTCCTTCCTACCTTGCAATTAAGGGATTTATTATCAATACTGTAAATCCTGCTGCATTTTTTATTTGGTTGGGACTGGCAGCATTTATCAGAAATACAACTTCTGCTATGACCGAAGTAATTCTGTTTTACACTATCGTAGTTCTTGTAATTGGCAGCATGGATATTTGCAAATTGGTGTTAGGACAATTCCTTTCTAACAAATTAACGGATCAGACTATTGAGAAATTTAAATGGATCAGTGGATCTGCATTTGTAGCAACGGGAATACTTTTATTAATACGTTATTTATAATACTATTCTTAACATTTATTGGCTACCTTAATAGCTTAATAATGAACACTTTCATATTGAATTAAAAACGAAACTGAGAATTCAATACTTGGCATAATTTTTGAAATTCTTCTGTTTCTAGTTTACCATTGTTTGTAATTGCAGTATAAACAGACTAAATTATACTGCACAAGATTTATTTATTGGCAAAAAAGACCGAAGTAATCGGAAACTTATGTATTACAAACGTTGGAAATTGTGTATTTATACACTTCAGATCACTGTTTTTTCACTATTATCAAGTGCATTAACCGGACAAATAACCGGTATTGTTTTCAAAGATTATAATCACAACGGGATTAGAGATTCGAGTATTATTTACGAAGAAGCTTTAGTTTCAAATGCCATTTTGAAATTATTTGGAAGCCAAGGATTCATAGCACAAACACAGACGAATTCGAATGGAAAGTATATATTCAACACCAATTCAAACCCACCTTTTCGAATAGAACTTGTTTTGGATAACCCGGAAGATTATGAAACAAGTATTAACAGTGATTCCGGAGGCTCACAAACAGCTGTACGCTTTGAGACCAACAATAATTCAATTATAAATTTTGGAATACAATATCCAAAGGATTATTCTAAAGATCCTTTTCTGATTACTCCTTGTTATGTTTTTGGAGATCCTTTGCCAGCGAATTCGTTATATAAAGACTCTGAAAGTCTTGTGAAATGGAATTTAAGTAGTGGCGGAACCACGGCTAATGATGCTAAACTTATTAATAACGGAGGAACTTCTCCAAATGTTGAAGTTATATCTACTGCTTCTGAGATCGGATCTTGCTGGGGTTTAACAATTCAAAAAAACACACAAACACTCTTTACATCTGGTACACTAAGACGACATTCCGGATTAGGACCTGCGGGCTTAGGAGGAATATATCATATTGACATTTCCTCACACTCGGTACTACATACAATCAATGTATCGCAACTCGGAATTCCAATTGGCACATCACGCAGCAATAATGAACGTGGTATAATTGTAAATTTCCCTCCAAATAGCAAAGATTCACTTTCCTTTTCAGAAATAGGAAAAGTTGGAATTGGTGCAATTGATCTGAGCGAAGATGAACGAACACTTTATATAACAAACTTATTTACTCGAAAAATTTATTCCATACCTGTTCAAATTCCATTTGTAATGCCTACTGCGTCACAGGTGGATTCATTTGCAATTCCGGATCCTGGCTGTACTGGCGGAAACTATAGACCCTGGGCCTTAAAATCTTATAGAGGAAAACTTTATGTAGGAGTAATCTGTGATGGAAGTATTTCTAAAAATACAGGAAATTTATCTGCTTTTATTTACGAACTCAATCCCATTACAAAATCATTCACCCAAATACTTGAATTTCCACTGAATTATTCTGGATTCAATTCCACTTCCAGATTTTTGCCATGGCTGGATGAATGGGATATATTCTGCCAGGAATCGAATAATATTTATTGCACTTATACGCAACCTATTCTTATGAGCATTGATTTTGAATCTGAAAATGAAATGTTTATTGGAATTGCAGATCGCTACGGTCTTCAGACAGGATATCATCAACCCAACACAAGTGGTAATGGTTCGTACTCAACAGTTGGATATGGAGATGTTCTTAAAGCGCGCAGATTAAATAACAATTCCGTTTTTACTCTGGAAAGTAACGGCAATGATGGTGTTCAGACCACTGCCGGGAAAAACACAGGGATTGGCCCTGCAAATGGTGAGTATTTTTTTGGAGACCATTCTATACTCAAAGACGGAAACTTAAATGAAGCAGAAAGTGCATTAGGTCCACTTATTAATTGCCCCGGAAACAAGAGTATAATTATTACTTCACAAGACCCTTTTGATGTACGCTCTAACGGTATTATACATCTTGATAAAAAAAGTGGAAACTGGTCTAAACGATTAGAAATTATAGGTCCAACTTTTAATAATTTTAGTGGAAAGGCTTTAGGACTGGGAGACCTTAGAATTCAATCCGCGGCTCCTCCAATTCAAATTGGAAATTATATATGGAAAGATTTAAATGGCAATGGCATTCAGGATCCAATCGAGCAGGGTTTGGAGGGTGTAGTTGTAAATCTCTTAAAAAACGGAAATACCATTGCAACAGCCACTACAAATGAAAAAGGTCAATATGTTTTTTCAAGTGAAAAATATTCCGGGACAAATTCAATGCCTGAATCTTTTATCTATGAAATTGAAGAATTAACAACTGAATCAACATATTCCTTACAAATAAATACATTACAATCCGCTTTATCCCAATTTAATATAAGTCCATTTAAGAACAATTTTCCAGTCAATACACTAATTGACAATGATGGAAATTTACTTGCGGCGAATACAGTTGGAACAATTTTTTCTACCAAACTCAGTGGTCAGAATGATTTTTCATTTGATTTTGGTTTTATACCAACAAGCTCTTGTGAAATTAAATTTAATAAAGCAATCGCTAGTGAATGTAATGCATTAACAAATTCGTTCAATCTTGAATTAAATATCGACCTGATTAATGTACCCATAGGAAATGTAACAGTAAAATTAAGTTCGGGTCAATCATGGACGACCTATGTAGTAAAAGATGGCAACTATGATTTTGTAATAAAAAATATTGAAACAAAGGGCCAATCCGACATAGATATTCAAGTCACTTTAAGCAATAATCCTTTGTGTGAATTATTCATTGCTGATGCTTTTGATCAACCAATACCATGTTGTGATTTACAACACCAAATTTGCACCAACAGAAGCACCCAAGTTAGGCTACTTGCAGCACCCGGCATGGCTCAATACAGATGGTATAAAAAATCTGATCAATCTATAATTGGATTCACGGATATTTTAACAATCAATAATCAATTTAGTGGCCTTGAAGATAAATATGAAGAATATTATTTCGAAGCTATTGATTCTACCGGCGACACAATAAGACAATTCTGTTCCTACAAAATCAACTTAATTGAATGCTGCACACTTCAGGTAAATACTTTTCTTCAGACTGATTGCAACAACAATGGAACGCGAAATTTTATTAATGATGATTGGTTTTCTATTCTAGTTGGCACTGAAAATACTTCACCCGGAAATTCAAGTGCATTTGAAATATTAAAAGATAATATTATTTTAGGCTCGGCACCTTATGGGACTCCATTGTTAGTCGGAAGCCCTACCATTCCAGATTTTAAGGCCGATGGAATATCCATTTATAAAATAGTTATACGTGATATTGATAACCACTCTTGCCAGGATTCTGTATTCACACAAATTTCATTTTGCCCAACACCCAAAGTAGTTGTCAGTAAAACTTTTATCTCAACCAACATACTTTCTGACGCGAGCCACAATGCAGTTTATAGAATTGATGTTGAAAACATTGGTGATGAAACAGGCGCTTATTCTCTAATGGATGATCAGGGCTTCGATGATGATATCAGTATAAAAACAGCATATTATACAACTACTGTTCCTTTTAAAACCGGTGCTGCATTGTTTGGAACAGGCCCTTGGAATCTTTTAAACAATGTATCCATACCTGCCGGAGCAAAACATAGTTATAATGTAGTTATCAATTTCAATATTAACTTAAACGCCAATTCTTCCGGAGACAACCAATACACTGCTTGCAATATCTCTCCATCAAGAGGGCAAGCATTATTTAATAGAGCATTACTGGATGGAGATAATGATGGTTTCTTTGAGTCAATTGATACAGCCTGTGCAGATATTCCCGTACTAGATGTAGTTAAAGAATTATTGGAAGTTGTAACCTTAGATCAATCTCATTCATTATTGAAATATCGGATTAAAGTCACTAATTCAGGAGGTGCTTCTTCAAAATATAATCTACTTGAAGATCCTCAATTTGATGATGACATTTCAATTCTCTCAGCAAGCTTGATTATAAATCATGAACAACCCGTTTCACTTTTAATTCCCGAACCCAATAATGGCTGGATCATTTCGAACCAAAGGACAATCGCCAATGGATCTACTGATAGTTTTCATGTAAATTTCTTGGTCAATCTCGATCTTAGAGAAGGCTCGATTGGTGACAATATGTATAGACTTTGCATTTCAAATATTCCATTACAACAAAGACAGGAAAAAGGACTGCACAACATAACCGGACTAGACCTCAACAATGATTTTAGGCCTGAAATAAGAGATACAACATGCGGAGATTTGCCAAGCTTGAGTCATAATAAATTTCTATTGGAACAAATCAGGACTGGCGCCCACACGAATACATTGATTTATTTATTTACAATTCAGAACAAAGGAGGCAAGGAAGGCATATACAACTTACAAGATCAATTAGCATTTGATGATGATGTAATCATTAATAATGCATATTACAAAATAAATTCAGGCCCCTCAATAATCCTGAATAATATAACCGGTTCATCATTCATTAAAATCTTAGATCAGAAATCCATTTTTCCCGGCACAACAGATTCGATATTCTTAACTTTAGATCTTGAACTTGATTTGGATAATGCTGGAGGAGGAAATAATCTTTATGTTGGCTGCATTAAAAATTCTTCCCAACAATTTATTCCATATCATGGCTTATTTAATGAATCAGGGCTAGATGTAAACAACGACAACATTGTAGATGAATATGATACTGTGTGTACCAATTTTCAATATTTTGATCTGGCTCTTCGAAAGATTTGCCTTAACACAAATCCTGTAAAATATGATGAAAATGTTTTCTTTAGAAACACAATTATAAATCAAGGTACAGCTATAGCTTATAATATTAATATAGTCGATTATATACCCAGGGCTTATTCGTTTTCTAATAATCTAAATCCAGGATGGAATTATATTAATGACAGTACTTATGCGTACACCATAGCTTCATTGGCTCCGGGGGACAGCATAAATATAGATCTAGTTTTAATACTGAATTATTTTTCACAACTTCAAAAAGTTATAAATACTGCAGAAATATCTTCTTTAGTGGACAGTGATGGACTGCCAGCAATTGATATCGATTCTGAGGCAGACATGATAATAAACAATGACAATAATGTCTATCCTAACAGCGAGTTTGACAACAAGATAGATGGAAGAAGATTATTAAATGCTGGTGATGATGAAGATGATCATGATGTTGCACAGGCTCCCATATTTGATATTGCTCTTGTTAAAACATTATCCACTCCTCCACCCTATAACCACAATGATACATTAGACTTTAAAATTACACTTTATAATCAAGGAAACGTAGTCATATATTCGAGCAGCATAGTCGATTACATTCCGGCCGGTTATCTTTTTATTCCGAACTTGAATCCATTCTGGAATCTTGTGAACAATACAGCAATCACATTTATTAGAGATTCAATTAAAATTGGTGATTCGCTTTCAAGTAATATAAAACTAAAATTACTTTCAAATACTACACCTCAAGACTGGGTAAATATTTCTGAAGTATTAAATGCTTCAATTAACAGACGATTAGGTGTTCATGCTTCCATTAATGATGTTGATAGTGACTTTGACATCAATCCTCTTAATGACAAAGGAGGGAAAATAAATGATATCACCAATGACAATATATCTGAAGATGGATTAGATCGCAATAAAAACGGAATTTTAGACGAAGATGATCATGATCCGGCAGTACCCTTCCTATGGGATCTTGCTTTGAAAAAAATATTAATAACTTCGACACCTCATTTTCCCGGAAAGCAGTTAGACTATCTGATTCGAATTTACAATCAAGGCACTGACACTTTAGGTGAAATCACTGTCCGGGATTACATTCCAGATGGATTACTCATTATACCATCTGAAAATCCGAATTGGAATATCAATAGTTCTTCCGCTACCATTACAATTCAAAAAAATATTTCTCCCGGCGATAGTTTGGACATTCACATCTACTTGTATTTAAAAGAAGGTCTGAAAAATTTCAAATCTTACATTAACTACAGTGAAATTATTTCTTCCAAAAATAAACATGGTGAAGATCGTACAGGATTCGATCTTGACAGCAGAGAAGCGAGTAATTCTGTCGAAGAAAATTCTGTTCTTCCCAACTCCATTTATGATAATAATATTTCCGTTTCAATAAAAGACATGGAAGAAGATGATCATGATCCAGCCTCCCCTTCGATTCTTGATCTTGCCTTGATGAAAAGTCACAATTTGAATCGCTATGTAAATTATTCAGATACTTTAACTTTTGAAATTGAAATCATTAATCAAGGGTATTGCAGAGTTGATAAAGTTGAAATTGTAGATTATATCCCTATAGGATTACAATGGATAAATAATCCCGGTTGGGTCTTTTCACCAAATACTCGCTCAGCGAGTTTGAAAATTAATTCAATATTAGTACCCGGACAAAGAATAAAATTACCCATTAAATTCATCATAAGTGACCTATTTTCAATATCACAAGACCTGGTCAACAGAGCAGAAATCACAAGCGCAACAGACTCCTTAGGTGCCATTTATAATCGAGACATTGACGCCAAATTTGATTTTGACAGATTTAACGATGAAGGAGGAATTCCTAATTCTTTAAGTGATAATTTTATAGATGATGATGGCTTCGATACAGATGGCGATGGAATAAAAGATGAAGATGATGAAGATCCTGCATTTGTTGCTTTAGTAGACTTTGCTTTGAAAAAAGAAATAAATACATCCAAGCGAACGAGTATTGGCGATACTGCAGAATTTACAATCCATGTTTATAATCAGGGAAGTGTCGTTGCGACAGAATTCAGTATAGTAGATTATCTGAGTCCTGGATATAAATTTCTACCGAATATCAATCCGGGATGGAATCCCATTGCCGGAAATATCAGCAGTAACAAAAAGATTCGAATATTACCCGGTGATTACATAAGCTTTCTTCTAAAACTTGAGATATTAAATACTCTTAATCCAAATGATCATTGTAACTACTCTGAAATAACAAGTGCGAAAGACGAATTAGGAAATGAAATTGCACATCATGACGCAGATAGTAAACCTTCTTCCAATACACAGGAAGAAAGAAATGTAAAACCTGGTTCAATTTGGGATAACAATATCAAAGGGAAAGGTCAGAAATTTAATGATGACGAAGACGATCACGACGTTGCCGGAATTGGAGGTCCTTCCAAACTAGGCGACATGGTATGGTATGACATAAATGCCAATGGAATAATGGAAACCGGAGAACCTGGCATTAGAAATGTACAAGTTCAATTATTCGATTTCAATTCAAAGGCTTTCTTGAATTCAACATTAACAAATACAAGTGGTAAATACGTATTTGATAATTTGAACTCTGGAAAATACTTTATTAAAGTGATTCCTCCTATTACTTACTCTTTCAGCCCTGCGGATATAGGTTTGGATACCTTAGATTCAGATATTACAAATACATTTGGAAAAGGAACTTCCGGAATGATAACACTTCCGCCGTCAACAAATGATAAAAGCTGGGATATTGGATTGTATAATTGCTCAGGCATTGAAGGCTTTATATTCTTTGATACAAATCAAAACGGCATTTTAGACCCAAAAGAAAATGGAATCAATGGTATTTCAGTAAGCTTATACTCCTATCCAGGAAAAATACTTCAGGCAAGGACATTAACAAAAACAATCACGACTAGCTTTATTCACGATGGGTTTTACAAATTCTGTGTAAAACCTGGCAGTTATTATATTAAAGTTGAAGAATTACAAGACTTCAGTGCTTCACCATATTTACAAGGCTCTGATACCAGATATGATTCAGATCTAAACAATAAAAATGGAAGATTTACTAGCCCGGCTTACTATATGCTTGCAGGTAATAAGTTAGAATTTATTAATGGTGGAATTTATAATCCAAATTTTACCCTGACTCGTGCAAATACCTTAGAACCAATGCAAAATATCAATTCGATTGATTCTTTCTTTTCGATTCATTATTATAACTCCAATATTGAACAGGAAAACAGCTACATCCTAAATGAAGATTTTATAATTTATCCTAATCCGGCCCATGATAAATTAACGGTTGCCTGGACCACTCAGTCACTTTTTGAAAATACATTGGTAGAATTAAAAAGTATGGATGGAAAAATTATTTTTTCCGAGAAAGTAAAATATTCGAATAAAACATCAATTCAATGCAGTCATATACCCGATGGAATTTATCAGGTATCTGTTAACAATAATTCTTTATCAAAAAATAAATTGGTTTCGATTTGCAAATAAATTGACTGAGATAAAAAGATCAAACTATAGTTTAATAAACTTTCCAAGCAATTTGTTACCCTGAATAAGAAAGTAAATACCGGGATGCAATTTACGAATGTCTAAACTCAAGTTATCAGTATCACTTGCAAGAATTGGAGTATCTATTAATTTTCCATCAGATGAGGAAACTGAAATAAAAGCCTTATTGATCTCATTTTTTATTTCAACATAAGTAGAAAAATCGGATGAAATTATTGAAGGAGAATCCGCATTTGGCTTTGTTGTATTAAGATTAAAGCAGAAAACATATGAAGCAACATCGATTTCTCTTAAAGACAGATTTAAGAGATCATTACCTATAGTAGGGCTTACAATATTCGAAACAATTAACTGGTCCTCGTTCAATTGCAAACCATCCTTAGTAACTAAAAATGTAAATTCCGGATTACATGGGCCCGTCGCTCCGGCATAAGTTCGTGCAACAGAAATAAACTGTTCTGACGACTTACCGGCTTTTGCGACCAAGACCAGATTTCTTGAACCCGATGTACCTATGTATGAATGCGAAGCAATACTCGAATTATAAAATCCTTCCAGGAAAGTATGAGTTACTTCAGGTATTGCATTCAGATTATTAATTGCAGCAATTGCATAACCTTCTTTGCCATCATTGACAGGTCTTTGGCCTGATAATAAAAATCTACCCGGACTCATATTGAAATCTTCTAAAATAAGTTCTCCGCTATAATTTCTCCAGGTTCTTAATGTCAGGCTCGTATCAATCATTGTAATTGTTATCTTCCCAAAACCATCCCTGCCTACAATTTCCTGAACCGCGACATGCAAATTATTTCCATTGGCTTCCAAAAAAACATCTCCAAATCTATTAATAGACCCTCCAGTCTGATTTAAGAAAGAAAAAACAGAAGACTTGACCGGCACACCTGTTGCATTCAATTTATGGATACGAATTCTTGAAGCACTAGCATTCACAGAATCCAACTGCTTAGTAACAAGATAAATATCTCCGGATAAATGAACAATTAAATCATTGAAATACTCTTCTTTTCCTTCAATGCCAATATAATTTCTGGACCAATTGAATGAGCCTTTTAAATCAAAATTTTGAATAGCAGTTACTTCATTACCATTATCTGTAATCTGATACCCAACATAGATAGAATTTCTAAATCCTATTATTTTAAATCTAGTGGCATAATCAATCTGATCAATTTTTTTCTCCCAAAACACCTGCGCTTTAGCATAATCAATAGCAACTAAATATAATGATAAGTCCTTATTTGAACTATTATCAGCTACTAAGCAGTACAATACATTATTAAACAATAACGATCTTTCGATATTAAATTTTTTATTACCGCTACTTACTGCTTCATATGATTTTGCCAAACTGCCGTCTGGCATCATACCGACAATAAAGTTTTTGAAAATTGGTTCTATAGCTCCAGACGAATATGCCATTATTAAACTTGCCGAAGAGTTTGATGATAAAGAATTAGGAATAAGGTGATCTGTAATTATTAAATGCTTTACATCAGACACTTGAGGAGTTAATGAAAACGATATTTGGGCATTTACATTCACCACACATAAAAAGCTTAATAATATTGATAATTTTATAATAATTTCCTTCATACCTTACAGAATTTAAAAATTTAAAAAAAAAAATCATTTCGAAAATTTTACAATTTTCTCATAAACAGAATTATTATTTAGATTGCATCTAATAACATAGATGCCATTTGAAAGATCCTGAAGGCTTATTGGCTGATCTGTGGTAGTAATTCCAGAATATCGAATTACTCCTTGCATATCAACAATCGTTATTTCAGCTTTGTAAATATCATCTGACGAAATATATAAGAAATCATCAACCGGATTAGGATAAAAGGAAATAGTCTTAGGCTCAATTTTCTGCGTACCAACTATGCTTCCATCAGTCCTATAATTCGTGTTAAAAATACTTATACCACCTCGATAATTTCCAACAGCCATATCGATAATTCCATCATCATCTATATCGGCCAAAGAAATATGAGACAATCTTCCTTCCTTCATTTTACCATAGTCTCCGGTAATCGTTGTAAATTCTTTTGTAAGATTATTTTCTATATTATTAAAGACAGTTATTTTTCCGGATTCAGCTCCTGAAAATAAAAAATATTTACCATTAAAGTCAATAACAAATGGTGTTGAAGACACAGAATAAATAGCCTCTACAATCGCCTTCCCAATACATTTATTATTGGGAGCAACATTTGCATCTGAATTAAAAAATGGAGATGTTTTAGTGCCTTGATTTTGAAAATATGTAAAACTTGAACAAAGATCAAGATTACTATCATTATTACTCAACCTGGCTCCAATAATTATATCATTTAAACCATCACGATTTAAATCTACAATAAAAGGAACACTATAAGAAAAAACATCAATATTTTGAAATAAATAAACAGGACTATTGAATGCAAACTTTTTACCCGGACCTGCAATATTCTCACAATAAAAAAGCCTGCCATTTCTTTCGCCGCAAAGCATATCTAAATCTAAATCACCATCAAGATCTCCAAATGTTGGCGCAAAACTGGTTACACCTAAGGAAGACATGCTAAATTTTCTGAAATTCAAATAATTGCTATCTACGAGTTCATATACAGGCTTTGATTTTGTTCCTTTATTTTCAAATAATACCAGGCTTCCCATTCTTGTGTTATTCGTAATAAACTCTCCTTCAGTACCAATTACCATATCCTTTAATCCATCCTGATTATAATCCACAAAACATGGATGTATCCCTGCTCCTAAATCAATCATTTCATCAACTAAAAATTCTTTGGTTTTTAGGGAATATTTTTTCTTTCCGTTCACTATTTCAGCTTTGTATAAATGAACATTCTGAACATTGTGAGAACTTAATACTGCATTAGGGCATGCAATCACATCTTTTACACCATCTTTATCCGCATCTACTTCAAACGCTCCTACAAAAACCTGAATATTTACAGAGCCGGCGGAAGTGTCCCATTTAGGATCTAAAGAATTCATCCATGCATTACTCTTTGTACCTCCATTGATTAATCCTGCCAGACGGTTACTCGAAAGATCTCCAATTAAAAGATCCTTAAGCTCATCATTGTTAAGATCTGTACTTAATAATGTTGAACCTGAATGTCGACTGGAGTTTGATAATAAATTATTACAACCTCCGAGTGATTGAGAAAGAAATATATCACTGTTTAAACCTCCTTCCCTAATACCGCCATAACAATTTGTCTGTTGTAAAAAAATTAATGAATCTTTTGACCATGCCCTTTCGCTCGAAACATTCTTATACCATTCCAGGTGTACATCTCCATTACCAAACGTAATTATATCAAGGTCTCCATCATAATCGACATCGTCAATAGCAGGAATATCCTGTGGTGTTACATAAATCTGTGTGCTGGAACTACCAATGTCCCATTTTAAGAGTGTATTGCCTTTACCATTAGTGGCTAATTTAAATTGTAGTTTCCCATTCACTACAATGCCTTTATAAACTTCAATTCCAAAAACTGCTTGGGTATTACCACTACTAGCAAAAATATCAATAACACCATCCTGATTATAATCTTTAAGAGTTACCCAGTCCTTAAGAATCGGAAAAATATTCTTGTACTCATGTTTGTATTCAAATTTTCCGGTTCCGGAATTATAAATCATTGGTATAATTACATCTCCCTCTTTATCAAAAATTACCAAATCCGTAAGCCCATCAAGATTTATATCACCTTCATTTACCTGAGCATTATTAATACCTCCGGTTTGTGCATTTTGAACGGGTTTTCCTTTCGCATAAAACTCAATGTTCTTCAGAGTGAGATTCTGTGAATGTAAGATCAGATTCATTGCAGCTGCAAGAAGAAATAAAGGCAAACGCATAACAATTTGTAAATTCATTTGTAAATATAGCATCAGTTCAGTGATTTTTACCTAAGTAATTGATAATCAATATATTAAAAATAACCAATGTTTTGAAAATCAATTGCTTAAAAAGAAGAACAAAAAATCATCGAACTGTTCAATAATATTCTTCAATAAATAACGAAATATCCATAAATATGTCATCCTTTGGTATTCATAAATCCTGGATCATCCTTAGCCTTGTAATCGCCTCCATGACGATGTTATTCCTGGCCTCTTGTGTGGCTATGGTATACCTCCAGATACACAAGGATTTAAAATCTGTTCCTTTACCATGGTTGTTTTATTTCAACACTGCAATACTATTAGCAAGCAGTTATATCTTACATAAAGTCAATGTAAATACTGTCAGCTTAATTTCATTAAGAAACAATTGCAAACAAGTATTATTGTTGAGTATCTTATTTTTAATTCTACAATCCCTAGCCTGGTATTCTCTTTTATCCGCAGCAGTTACAATTCAATCGGATCGAATGAGTGCTTTTCTTTATTTTATTTCCGGTTTGCATTTTATTCATGTTTTAGGAGGAATACCATTTTTATTCTTTTTTTATTTGAAAATTAAAAAAGAATATAATCATGGCCATTATAAAGTTGATGAATCAAATAAACTTCAATTTAAAATTCTTAGAACCTATTGGCACTTTCTGGATGCTCTTTGGATTTTTCTAATCGCTTTCCTTACATTGCTTATTATGGTTTTTTAATAACATGAAAAAACTCCTTGGATATTCTGATTTTAGAAAGTTATTAGGAATTAATTTCTTTTTAACACTTTCAATAATGATGCAGGAACTACTTGTGTCTTATGAAATGTATAAATTAACCAAAAACCCATTGACTCTTGGATTGATTGGACTTTCAATTGCAATTCCATATATAGGCTTAAGTGTTTTTGGTGGCTACTTAGCTGACAATAAGAATAAAAAGTCAATCATAATATTGAGCATGATAGTACTTTTTGCATGTGGATTGTCTTTCTATTTATTATACTCTGAATTCTTTCAACTCTCCCAAGATAAAGTAATAAAGATTTCCTATTTGCTCTTCGGCATTTCCGGTCTCGCAAGAGGATTCTATCAACCTGCAATAAGTGCTATAAGACCCTTTTTAATTCCCAGAGAATTATACAGTCGGGGATCCAGTCTGAATAGTTCATCATGGCAGATGGGAACAATTCTTGGATCAATTGTTTCAGGTATTTTATACTCTCAGTTTGGACTCGACGTAAGTTTAATTGCTTCAACTTTCGTTATTACAATTGCTATTTTTCTGGCAAGTGCAATAAAAACTTCCTTGCCAATTTTAATAAGCTCTAATGACAGTAGCGGATTATGGAAAAGCATTCTTGAAGGAATTCATTTTGTTCTTAAAAACAAGATTTTACTTTACTCAATCTCGTTGGATCTTGTAACGGTTCTTTTTGCAGGAGTTGTAGCTATACTTCCGGTATTTGCAGAAGACATCCTTAACGTTGGCCCTACAGGGCTTGGATATTTGAGAGCTGCTCCTGCAATTGGAACGACACTGGGATTATTTTTTATGAGCCTTTATTCTCCAATGAACAAAGCCTGGAGAAATATGATAATTGCAGTAGCCGGCTTTGGAATTGCAACCTTAATTTTTGCCATTAGCAAAGATTTTTATCTTTCCTTAATTATGTTATTTTTTACAGGAATATTTGACAGTATCAGTATTGTTATAAGAGGATCATTGCTTCAACTGATTCCTCCTGATCATCTTCGCGGACGCGTTCAAAGTGTTAATAATATTTTTATCTCTTCATCCAATGAACTTGGAGCTTTCGAATCAGGAGTAGCAGCAAAGTTAATGGGAACTATTCCTTCCGTAATTGCAGGCGCAGGACTAACGCTAGTAATAATTACAATCGTCTATTACAAAACGAAAGACCTATTAAACCATCGCTTCCAATAAAAGTGATTCATAAAGCTTGTCAATTAGATAATTAGCAAGTTAAAATTATCTCATTATTGAATTAATTCATTAGATATAATTTTCAAATTAAACCTTGCATAACAAGGCAAATTATCTTACATTTGCGCGATGGAACTCATAAACGAATTTATTTATATTAACTATTCCAAAAATGAAAACGTTTCTGAGACGAGTTCTATAGCAAAAGAAGATCAAGATTATTTATACTTAATCTATTCTCTATTTGATAACGATTGTTTATTTGATTTTTCAAGCACCAGCAATCAAATAGAAATAAGAATATCTAAAACTTATTTTGAAAAATACGAACAATCATTTGACCTTGTAATTGAAAAACAAAATATTTGTTGCAATACACAATCCAAATTGTTTGAATTATTAGACTGTAAATTGCATGGCATTTCCAGAAAGGTGTACATGGAAAGCATTGTTCTTTATTTGTTATTTCAAATTCAAAAAAACAATCTGGTATTTCAGTTACAATGTGATACATGCACAATAGTCAACAGACCTGTTGAGTCAGAAAAGATTAAAAAAGCCAAAGACTTTATCGTTAGCAATCTTGACCAGAATATAACAATACCGGTTGTAGCAAATTTTGTTGGGACCAACCAGTGTTACTTGAAAAAAGGATTTAAGGAAGTAACCGGCCAGACAATTTTTGAATTTTTACAGGAAAACAGAATGGTTAAAGCCAGATTTTTACTTAGAACGACCAGCACTTCAATCCAGGACATTGCTTCAATCGTAGGTTACGCATCATTAAGTAGTTTTAGCCAGACCTACAAAAACTATTTTGGACTTACACCCAGTATGGAAAAGAACCAAATTATTCTCAATAACTAAAATACATTTACCATTTCCTAAACCCTTTTCCTCTGCTGACAGTTAACTTTGCGCCCTAAATCACCAGTTTACTGATCATTATGAACCAAAGCTTAGCATTTCTCTTCTTTTTTATCGGAATGCAGCTACATTCTCAAGATCTGGTAAGCGATACAACAAAAACTTCAGAACTTTCCTCAGTAACTATTTACGCAGATAAATCCAAATCGATTCCCGGATCAGGGCAATATATAAGCCCAAAGATTTTACAGCAGTTAAATCAAATTAATGTTAACAATGTAGTAAGGCTAATTCCGGGTGTTTCTGTTCGGGATGAAGAAGGTTTTGGCCTGAGACCCAATATTGGCTTAAGAGGAACGCCCGTAAACAGAAGCGCGAGAATAACCTTAATGGAGGACGGAATATTGATCGCACCTGCTCCATATTCAGATCCATCTGCTTATTATTTTCCAAGTTTCACAAGAATGGCCGGGATAGAAATTTTAAAAGGAAGTAGTCAGATTAAATATGGACCCTATACAATTGGTGGAGCACTTAATTTATTATCTGTAACTATTCCGGAATCATTCAAAGCGAATGCACAGATTTCCTATGGAAGCTTCGGCACAAATCTTCAAAGAATCTGGGTCGGTGACAGTCACAAGAATTTTGATTATGTATTTGATGTAAACAGATTAGCAAGCAAGGGTTTTAAGGAATTAGATAATGGAGGTAATACGGGATTTGACAGAAGAGACATCATGGGAAAAGTTCGCTGGCATTCAAGCCAATACTCAACTTTGCAACAATCTTTAACACTTAAATTTGTAAATTCAACCGAGAACGGAAACGAAACATATCTTGGCTTAAGTTATGAAGATTTCAAAAACAATCATGTTAGAAGATATTCTGCAACACAAAAGGATCATTTAGATTTATCTCACAATCATGTAAGTTTATTACATACAATTGCACCAATAAACAGATTAGACATTAACACTTCGGTTTACTTTTGCAATACATATAGAGACTGGGCCAGAGTTAATACTATCGGAGGTCAAAGTCTTATGTCTATTTTAACTGACCCAACAACACATCTCACTGCATATCAAATCATGATTGGCAAAGCCAATGGTGACATTGATTACCAAAGTGCTGCAAGAACATATTTCTCGAAAGGCATTCAATCCAATGCTCATTACAATTTTAAAACAGGCATTGTTAACCACAATTTACAATTGGGTATACGTTATCACATGGATCAGGCGGATCGATATGCAACACGTTCTCAATATGTAATGACAGAGGGTAAAATGATTTTAAGTTCTGTTGGAGTAAAAGGAAATCAAGAAAATCAAATCAGAAATGGAAAAAGTCTATCATCGTTCTTGAGTTATGACTTGCGGGTAAATAAATTAAAAATCAGTCCGGGACTTCGATTTGAAAACATAATTCTCGACTTGCAAAATTATGGCCTTAGCGATGTTGAAAGAACTGGAACGAATTTAAAATCTGCTTCCAATGAGTTATCAATACTGGTTCCAGGAATTGGAATAAATTATGAGATCAATTCAATAATGAATGTATTTATTGGATCACACAAAGGATTTTCTCCACCGGGAATGCCTTCTGTAAGCTCTACTCTTGGTCAGGCAAAAGCGGAAACTTCTGTTAATTACGAACTTGGCTACAGATATGATAACAATCGATTCAAAGCTCAGGTGGTTGGTTTTATAAATCATTACAACAATATACTGGGTTCAGATAATTTATCCGGAGGAGGTGCAGGAACCGGAGACATGTTCAACGCCGGCATTGCAATGATTCAAGGTATCGAACTGAATTGCAATTTCGACTTAATTCAAAGTCAAAAAATCAGTGCAATAAATTTTAATGTACCAGTCAGCTTTAGTTTCACTTACACAGATGCAAGATTTCATGAATCATTTAAGAATGCAGGTGGCGATTGGGGAACGGAGATAATAACAGATGGTGACAGAATTCCTTTTACTACCCCACTCTTACTGAATTCCAGCATTGCTTTTGAAAATTCCAGAACTTCGATATCACTATTGGGTCACTACAACGGAACTACCCGAGTAAAGCCTAGTCATGGAGATATTATTGTTCCTGATGAAAATGTTAAATACAGCGAAGTAAATGCCATTGAAGCTTATCTTATTCTGGATCTATCAGCAAATTATAAGCTGAACAAAAATTTTGCAATCTTTGGAACCGTCAATAACATAACGAATAACAAAGCTATTGTGGCGAATCTTCCGCAAGGATACAGACCCAACATGCCTATTGCATTTACTGTTGGAATGAAATTTGAGATGCCAGACTAGTACTTTACAAATTCCCTTATTTCATTCTTGTTACTTATTAATACTGCGTATCCCTCTGCTACACAATGGAGTACAAATCAGCCAGTTAGAATCAAGTTCGTATTTACTTTTTTGAAACTTAGAATCTACACAATCTAATTGCTGCTAAGTTCATTAGAACGATTCAATAAGCAGATGCAATAGTTGGAATTACTCTTGTATCAAGCAAAAAACTAAAGAATAATTGATTTTATTGGTTTGAAGATTTAAATATATTACCAAGTTTTCTATTTTTTAATCAAAAAATCCACTAAAAATTTCTTTTAAAATATTTTATTATTAATAAAATATACTTACATTTGTAAGTATATCAGATGACAAATCAAGCTTGTTGATTCAGGCCTGTTAATTGTTTGATTTTTCAATGATCATTTGTTTTTAAGCTTAAGTTAAAGCAACAAAAATATTAATTCAAATTCAAATCAAACTTTATGAACCATTCATTTGACGTCAATTTAATAACAATTTCACTAGCTATTATTCCAGCTATTGTATCA
>JABFRV010000130.1 GCA_013140975.1 Saprospiraceae bacterium
ATATAAACTTTATTTATTTACCTCGTTTATAACCGCCATTTCTTTCTAGAGGATTTTAAATCATATACTATACTTAAATACTTCACTTAGTATAAATGCAGTCGTATTTCGCTTCTAATAATAATATAAAGAACTAGACTTGAAGTTCTCTTTGAATGTAAAGATCTTTATTATTGAATGTTTCAAAATAGACTATAATCCAATCATTTACTTTTGAAGTGAATCCATCATGATTATAAAGATGGCTATCTAATCTTTCTTATAAAGACATGGTAGTTGATCCAATGTAAAATTTGTCAATTTTCTTTGAATAAAGTATATAAGTGATGGATGTCATTTTCTCAAAAAAAAAGAGAAGTCTTCAAGTGAAAACTTCTCTTTATATGTCGGGGCACCAGGATTCGAACCTGGGACCCCCTGGTCCCAAACCAGGTGCGCTACCGGACTGCGCTACGCCCCGAAAAAGTCAATTGATTAGTCTTATTCCTCTTTAATATTCCTATACATGCCTAAAAGCATTTTTGATATCTGCTCATAAGAATTATAGAATTCCGAGTAAGTATTACTATCAATAAAGTCCTGACCGCGTAAGATATCAAGAATTGCTACACATGCAAAAACAGATGATCGAGCAGTAGTGAAAAAATGTTTTTTTTCCGAAGCAAGGAATCTCCCTGTACCTTCTGCAAGATTTAACTGAATGCTTAAAGTCGAATTTCTTAATTCATTACTTAAATGCTTATCAGGAATTGAATTCGTTAAGATGTACTTTAACACCTTATTGTTACTGATTTTAATCAATTGATATAGCTCCAACTTCTCAAAATCAAACATATATTAAATATTATATTTATTCAATATTTGGACGGATAGCAAAGAAAAACTCTTTTTCCAGCTTTCCTTACATTTTTTCTAGCGGTGAGGGAGGGATTCGAACCCTCGGTACCCTTTTGGAGTACGACGGTTTAGCAAACCGTTAGTTTCAGCCACTCACCCACCTCACCAAAAAAGAATTTAATTCGAGAAAAAATTCTTAATCAAGCTGAATATAACTTCTCATAAAATACTTCATTAAGTATTTTTAGATAATTCAAGGACCAAGGTGAAATCAGAACTACACTATGTTCCGATATTATTATGGCAATTTGCCACTCTTACCCTTCTCTATAACTATAATTTGCCAGTTTCTTAATATTAGAATAGCATTCTAAACTCTAATTATCAGAATATCAATAAATTATATCTTGAATTCCCCTTATTTAGAAAAGAGAGGCAAAAATAGGAATATTATTTAACTCCAAGCGTCTTAACAATCAACTTTTCAAGTTTTCTGAATAATTCTTCAAAATTTCTGTCAGTTTCCAATAAAGATTCGACTATCTCACAGGAGTAAATTACCGTACTATGGTCTTTGCCCCCCATAGCAGCCCCAATCATAGAAAGGGGCTTATTTGTGAATTTCTTTGAAAAATACATCGCTAATTGTCTAGCTTGGACAACATTCCTGGTTCTTCCCTTGCCTAAAATACTATTAACAGGAACCTTAACGTACTCAGAAATTATGTTTATGATAGATTCAATATTGACTTCTTTATGGGCTCTGTTAGAAAAACTAGTGAGAACTTCTTTAACTAATTTGCTGTCTATTTGGACACCATTTACGGTGGATTGCAACTTTAGGTTGACTATAATGCCTTCAAGTTCTCTAATGTTTTGTTTCAGATTTAGACATAATGTTTCCATTATTGACTCTTCTAAATGCAATTGCTTTTCTTCACACTTCGCTAATAATATAGCCATTAAAGTTTCGTAATCCGGACTTAAGAGTTCTAATGATCCACCCCATTTAAATCTGCTTATGAGTCTGTCATCTATTTCTTTAAGATCCTTCGGGGCTTTATCAGAACTAAGAACAATTTGTTTTTTGCCCTGATGAAGTTGATTGAACAAATGAAAGAAAATTTCCTGAGTTCCGGCTTTACCGGAGAAATATTGAATGTCATCAATTAATAACACATCGATATTTTGATATTGCATTGCAAAGTCATTGGTCGTATTGCTTCGTATAGCCTGAATAAATTGATTTGTAAACCTGTCTGATGTGGTATATAAAACTTGTAACTTCGGATGATTAACATGAACAGCATTTCCAATTGCTTGTAAAAGATGACTCTTTCCTAATCCTGTATCACCATAAATTAAAAGTGGATTAAATAAATCGCCGGGTTTCTGAGAGATTTGCAATCCTGCTTGACGTGCTACTCTGTTGCAATGACCTTCTATGAAGTTTTCAAATAAATAACTTGGATTAAGATTATTGTCTATTGTTACTTTCTTAATTCCCGGAATTACAAACGGATTTTTGATTTCCGATTGACGGTCTGGTTTGTCTTGGGTTTTATCAGATCGTAAGGTTTTTAGTTTGCCGGGTTTCTTATAATCATCAGTCGAAAGTTGATAATCTATTTTTGCTCTTGGGCCAATAATTTTCCGAACTGAATCTTTTAAAGGAGATAGATAATTGCTTTCAAGATGACTTAAGAAAAATTCGTTTGGAACCTCTAGTGTCAATACCATCCCATCTAAAAGTAAGGGTTTTATTGGCAAAAACCAGGTATTATAAATCTTGGGTGAAATGCTTCTACGAACCTCCTCTAAAATAAGGTTCCACGTATGTGCAGCTGAAGTTTCACTCATTGTTTTGGTAATAAAAAATTCTTGGGATTCTTTTTATTGACGCTGTGAAGCGTGATGCAAAAATGCTAAATTTTTAGCTTCTAATTTACTTTTCGCGAGAAAAAATGAAACAATACATTGGAATTTTCAAAAAAGTAAAGTGTTATACATAATGTTAAATTATAATATATACAATTACTTAAGTATATAGAAGATCTGAATTAAAATTATTTAACTCTAAAAAAAATTGTAATGAATCTTTTAATTCTTTGTCCAAATTATATCTCATTTGATGGTGAAAATAATGTAACACATTGAAATTATTTTCATCAAGTTCATTGGCAAGTTTTTCCAATGCGACATGACTTGTATAATTCGAAAAAACTGTATTAAGTTCTTTTATTATTTCATCGGGGAGTGGTACTTGACTAACCCATATTGCAAAAACAAATGATTGACCTGTTTTCTGTTTCCAAATATTTCCTAGGTCGAAATAATTTTTGAATTTTGATTTGGCCAAAAAAGCTTCATCACCAATGATTAATGAAGCATCTTGTACATTGGATTGGGCATCTAATAATTCAAATTGATTGTCTAAAAAATGCGTATTAAGTGTATTGAGCAATAAGTTGCTGCTTCTTGAAGAAGGAGATAATTTAATAGTTTTAATACTGTCCCATTCCTGATTAGAAAAAATTCCTACAGTTCCCACATCATTATAACATGCAATACAATAATCTAATTGACAATAAAGCCTGGAAAAATCAGATATTGCCCCGACAGGAAGTAAGACAAGATCAGATTTATTATGAAGTAAGGATAATGCACAATCTTTTGGGTCAGCAGTTATTAGTTCAACGTTGTTTTGTAATCGTTCCGAAGACTGAATTGCCTTAATGAAAGGTAGGGTATTAATATATTTTACTGCTGTTATTTTAAGCATTCTAAATGTGTTAAGTCATTTTCTCTTACAACAGTCCATTCTGTATTGTTTTTTCGAAGAATGTATAAACCTGTATTGTTATGGCCAACTTCTTCCATTCTACTTAAAGGCCATTTTTTAAACAAACAAATCATTGCCCTTAATGTACGCCCATGTGTGCAAATTAATGCTTTTGAAAAATCCATTTTTTCCAGGTCATCTAAAAAAGAATTTAAACGATTCCCTAATTCCTGCGCACTTTCACCATTATGAGGTTTTGCAGTGTAATCTCCTTTTTGCCAGGCATTAATTATCTTATAATATTTTTCCATTAATTCAGGCTCACCTGCTTTTCCTTCGTGTTCTCCCCAAGATATTTCCCGTATTCTTTCTTCAATGATTCGCGGAGTTTTGTATTGTAAAAAGTGTTGAATAGTTTGTTCGGTACGAATCAAGTTTGAATGGATGAATATATCAAAATTCTGATTCGAATGTGAATCGTAGAATAATTTAGATTGTAAAAGCCCATTACTATTTAGTACTGAATTAATTCCAGATCCTTGAACAATTCCCTTTAAATTATGATCTGTTTCACCATGTCTTAAGATAAAAATTTCTTTCATGATGAAGTAGTAACAGGCAATGAATAGTACCTATTTACACGTTGTGATTCAGGAACTTCATAATCAGTAAAATCTTGAAGAATTTCATATATCGAATTTCTTTCGACAGGATTTTTATTGACGGATTTAATTAATTCAATAAACTGACCTGTCGTTAAGGACGGGCTTTGTTCCTCAGAACCAGCCATAGAGTAAATTTTTGTAGTATCGTCTATTGTTCCGTCAAGATCATCAACACCAAAATTCAATGCTGCCAAAGAATTGCTTCTACCTAGCATTGGCCAGTATGCTTTTATATGATCAAAATTATCCAAGAATATTCGCGATACTGCGTAATTCTTTAAATCATTTATAATAGATGACTCTGGGAGATGAGACATTTGATTGTCCTTATTTCTGAACTTGAGTGGAATAAAAGTTTGAAATCCACCTGTTTTATCTTGCAATTCTCTAAGTCTGGACATGTGATCAACTCTGTGATTATATGTTTCAATATGCCCATATAGCATCGTTGCATTGGATTTTTTTCCCAACGCATGCCAGATTTCATGAATTTTTAACCATTCTTCTGAGGAACATTTCCCACCGGCTATTTTGTCTCTTATTTCTTTATCGAAAATTTCTGCTCCTCCGCCAGGTAAAGAATCTACACCATTTTCAGCAATTAACTTCATTCCTTCTTCATAACTCACTTTCGCTTTTTTAAAAACATAGTGATACTCTACCGGTGTTAATGCTTTTAAATGCAAGCTGGGTCTGTGTAACTTAATCGCTTTAAAAAGATTGATATAGAATTGTAAATCATATTGAGGTAAAACTCCGCCGACTATATGTACTTCAGTAACATCCTTGTTGTCATAAGATTTAACAATGTCCATGATCTGATCATGTGTGTATTCCCAGCCTTCATGCCTTTGCTTGATTAATCTTGAATACGAACAAAAAGTGCAAGAATAAACACATAGATTGGTAGGTTCAATATGGAAATTCTTATTAAAGTAAACATT
>JABFRV010000028.1 GCA_013140975.1 Saprospiraceae bacterium
ACTTAAAAGAGTCCAAATACTTAAGACATTTTTCTTTGTCAGAATAATTATACAAATTGGCGGTATCTAAATATTGCTTTCCAGTCACCTGTCCAACCAATGGTGATTCATAAATCGAACATGTTGCCAATAGGCCTGTAATTAAATAAATAGAACTCCTTCTCATTTCAGATTCAAAATTAAAGATAAATTTCAATATTACAACTTATATATCACACTTAGCAAAGTTGAAATTTTGGCCATTATTCAAAAATCGAATTCTAATATTCGTCATGAGTAATTATATTTTCATTCGTATTTGCAATAAATTGGTCCAGTTCACTCCACATCTCCAACATGAGCGTATTGAATGATATAACTTCAAATAGATCTGCCGGATCCTGATCTTGATGTTCCATTTTATCAATTCTTGTTTATTTAAATTTTATAACAGCTCCTATTGTCTAAATCTCTCTACCAAAATTATAATTCAGTTTAAAATATACTTAGTTAATCAATATTCGCTTAGTAATGGTTTTATCATTGTGAAATAAGATTATATTATAAACGCCAGGTAGTAGACTTAATTTCAGTCCTGCTGTACTTGAAGGATATACAATTCCTCTTGCTACTTTCTCGCCTAGCTTATTTATAATCTCATAAGAAACTTCTGATTGGACATAAGGATTAACTATATATAATACATTATTTGCGGGGACAGGAAAGACATTCCATGCATTGTTTTCAATTTGTTTAACTGCATTTGAATTTAAAGTTTGAAATTTTTTGGGATGCGACCATTGGCTGTAATTATTTTCACCACATGCGACGAGTAATTCATATTCATAGTTGGTATTTTCCATTAAGTTTTCTATTCGAATTTCATTCGTTATGAGGGAGCCCACCCTAATCCATGTTGAATCTCCGACTTTCCTATACCTAAATATAATCGCAAGTGTTCCTTCTATGTTCGATATTAAATAAGCGGAGTTTGATTTAATAGTATGTGCTTCAAAGTCGGTGTCACTATTTACTACACATGCAGGAAGAGTTGTAAAAAACTTACTTGTAGAATATTCGCTTATTTTATTATTCAAACATAACAAACGTAATTGGTACATATAGTTTTGATCCGGTTCCAAATCAAATAAGTTTAAATACTGTCTGGATGTTGTATCTGTATAGACCCAATCAGGATCATCTAGTTTCTTATAGCGAAATTGAATTAAACGTGCCTGGTGGGCAGATATTAAACTGGCTTCCTTCGGCCCAATAAGTATTGCTCCAAAATTGTATTTTGAAGGACTACTACAAGATGTTATACTTTGCGTTACAAAATAATTGGAGGCAGAATAATCACCCAATATGCTTCCACATTGCAATCTGCACTGGAATTCATAAACCGTTTCGGATTGTAAACTTGCCAGAGATATTATTGACTGTGTTTGTGCAGGAAGTTCTGTCCAATTTAGACTAGCCGTATCCTTATATCTGAATTGATATTTATCTGCATCAGATAAACATCTTAAAATGGCGCTGCTATTACCAATAGACAAAGGGATTAACTCAATAACTTTGGGAGCGAAACAACCAGAAGCTAATCCAAGGACTTCCAGCCGGGTCGCGAACCTTATAGTATCTGACCAGTCACTTGCCATATTTCCGCATTTCACTTTTGATTGGAAACCATAAATTGTCGCCGGACTTAAACCTTGAAGAGAAAAGAATCCTGTATTTAATAATCCAGTCTCAGTCCATGCACCATTTGACCTATATCTAAAATAATACCCATCTACATTTCCAGAAAGGCAGGTTAATTCAGCGGAATTAGTAGTAACATTGATTGCTCTTGTTTGACCTCTTGAAGGAGTTCTGCATGGAGGAATATTCTGTTCGAGCGTTTGGACAAATTCTGATTCAGACCACATACTTGTGTTTCCATTACAAGAAGATTTTACTTGAAATTCAATTTCCGTTTCGAAGGGTAAATTAATAACTATAACAGATGTAGTATTTGAAGGAATTTCCACCCAATTGTTTGTTCTTTCTATTTTATATCTAAAAGTATAACTATCTGCTTGTGCATTATTTGAATGGGCAGTTATACTAGATTCTGTTATATTTGAAAACCGAGAAATAAAAGCTTCACATAAAGTTGAAAATAGTTTCACATCGCTCCAGGCAGAATTTACTACAGGTTCATTATTGCATTTTAATCGGAGGCGAAATTCATAATCGGCATTTTTAATAAGGCTATCGATCAAAAGTTCCTGAGTTGTCCCCGTTCTGTTACGCCAAGCTGTATTTCCAACTTGTCGGTATTGCCAGTCTAAATTGAAATTGGTGTATCCGGAGTATCCAAATATTGCTGTCGTGTTGGTTATGCCTGTCACATAAAACTGTGAAATATCCGGTTTATTACACTCTAAAGTTGTAAATCGTACAGGTTCGCTGAAATCAGAACTTACTGGATCGCAATGCACTTTAAGTTTTATTTCATACTCTTCGGCTTGATCCAATCCCGTTAAGAAATATGAGTTCGAAGTTATTGGATTTTGAATTGATACCTTTCGTCCATCACTGACTCTTCTGACATCCCAAGTATAGCCATCGCGATTCTGTTGACTACAAACTAAAGTGGCAGAGGTTTGGGCAATATTATTAATAGAAATTTTCTCCGCTGTAATATTACAATCTGGATCTGTCTTGAAATTCACAGAAGGAGACCAAGCTCCATTTACGCCATTCGTGCATTCATGCCGAACTTGCATTTCGTAGTCTTTATTGTCTTCAAGCTTGTCAATATCGGTATTTTTATTTGGGGAAATTACCTCAGTCCAATTACTTGAGTTCATAAGTCTATATCTGAATACATGTTCATCAATGACTCCTGTCCCATGTCCAGAGTTACAGAATATATGAGCAGATTTATTAGTGATATTATTCACCCCAATATCTGATAAGATTGGCATTGGACAGTCAACCGGCAGCATAAATTCTTTTGATTCTGACCAATTTGTCCAGCCTGAGCATTCTACTCTGCTTTGCACTTCATAAATCTCACCTGGCACAATAGCTGTTGGAAACGTAAATTGGGAATTGGGAATTTCACCTGAACCCTGCCATTGCGTGGTTCCTTTTTCCCTTATTCTAAAATCATACAATGTAGCAAATTTTAAGCTTGATGCAACTAACTTTGATTGCCTGTTGAGGCTTAAATCTAATTCACTTTTTTTAGGAGTATTACAAGGTGTTGTAAAATAGTCAATTGAGCTAAGTCCAGATTCAAATGTTCCTGTGCTCCATACTGACCAACTGTTATTATCGCAAAGCACGCGGGTTTGTACCCAGTACTTTTTATTTTCCAATAAATTATTGAATACACATTTTCCGTTACTAAAATTTGAAGTTTTAAAATAACTTTGACCTTCATTTTGACTAATCCGTGCCTGATCAATATAGTCACTTTCTATAGTTAAGGAGTTAGAACCAATCGAATATTTTTCATCATAACTAATACAATCTGATTTATAATTTTTTCTTAGCCAAGCTCCCCATCCTTCAATTTCGCACTGAATCCTATACTCCGATTCATATAATACTCCTCTTAATTCTATTGGATGTACCGTTGCATCACACCTAAAATCATAATAAGTAAGACTTTTATCCCAAAATCTGCATTCCGAATTTAGATTAGTCCAATTTGAATTGCCGGCTTTTCTATATCTAAATTCTGCATCTTTAGGGAAAATAATCGTATAATTCTTCATTCTAGTCAGCTCAAAGTGTATAGGCTTAGGCGTAGTAAAGAATCCTTCTTTTGAAATTGAAATATCGCTAACTTTTAGATTATTGCATTGCTGCGCTATTGCGTTGGTCAGTGTTACATAAAATATTAATGACAAAAAATTAGTAAGATTTGATTTCATAAAAAACATATTTGCTGTAAAGATGTAAATATAATAATACCTGTATCCTACCCCTAAGGGTAGTATTTCAGATTGAGTAAGAGAATCAGAAAATTAACTTTCCTTCAGTATTTGATTCTTAGCCTGTCTCCAATTGTCATTCTCTAACACTACCCTTAGGGGTAGGAGAATCTAGCTTTGCATTCAATATATTTGCATAGCAATTTTAAAATTACTAAACATGAAATTTTATCTTTATCTAATCCTTTTTACGCCACTCTTGATCAAAGCCCAAAAAATGACCTTGACTACTGTAGTGGATGATGTAAAAAGGGAATTTATTATATCAAGACCTAGCGGGCCTGCCCCTTCGGGTGGATTTCCTTTAGTATTTATGTTTCATGGAACCAGCGGCGATGGGGAAAAATTCTTCAACATCTCAGGATGGAAAGAGCTTGGGGAAAAAGAAAAATTTGTCACTGTATTTCCAAGTTCTTTGGAATATTGTGTTGAAGAAGGAAGATTTCCACATAAGACTACGAAATGGAATAATGGAAATTTACAAGAAGCAGCATGTCCAAATCAAGTTATTAAAGATGATATTAAATTTATTAAAAAGATGGTAGATACTTTAACATCATTTATGCGAATAAACAATAAAATGATTTTTGCTGCGGGATTCTCTAACGGCGGATCAATGACTGCAAAGATGGCTATAGAAATGGGAGACATATTTTCAGCATTGGCGATTAGCAGTTCTTTTCTTCATGATCTGGATTCAGGTTTGGCCAAAATAAAAGTACCCGTTTGGCAAATGATTGGAACAGTTGATAGTATGTTTTTAGAAAGATTAATGATTCCAAATATTCCGTTTAATGATAGTTGTTTAATCTTTTTAAGGAATGGTATTGAAAATATGGTTAATTCGTACAAACTTAAAAATACATATTCTAAAGATTCAAATGAACTTACGATAAATTACAATTATACGAATGTTTTACCTGGTGTAGCTCCTGCGCATTTTAGATTTTCTATTGTAAAAGGATTAAGTCATCAATACCCAAATGGATTTAATTTCCCTCCTATGAATGCAGCTGCGTTGCAATGGGAGTTTTTTAAATCGGTCGTTAATCCATCTTCCGCAAAAGACGCAAGCCTAAGTTCAATTATTACAGTATGGCCCAATCCAGCATCTGATTATTTATACATTAACTCGGCACAAAATATTAATATAGTAGAATTAAATAATATCTATGGAATTAAATATTTGCTATCCGCAGAAAACAATATACTAAACCTAAGTAGCCTTCCGCCTCAGATCTATTA
>JABFRV010000011.1 GCA_013140975.1 Saprospiraceae bacterium
CCACAACGCTTTTCCAATTTTTTTCTTTTGGCAGAAGTCAAAAGTTTATCGTCATCAAAAACAAAATCATCAATGTAATACTCTTTTATATCATTTGGCTCTTTCAATGTAATATGTACGTGAGAAGGTTCATCGTTGGTAGGATAAGTTCCGGGTCTTACTGTATAGATATAATACTTTCCTTTATTATCTGTTTTCACCCATCCACGAATGCATCCGTGCGTTTGACCAAGTTCGTTTGGTGTCATACTTCTGCTTTCGTTAAAATTGTGAACATATTTGCCGTCTAAATTGGTGTGATAATAATATAATAACACATCTGGTGCAGGTGTTTTCCCATCATTTTGATAAACGATTCCTGTTAATAAAATTCTTTGCCCATTCAATTTCCATGCTGGACTAGTGTCAACTGAACTGATTGCTTTAGGAATACCATAATAAGTGAATTCACTGTTTTCAAACGCACCACCAACGGAATTGGATTTCTCAGGAGTTTTATTACTTTCTTTCGTAAGTATGTTGCAGCTCGCTAAAAGGCTGCAAATAAGCCCAATACATACAATTTGAATTCGTGGTTTCATAGTTTTAAATATAAATTGTATTAGGAAACTATTCAAAAGGATAATTACAGTAAGATTAATAAGTCATATCTCGAGTTCAAAATTATCAAACAATTGGAAAATAGATACATAAATGTTCAATCGCATTTGTTAGCTAGATTTACAGCGTGCTCTTATTGGCAAAATTAGTAAATAATTCCTGACGACGCAATAATTCGGCCATCTTCCATTATAATGGTTCTTTGAGTTTGGTCCGCAAATTTCTGATCATGGGTTACTACCAATATTGATTTATCAAAGGAGTTGATCAGATCTTTAAATATTTCAAACACAATTTCGGTATTTTTATTGTCTAAATTTCCGGTAGGCTCATCACACATCAAAATAAGTGGGTTATTTATCATCGCCCTGGCTATTGCTACCCTTTGCTTTTCTCCACCAGAAATTTTATGCGCCATTTTCTTTGCCAATTTTTCTATTCCCAATTTTTTCAATAATTCGAATGCATTGTGCTCCAATTCTTCCTCAGAAAATCTATTGGATTTGAAACCTGGAAGCATCACATTTCTTAATACACTAAACTCATTGAGGAGGTAATGAAACTGAAAAACGAAACCTATCTTTTCATTGCGCACAGAGGCCAATTCATTTTCTAATTTGTTAGTCACTGATTGATTATCTATAAGAAGCTCTCCGGAATAATCTGTATCCAGGGTTGAAAGAACATATAACAATGTTGATTTTCCACAGCCAGATTTTCCTGTAATAGAGACAAACTCTCCACGATTTATCGTGAAAGAAATATCTTTCAATACATCATATTTTACCGGATCGTAAAATGATTTGAAAATGGATTTGGCTTCTAAAGCAATTTCATTTTTCATTTTATTTTCCTCTAATTATTTCTACAGGATCTACAGAACTTGCTTTCCTAGCCGGAAACCATCCTGCAAAATAAGTTGTAATCACAGCAAAAGAAACCGCTATGGAATAGTATTGTATACCATAATCAACAGGATACGTATCTATCCGTGGTGCTGCTCGCGAATTAAAAGGTATGAGATCAATTATCCCTGAAAAAAACAGCCCTACCAACGCACCGGCTAAAGCACCACCAAGACCAATACTTAGTGAAATAGTGACAAAAATTTTCTTAACGTCAGCATTCGAGAACCCTGTAGCTTTGAGAATTGCGATGGTATCCATTTTCTCATAAATCATCATGTTAAGGATGTTATAAATACCAAAGCCTGCAACAATCAAAAGAACTATTCCTACAGCATAGGAAATAATCGTTCTTGCACTACTGCCTGTCTCAAATTGCGCATTTGTTGTTTGCATATCTTCGGCATCTATTTTAAAAAGCTGTTCATATTCTTTTGCAATGGCAGGTGCCAGACTCATATCATTTAACTTAATTTGAATATCGTTTATATAGCTGCTCGGTTTACCCAACAATTTTTGGCAGGTACCCAAACTAACATAACTCTGCACCTTGTCTATTTCTGCATTTCCTGATTGAAAAAATCCGATTACTTTTAAGGAAAACTGCTCTCCATTTATTGTGGTTATTTGAATAAGGTCATTTTTTTTTGCAAGTATTTTGTCTGCAACGCCTTGACCCAATATTATGCTATTTTGTTTATTATTTAGATCCACAAAATTTCCTTCAAAAACATAATCACTGAAATTGAAAAGCTTTGCCTCTTGGATGACATCGATTCCATTAATAATGCCATTAAGTTCAATATTCCCTAAATTATAAAACGCCTGAGCTGTTACTTTAGAGGCTACACCATAGACACGATTATCAGAATTAAGTTTTTTAATTATACTCTCTACATTGTAAATTTCTTTTCTTGCCTGGGCCGGCTTAATTGAACTTAAAAAATTGTGATATCCGCTATACGTACTATCCATATCTATGGGCTGATTTGCGGATGGTTTCACATCATTAAATAATCTGATGTGTGGTGTTCGATTCAAGAAAAACCCATCTAATAACTTATTTATGCCTTCCATAAACCCAAGCAATGAAATAAAAAAAGCAACACTAAAAGTCACACCAATAGCAGCGACAAGTGTCTGCTTAGATCTTGACATTAAAAGTGCCCAGGCTATTTCGAATATGTGCTTATTTTTCATTTTTTGGCATCCTTATCTTCGTATTCGTATCAGCACCACTTACTATTTCTGCGATGCTATAATCTTTTAAGCCAATTTTTAATTCTTTCACGGTACCATCTTCAAGGACAACAGATGAGTCATTTAATAAATATTCTGTAGGAACTGTTAAAACATTTTTCTTCTCATTGATAATAATGTTTGCTTCCAGACTAAGGTTAGGATACAACACCTCTGGCTTATTATTAAAGACAGCTTCAACTTTAAATGTTCTGTTTCTTTCATTCATCATTGGATAAACAAAGTTAACAAGAGCCTCAAAAGTCTGATTCTGATAACTATCCATTTTAACAATCACTTTTTGACCTTTAACGATCTTTACTATATCAAGTTCGTCGACTAGCAGCTCAATAACAAAGTTTTCCTTTCCAACGATTGCCAAGGACGACATCGAGGTTGCCAATTCACCTTGTTGTACATTAATTTTATAGACATATCCATCGACTTCACTTCTTATAATTAAATCCCTTCCTGCAGCCTCTGCCATCTTCAGACTATTTTTGCTTTGGTCTGAGGCCAATTTTAATTGACGAATCATATCATCATAAGCAACTTTGGACTTCTTCAGATTCACTTTGGCACTTTCAAAACTAAGCTCCTTCTGCTCCAAATCAATTTTTGAACCAATATTTTGCTGCCACAAATCCTGTTGACGCATGTATAATAAAGAGTCTTTCACCAACCTTATTTGTGCTAATTCCATGAAATCTTTAGCTTCAGAAACCTTTTCCTGATTACGCTTATAATCGTTGGCTAAAGAGTAAAAACGGGCATTCTCTTCAGATAGCTTTAAATTTACATTTTCTATTTGAAAGAGAGGAGCACCTTTTTTAACCAGCGCACCTTCTTTCGCAAATATGATTCCAACTACACCGTTTACTTTCGTGAAGACTTCATATTGTTTTTCGCTTTTGACTATTCCTGATGCATAAACACTTTCAACGACATTTGAAATCGTTGGCGTTATGGTGCGTTCATTATTTCTACATCTAATAAAGAATATCCAGGAAATTGAGAGAATTAAAATGAGATATTTTGTCATTTGACTTATAACATTCTCAGATCGGTATTTTGTAAATTGCATAAAGTCCAAGCATGTTGAATTTATATACATCATCTTATTTCAATAAAAATTAAAATAGAATAAAAATTTACCTATTATGGATTCCAATACACAGCAACAACAATTTCGTTCTTGCGGTTAAAAAGTTGATATGGAGGATTGTATCCATACAATCTAAAATTACCCATTGTGCTTAAATTGTTATCTTTTAAAAGGGTAAGAAGTTTTTCCGAATACTTTTTTATATCCTTATCTGATGCAAAACCACCAAATGTAGTTACAGCTACATATTCATCAGGGCTTGTTGTAATATTGACATTTGAGTCATTCGGTTGCGGCAATTTATTATTCGTAAAGGATGAAGGCATTACAAAGCTCATTGTAGAATTTGAATCATCGATAACCATTTGAACCGGAGCTGTCATTGCAATTTTTTGACTCGTCTCATTGCCTCCAAAAATATACCCGGCAAGCTTTTGAAATCCCGGACTTGCTAATTCTTTGTAAGTTTTTGCATTAGAATTGATTGTGGCTATCGTTGCGGAGGGATAATGTCGAATTTCAAAATCATTATATTGTTTGATAATAGTATACTTCTGAACTTCCGTTTTCTTTGTCGACATGATAACATAGATTTGAAAGGCTACAAAAATTGTTATAAGCCCTAAGAGCACAATAATTATTTTCATTTTTTTACGATTTAACAGTTCCAAATCTTTTTTCCAATGCTATTTTTCTGTAACTAAATATTTCCTCAAGTTGTGTTTTAATAAATAACGAATTTGCAATAGAACCCAATATTCCCATAGGAGGCTTATAGGTAACTATATCTGTCATTAAAACACCTCCTTCAATGGACTCAATCCTATGTTGATGATGCCATAGCGAATATGGCCCTATTCTTTGCTCATCTACAAAATATTCCTTTTCTTTTACCTGCGTAATTTCTGTAACCCAATTCATTTTTATTCCTAGTAATGGACTGACTTTATAAGAAATAATCATACCCGGGTACATTTTTTCACCACCGCTATTACTGGTAACAACAAACCCCATGTATTCAGGTGTTATTTCTTTTAAGTTATTAGGAGATGATATGAAATCCCACACTTCGTCGATTCCTACGGGTAATTTTTGAGTCTTAATTAATTGATAAACTGCCATAGTTAATTTAATATATTTAGAAATTACATCAAGGGTTTTGCGTATGGTAAACGACCCATTTCTTTAGCCGTAAAATATGCATCTAACCCCTGACTTATTAATGTATCAGACAAATCTACAAAGCCATCTGATGATATCTTTGAATTTTCTATTTCAACTAAACATATACTTCCGATTATTAGTTTAGTGCCATTTATTGACAATTCGACTATTTGCTCTAGTTCCATTCCAATTTTGAAAACGGCTTCTTTTACGAACGGTGCATAAAAACCTGGATGATACATTTCTTTAAATCCCACTTTCTCAAATTCAGAAACATTTTTTTCATAACGTGCAGAAGTAAGATGTGCTTTTATATATTGATCACTCAAAATAAAATTAAAAGTATATTCCTTTGTTTCTTGGATATTCTTTAAAGTATCTCTTTTAACACTATCGGGTCTGCTTATGAGTCCATATAGTGCAGGGCTAGCACCTAAATGTATAAGTGAATTAAACATGCCCAAATTACTAACTCCTTCAATGGATCTTGTTCCTACTAAAACTGCTTGTCGATATCCTGCTAATGAATTAACAAAGATGGTAAGGTAATTTTTTTCAAATTTCTGTATGTCCTCTTTTTGTAAAACCATGATTGCCTTAAATCATTGATTGATATATATCACACTTGTAGTGTTGACAAGCCACCATCAATATGAAAAATTTGTCCGGTAATCCAGGATGCTTTTTCAGAAAGTAAAAATTCTGCCATGCTTGAAATATCATCGGTAGTGCCAATTCTTTTCAAAGGATGACGCAAAGCGTTAGCTTCTTTTTTTTGATCATTATTCAGCAAGGAGGCCGCTAAAGGAGTATCAGTTAAAGACGGAGCTATGCAATTCACTCTAATTTTTGGAGCATACTCAGCAGCCATCGCTTTTGTAAATCCTTCAATAGCCCCCTTAGAAGCAGATACTTGAGAATGAAACGGTAGTCCTTTTTGTACAGCAATAGTAGAGAATAATATTATAGCCGCATTTTCGCTCTTTTTTAATCTCGAAATGACAGCCTGTATTGTTTTAATTGCTCCAACCACCTGTAGATTAAAGTCATTCCCAAAATCCTCTGGTTTAATTCTTTCAAAGGGACGAAGGTTTATGCTTCCCGGGCAGTAAATTACACCTGATAATGTTTCTGGTAAAAAAGCCAGGTCAAAATTATCATCTAATACATTTAATTGATTGTATGTAATGAGTGGATGATCAGAATGAACTTCATTTTTATTATATGTCCCAAATACATGATGATTATTCTCAGCTAATTTTAAGGCAAGTGCTTGACCTATTCCTGAAGAGGCTCCTATTATTAAGTAATTTGACATTTCTTATTGCCGGCTTTCCAAAATAAACATTTAGTTCATGAATTTTGTTTACTCAAGGTTGCTAATAATTACTATACTGTTGATGTAGGTTGCGCTTTTCATATTACTGCCAGATGTGAATTCTTAGAGGGAAATTTAGATCTATTTTTAAACTCGTTGTTTCTCATATTAGAATTATATTCTTAGGAATACAACCCATCTAATAATTATAAATGTAATTAGCCGTTTCATTAGTCTTCTTTTTTAAAAAATTGAAGCCAAGGTTTTGAAGCGACAAGAATGTACAAATTCTTAGAATTGAACTTCTCGTAAAAACTTAGGTATTAGATGATGTTATTCAACTTTGAAATGTTTCAATATACGTAACATTCTTAAAGTGTTCCATCTGCTTGGCTTTCCTGCTTTCTCCATTACAAAGTGCACCTGTCCTGAATGCGAAGCCTGCACATTCCAAGTCCCATCTTTATTTTGCTTACTTTTCAAATAGCTCATTGCGTCTGACATTCTTTCGTCCCAATGAATGCCAGCATATTGAAAATAATCCATAGCTCTCAGAATATCGTAATACCACCTGCATGGATACGTTAATTTTAAAAAGTTTTTATGAATTAATAGACCTGTCCGGTCTGATAAAAATAATCGGTGCATCAGTATAAATTCAACTCCTGTTCTTAGGGCCTCGGCTATTTCTTTCTTTCTATATGTATAACCCGCTTTCTGAAACTCCGTAAATCCTTCAAGTACTGAAATTGTAGAATGTAGCGAACTGTGCTTTGCACCACTTCTAGTTGTACGACAGTTAAAACCTCCGTCAGGCATTATTTCTGCAAGAATACTATCTATTATTGACTGAAGTTCTTTTTCCGGAGAGTTAAAATATGAAGCATAATTCAAAAACATTCCATTTACGCAAACATCACTGTGCTCGCTTGTGCTTGGCCCCAATCGAATTCCACCATCATCTGCTTTTTCGTTTTTAAAAACGAATGAAATTGTCTCTTTCACAATTTTATTCTTTGTGGGAAGATTAATATTGCGGAGATCAAGTAAGGTGTAATGTGTAGAAATCCATTTTGGTTGATAAAATCGATCACCCCAATGACCATTTGAATTTCGTTTAGATAAGAATTTATTGCCCCATCCTTCAATCGCAATCTTATCCTGAAGTTTCTTTTTTTCAATTCCTATCAAATCACGCCAAACCTGATATTGTATAGATACATCACCTTCAAGTAGCCATTCTATGATCTGTTCTTTAGTCATTTCACGGGTATAATTTTAAAACTTGCAAGAAACAATTTATAAAAACCTTATTTCTAAATCAACAATTAAAGCAAACACGAAGTTCACACTATTCTGGTAATCTTCTACTCCAATTTTGCAAAGAGTTAAGCAGTTGATTGAAAGCCCTTTTTCAATCTATGTAAAACCAAAGAAGGCCTCTAGAAAAAAGCAATAAGAAGAAATAATATTTAAAATCCAAAATTATATAAAAGCTTAAGAAGTTAAACTTCTTTAATGTTGCCAATTTAATCTATCCATAAATTACAAGTTTTAGGGAATTGGGTTCAATAAAATGGAATAATTATTGTAACCCTAAAGCTAGCTTCTAAAACATGCTTAAAAATAAAACGAAAAAGATTTGTTTATCTTAATTAAAATACTAAAATTTACATCTGAAATATAAAACGAATCCGTCAGTTCAATCCATTGTAATATTAATCTGAATGAAAAAACAATCCTTTCGAATCCTCATTAGCAGTATAATTCTGCTACTTTTTAACTCCTTAAACGCTCAAACTCCAACAGAAGACCTCCAAATTGGGATAAAAGAATACGGCGTTTTAGCCGAAATGCTTGAAGGTTTTAACCGTAACAAATTTACAACTACAGAAATTGACAATTTCAGAATACGGTTTAATAATGGCATCTTATTACTTGAAAAAGTTGTTCTCAAGGGCAATTCCAATCAAATCAAAGTTGCTCGATTCTACCAAAGCTTATTCCGCTTTAAAACCTTTATGTTTCATTACTATTTGAATGAAAAGGCTAAATCTTACGAACTTATAAAACCTCTTGAATCCGAATTGACTTCGCGAGTACGTGATGATTTCCCTTTAATTTATAGCTATTTTGGTGAAGAGTACACTGTACAATGGGAAAATTTTTCTCAAACTCAGATACAATTTTATGTCGCTGCCGGATTAGTATCCTACGCAGAAGGCCAATATATTGAAGCATATCGACTTTCAAAAAAAGCCATCGACTATCCAAGTATTAGTAATATCTTGAAGTACTTTGCATTAAATACAATTCTGGATTGTGAAAATAAAGGCTCGGTTTCTTTTTCGCCAACCGAGCGTCTTGATTATGCATCACGAAGTCTAATTTCATATCAAAATCTTTCTGAATCTGAACGAGGAAAATTAGGTGAAAAAAATTATGAGACACTTCGCCGTGGAATCAACATATTGTTAGAAATTGTAGAAAAAGATGTCTCGGCTCCTGTTATTAAGGCTTGTGCCAATGGCGCTAAAATAGGCGGAACTTTTATTAAAAAAGGCGATCTCAGCATTTTGATGCTTTACACAAGATGTTATATCAGTGAGTATAGTGGTAATATTGATTATCACAAAGAAGCTCTTGCTTATGCTAGAGGAGGATTCAATGAAGACGTAGGCAATAAAGTAGCAGCTCAATATGTTGGAATAAGAGCCCTTGATGCTTTAGTGAGAATGAACCCTGCCACTAATTGTTCCGATCTGATAAAATACGCAGCAGAATATCGATACTTTGAAAAGACCACTAAAGCTGAGGAACTCGAACTCCTCATTCCAAAATGTGAACAAAAGCGAATCGAAGAAGAAAAAGCAGAAGCAAGACGTGCCCGACGTGCAAATCGGTATTTTAGTGTCTATATGGGATTCGAACCTTTCCCTGCATTTGCTTCAAGTGGTAAAGTCGATATTGGTGGACACATTGACTTACGGGGAAGACGAGTAGCTCACTCATTTGGCTTTGCTAATATCAAGCAAAAGAAAGATTTGATATCTGCTAAAGAAAGATGGGATGGCATAAAAACTTTTTATGCCTTAAAGATTTTTAACAAAACTCAAATCGCTTATACAGGTCTGTACCTCGGATATGCAAATAAAGAATTTACACCTATAAACGCTCTGATTATTCCCAACGACAAGAGCATTCCAACTTATTCTTCCCTCCTCTCGCCTATAGATAAACAATATGAAATACTATGGAATTCAGGCATGCAAATATTAGGTAAATTTTTAGGAGGAGACGTTTGGTTTGGCGTAGGAGGCGCATATCATCAACTATCATATGATGAAAAGGTTGTGATAAAAGATAACGAGATTTCGGGGCATGAATTTTTTGAAAAAAGAAAATCTGCGAATCAATTTACAATAATAATGCGTTTAGGACTATCAATAGGATTAAATATTGGTGATTCAAGGATGAAATGAAATTTATGTTAATCTTCACTGCCTACTAAGTCCAGACATTACAGTCAGAAGCTGCGTCATTATATGCTTTCAAATCTGTTGCTATTTCTAATTCATTTAAGTATGAAAATATTTAAAGTACTATATGCTCACTTCATATCTACAAGTTAGACTCAACAAACCAAAATTCAACAAAAGAAGATTAAAATTTATGCAATCACTTTGACAGGATAAATTCCACTTTCATAAAAACGTCTCAGCAACTTAGCTATCTGTTACGCTTACTTTAGTTTTATCATCAATTGAAAAGCCAAATCTGAAACTATCCATTCCTCAATTATTTTGTCTTTGTCAAAACGAGAAATAAATATTTCGTGCCATTTCACTTTTTTATTCGAAGCAGGAATTCCCTTTAAGTTGGCTTTGTGTGTTCCGCTAAATATTCTTTGCCAGGTCACTACATTTTCGGTCTGAGATAAAATCTCAATTCTAGAAATTTTTATATCAGGTAATGCAGTCCGAACTTGCTTGGTAAATTGCTTAATAAATTTATGTAAATTGTGGGTCTTTTCACCAGCATGAGCAACATAGTCTGCTGAAAAAGAAGAGTCAACAATGTCCAAATTTCCTAGTGCTATGAGTTGGTCTGCAATGAATTTTATCTGATCTAATTTGTCCATATTTGTTTTATTAGGTCAATACGTTTTAGTGCTTTTAATTGAACACCAGCTGAGTACTTCTATTTATCATTGTTCAATTTTATTCTTATTTCATTAGCAAAAATAGCTATTTTTTGGTCTGTTATTTCCAATCTTTACATTTGATTGGATCCAAATTTACAATTACTTCAATCAATTTTAGTTATAAATAATGAACTATTGCGCTAATTTCTTGCTAAAGCAACAATATATTTCTAAAATATGCAACTTATTGTTGAACTATTATGTTATGGTAGTTAAGAAATGGCTTATTTAGAAAATATTCTTTTTTTCTCTTATAGAAAATAAGCAATCTGCAGCATACAATATTCCTTTTAACAATATTCGCATACAGCGAATAATCTATTGATTTTTTCAAAAATATCTACTTAAAGGAATATTATACAGTTAAACATTTAAATTTATGAGCAAAGATAAAGGTACTAAAAACTTGAAGAAGGCTCCGGCGGATAAATCATCCGGAAAGCTAAAAGTAATTTCTGATTACAAATCGGAAGGCAAAGGATTGACAAAATCAGGTGGACTTGATGCATTCTTACCAAAGAATGCTCAAAAATCAGATCCTAAAAAATAAATCCAATCAAGTATAAGGAGAGTTGAGTTAATGCAATTCATTCTCGCACTTCATTCATTTTTGAATTTTTCCCACTGAATACCTTGACAGTGGCTTATTTAGCTATTACTTCTAATTTTAATAACATGCTTGCTTTCAATTAGCATAATATAAAGTAACAGCAATAATTTTCTTTACTTAGAGTCTTCACATAATTATTTAAACCATAATTATTGAGTACAATTAATCATATGATAAAAATAACCAAACACGGAGTTCTACTACATAAAACGAATCTCGGTTTTGAAAATGAAGGAGTTTTAAATCCTGCAGCTATACGCATTGGTGATCAAGTTCACATGTATTACAGAGCAGTAAGCAAAGGAAATTATTCGAGTATTGGATATTGTTTATTAGAGGGACCTTTAACAGTAATATCTCGTCTAAATGTTCCTATTCTTTATCCCCAAACAGATGAAGAATCTCACGGAATTGAAGATCCTAGAATTTCAAAAATTGATGACTTGTTCTATCTCTGTTATACGGCTTATAATGGAACGAATGCCTTAGGATCACTTGCCATTTCAAGCGATCTTAAACAATTTACAAAACGTGGTTTAATTGTTCCTCAATTTACTTATGATGAATTCAGTCATTTGGCGACATGTAAAGGAAAAATAAATGAGAAATATTCGCGATACAATCAAAAATTTCATACAGGCAGCACAGCTGAAAAAAATGTAATGCTTTGGGATAAAAATGTAATGTTTTTTCCCAGACGAATTCATGGAAAATTGGTGTTTATTCATCGGGTTAGACCCGACATCCAAATTGTATACATTGATGAAATTTCAGATTTGACGCGTGAATTTTGGGAAAATTACTTTTTAAGCTTCAGCCAGAATATAATATTACAATCAAAATACAATCATGAAGTAAGTTACATAGGTGGTGGCTGTCCGCCCATTGAAACAATTTTTGGATGGTTATTAATTTACCATGGTGTACACGATACAAACAAGGGTTATGTATATTCAGCCTGTGCCGCACTTCTAGATTTGGATGACCCTAAAATTGAAATAGCTCGTCTGCCGTATCCTTTATTCAAACCAGAGCATACATGGGAGCTTAAAGGGGAAGTAAATAATGTATGCTTCCCAACAGGCAGTGTAGTATTCGACAATACCTTATACATTTATTATGGTGCTGCTGATGAACGGATTGCTTGTGCGTCAGTAAATCTAGATGAACTCCTAAAAGAACTTCTATTAAATAAAACTTCAAATGAAAACTGAAACAATTCCGGTTGAACACCAAATGCAAATTCATAGTTCAAAACAACAGTCAGAGAACCATAACGTTCGCCCAATACTTCCTAAAGTAGCCTTGCCAGAAATCGTATTTATTACTTCCTATCCCCCAAGAGAATGTGGCATCGCAACCTATTCCCAGGATTTGGTAAAATCTATTAAGGATAAATTTGTAGATACTTTTACGATAAGTATCTGCGCTTTAGAAGAGGGAAATGCCAATTTTCAATATCCTGATGAAGTTCTCTATACATTAAACACTAATGACTCAGAAGGATTTGAGAACCTTGCTAAAGAATTAAATTCTAACGATCAAATTCAACTCGTAATGATTCAGCATGAATTCGGATTTTTTCATGGCGAAAGTGAATCAGATTTATTAAAATTTATGTATACCTTAACCAAGCCAATTGTTATTGTATTTCATACTGTCCTGCCTACGCCATCCAATAAGGTTAGAATTAATGTACAGCGCATTGCGGCTATTAGCAAATCCATTGTTGTAATGACAAATCACTCGGCAAAAATCTTGTATAAAGATTATAATGTTCCGAAAAGTAAAATAACTGTAATCGAACATGGAACGCATTTAGTCCCGCATCTTAGTAAAGATGCATTAAAAAATAAATATAAACTAAAAGGAAAAAAAGTATTAAGTACTTTTGGCTTAATGAGCTCCGGAAAAGGAATAGAAACCACTTTATTAGCACTTCCGGAAATTATCAAGTTAAATCCAGATGTTATTTTTCTTGCCATAGGAAAAACGCATCCAGGAGTAATTCAATCAGAAGGCGAACAATACAGAAATTCTCTAGAGCAAAAAGTAAGGGACTTACAATTAAGCGAGCATGTAAAATTTATTAATAGTTATCTTCCCTTGCAACAATTATTGGAATATCTTCAATTAACAGATATCTACCTATTCACTTCTAAAGATCCAGAGCAAGCCGTAAGTGGTACTTTTTCCTATGCTATGAGCTGTGCTTGTCCAATTGTCTCCACCCCCATTCCTCATGCTAAAGAAGTTCTAAGAGCTGATACCGGAATTATTATTGACTTTCAAAGCGATTCTCAATTAGCACATGCGGTCAACTATTTACTACAAAATGAAGTGCTCCGAAAAGAATTCAGCTCAAATACATTACAAAGAATTGTTCCTACGAATTGGCAAAACGCCGCTATCTCCTATGGCAGATTAATCCAAAAAACTGTTGGCACTGAAATTATCCCGAAAACAGATCCAACATTTCATTCCGATGAGGGTATTGTTGAAATACCTAGCAGAACAATAATAGACTTAAAATTCAATATTCCAAAAATAAATTTAGACCATATTAAAAAACTCACCACAGAGTTTGGAATGATCCAGTTTTCAAAAATCAATAAACCCGATATTGAATCAGGATACACACTTGATGACAATGCGAGAGCACTTTTAGCAATGGGCATGCATTATAAATCGACTAGAAGCGTCTTAGATTTAGCATATCTTGAAATTTATTTAGGCTTTATTAAGTTCTGTTTCCAAGAAGATAGTACTTTTCTAAATTATGTGGATAAAAACCATCACTTTACATCACAAAATAAAGAAATAAATCTCTCAGATGCTACCGGAAGGGCCATATGGGCATTGGGTTATATAAAATCATTACATAAAATTTTACCGGAAAAACTAATTGAAACAGTAGATGAGATAATTCTTAAAGCCTTACCCCTCATACTTAATATGCATTCCCCAAGAGCAATGGCTTTTAGTATTAAAGGACTTTACTACTTCAATCAAAATTTGAAATCACCTGAAATTACAAACATTATTCAAGTTCTTGCAGACCGGCTAGTACAAATGTATCGACATGAATCAGGGCCTGCCTGGAATTGGTTTGAGTCCTATTTAACATATGCAAACAGCATTTTGCCAGAAGCATTATTATGTGCCTGGATAGATACCAAAAAAATAGAATACAAAATTATTGCCAAACAGTCTTTTGCGTTCTTACTTAATTTAATCTTTGAAAAAGACTTTATCAAGGTTATTTCCAATAACGGTTGGCTTCATAAAGGTCAAAAGCCAAATCTTCATGGAGAACAACCACTAGATGTTGCTTATACTATTCTTGCTCTTGATAAGTTTTACAAAGTGTTTGAAGAACAAGAATATCTAGATAAACTAAAAATGGCCTTTAGTTGGTTTCATGGAAAAAATCACCTTGACAAAATAATCTACAACCCTTGTACTGGAGGTTGCTTTGATGGATTAGAAGAAAATTATGTCAATCTTAATCAGGGTGCCGAATCTACTGTAAGTTATTTGATGGCTAGATTAACTATTAAAAATTATGTTGGCACGTAAACAGTTAAACCAAAAATTCAAATATTGAACCTTATTGCTAAAGTATCAATAAAAAAAATATTTACTCTTAAATCGTATTTGCCAAACAACTCTTCGTAGCTCTAAAACAAGTATTGGAAGAACCTTAAGGTAATCTTACAAAATCGCGTATTATAGCTCTTTTAATGAACTGCGTTTACATAAACATCTCTTGCAGCAAGTCATTGATTTGCAATGAACATTATTCTTTTAAAAATTTCGCTGACATGATACTACTGCCTGTATGTATAAGTATTAAATAAGTGCCCTTCTGCAAGTCTTTCGTATTTAATTGAATTTCTTGATTGCCTTGATTATAATTAAATGTATTTTGGCACACCATTGGTTTTCCTAAAATATCGGTAATTGCCAGATTGAAATCACCAGGATGATCCATAGAGAAACTTATATTACATACTGAGCTTGATGGATTCGGATAAATTTTCAAGAAACCATTGCTTTGATTTTTCACAATATTTGTTGTAATTGACTTTCCAATTTTGCGAATCATGAATACTCCGAATGTAGGAAACTGTGACACAGGATTCTTTTTGGAACCTATTACAGGCGCAAATGTATGTCCTGTCATTGGTACAGAAATAATTCCAGTTGCGCTTAAAGTGTCGGTAGTAATATCGTTATAGTAATCCATTAAATTTACCAATTCAAAAATATCTCCAGCTTGCAAGCCCGAGTTTGATACATTTATCTGAACATAATCTGAACCAGCCCAATTGTAAATTGCGATGTGAGCGCGATCTCTTTCGTATTTATTGGGAAGTACAAAATATTCAAGTCCTGAAGATGGCTGTGCAGGCACATAAGTATTTTGAGGAAAATCAATATCCGTAAATCCCCATAGGTAATATCCATAATTTGCGGGTATGCCAGCAATAATTTTATTACCATTAACGGACGCTTTAAATACAGGAGTATTATTGAAACCCAGGCGTGTTTGACATGTAATATAGTTACTATCGAGAGTCAAATTATCCACACCATAATTTAGTCCAAAAGCATTTACTGGAGGTCGTGGGATGTTTGTTCCGGCAAAGGTGTAATTGTGTTTAATTACAGTATTGCGTATTGGATTATTTTTACTGTTAGAAACTACAAAGAAATTATGCGTTCTGGAATTATTATTTGGCCCACCCAGGTTTTCAGAAGCGGCGCCTCCATTAAAAATTATATTTCTTTGAATATCAAAATTGCCAATAGCATCAGTAGTAGTCGTTTGCCAAACTTTAATTCCGTTACCAAAAGTACTAAAAATGATATTGTTGTGAATACTTTTCGTGCCAATGGTATCATTTTGTAAATACATGCCATGACCATGACCTTCCCAATTATTAACATTGAGGAGATTGTTTCCTATGTTGTATACAATGCAACCATAAATCTCTGAGTTGTATGCTGTTTTCCACGAATCCAGTCCAGAACCCATATCATGAACAATCAGATTGATGAATTTAATGTTCTCTGCTGTGCAATATACATTTCCTAATCTATTGACATTAGAATGGTCGCGATCAGAGCTGTCTGAATTCAAAATTTCTATTCCCCAAAACCAGGTATAACTACAATTGCCCTGACCAAAAATCAAGGTGCAAGGAAGCTTGCCGTCAATAGTCGCTCTTTCGTTCTTATAATTTCTAAATATGATGGGTGCTTTTGAAGTACCATTTGTAAAACAACTAAAAGATGTTTGACTATTAAAAGTATTTGTATAAGTTCCAACTCTAAGCCAAATCCAAATAGTATCTTTTGGGTTTGTAATTGCCAACGGAGAACTAAGCGCTTGCTGTAATTTCCAAGGATTTCCAATACTTCCATCACCACTTCCTGTTGCTAAAGGAGAAACATAAAAATCCAAAGCAAAGCCTTTCGTAACAAGCAGTGTAACATATATTGTGGTGATTAAAACTTGCTTCATTGCTTTGAATTTAGTTTAACAAATTTAATCAATTTTTGCTAAAGTTATATAACAGCTGTGTTCAAGTAATAAATGCAACATTTAATTTTTTAATAAAATATTCATCGGGGCTAAGATAATCAAATTTTCTTACAGGTCTTGAGTTTAGATATTTTTCAACCTTTTTAACTTCTTGCGTCG
>JABFRV010000128.1 GCA_013140975.1 Saprospiraceae bacterium
TTAATAATTTCATCAAAAACTCCCTCATATCCTATCCACTCTCCTTGGAAATCAAACGAACTGTTGTGCCAAATAACATGAGTGTGTCCTCCAAATTTTTTAACCTCTGAAATCAATTGTGAAAAATCTTGTAGAGTTTGTAGCTTGTTGTATTGTAGATATTTTAGGTACGTACGATCCATTGCGATAACAGGAAATATCTTTAGTGAAGTTATCTTTTCCTTCGCAAGATCATAGAAAAAAAATGGGTGTGAAGTTCCAGCTCGGAATCCTGTCTGATTATAGAAACTCATGCTATATTCATTAGTGATACAAAGTTTGTATAGTTGGAGAAAAGTATCTAGAATTTTAATTCTGAGATAGTGTTGACGAATTTGATGAATCTTAATTTGTAGTTATTTTCGATTCGGATTCTTCTTTTATTTAGATGATGAATGAGTGCTAAATTGAGATTTTATGTTAAGAAATTACAATTCAAAATCAGCATTAAGCATTAAGCATTAAGTATCTCGCCGTTTAAATGTTAAATAAATGTTAAAGTCGTTTTTTTTTTTTTACAAATTCATATGAATACTATATTTGTAATCTAGGAATATTCGTGGCCCACTTAATCTCTAGAGGTGATAACCCAAACTACTTCAAGTAGGACTGCATTACGCACCTCGATCAAAAGTTAAGCAGTTATTTTGTACACTATAAAATTAATATTTATGAAATTTGTAAAATTTTTAATTTTTACCGTTATAATTATTGCTTGCGGTAAATCAGAACTAAGCTTAATTAATGATAATAAAGTAGATCCTAGAGAAGGTGAGTGTAGAAGATCTTTTGTAGAAAAGGCATGCATTGTAGGTACTTGTGCTGGTACTATGTGCGAAGCTGCAGCTACTGTAGGAGGTTGCAAGAAAGCTAAATCTTGCGCTGCAATTCCAGGAGGCTGTTTGACTACTTATGTAGAAATTATGGAAAGCCTTGAAGCTTTTTCAGATGAACATGCAGATTGGATGTTGCAAAATGATTATGTAGATCCGTGTGATTGGCAGACAACTTATGATAAATGTAGAAACATATTAATTGAAAGAGCTCTTTCTTATCAATAGTATAAAAAATGAAATATTTAGTTTTTTTAGTTTTAATTACACTTAATTTTTACTTAGGAAGCGATTTTTTGAAGTGCACTAAAAATTCTAAGATACTAATTGATACAATTTATCCAAAGACGGAGCATAAAGTTTATGCTCCGCCTTTATCTTCCTATTTATTTTTAGGGCTTTTCAATTGGAATGATACATTCTATAATTGTTATTATAAGACAGATAGTGGTATCTTGTTGAGTGTAAATGTTCTTAATAATCATTTTAGTTCATTACTATTAAACAAATTTGTTGATAATAAATATTTAACAGAAAACACTTTAACTGATATATGTTTTATAGGCAATGATTCATTATTGCTACTTTTTAATGAAGAAATAATTTGTATAGATAATGTCAAAATATTTCATCGAAAGAAAATTAATGAATTTAAAAATGGAAAATGGCCAAGACATACTATTGATGATTTTAATGGATGTGGCCATATAACTTTAAACAAACTCAAAAAGAGTGTTCTGCTTAGATCAATAGCTGCAGATATTCCCTATTACACTAAAGAGTTTTTTGAATCGGAAATATTAATTTCTTATAGCTATGAGTTTAATAAACTAGAAGTTCAAAAAGTTTATTACCCTGACTTCCACAAGAGAAATTACGTTGGCGACTTAGATCTTTTTTCAATATTAAAGAAGAGTAATTATTTTTTAATTTTCTTTATGGCGAATAATAGTGTAATCAAGTTAAAGAATGATAGTATTCAAGAGTTAGAATTTGCACAAAGTACTTTAGATGACAAAAGCATTAAATGGTTGAAATGGAATGAAGAAGCACCATTAAAAGAAAGAAGAGATAATATTATAACAAATAGAATTTATGACAACATTTTAAGTTATAATAATAAATTTTATAGATTTTATAGGGATAACCAAGAATTAAAAGAGACAAATAATAGCTATAATTCAATCGGAGATAAAAGATCTACGCTTATAATAACTGATAATGATTTTAAGTTTGAGAAAGAACATAATTTTCCTTCAGGTTTTATTTATAATTCATATAACTCTTTTGTATTAAGTAATAAGATTTATGTTCAAAATGTGGAAAAAAGTGTTCAATACAAGGACTCTACTATTTATGACGTTTTTGATTTATATAGCTTGTAATAGCAAGCCTAAAAGCGATTCCATTGCCAATAGAGATTATTACAATGAAATTAGTTATAATTTAACTAAGTTGCTAGAAATTAGTAAATTGAATCCTTTGGAAATGAATCATGCGGATTATTTAGCAGTAATTAATGCAGATATTTGTTCATGTAACTATAATATTATTGACGAAGTCATTAGTGAATTATTAATTCTTAAAAAGAGTAAATTAATTATTGCTATAGATAAACATGATTATTTACACAAATTGTTTAAAAGTAATAAGCTGAAAGAGCATGTAATTTTTATAAATGGAAATTCAGAAATTTCTAGACTAGGTTTTTTATATCCTCATCAAGTAATTTATAAATACATTAATTCAAAGCATGAAGTATATGAAGTCTATTAGTGTTAAAAATAATTATTTCTTAAACTAGGAGAAAAGTAAAAGAAGACTTTAGATTATTTTTTGTACTTAATATTTAAATTCCTAGGTTTAAACGGACAAGTAACATTGTAAAAGTTTTTTGGACTAATTATTTAGAATATAATTTTATTTCCTTGACAATTTAAAGTTTATTATTTTTTCAAAAACTTTCGCGAATCCTTTCCACTCGCCATCAAAATCAAATGAGCTATTATGCCAAATAACATGAGCGTGACCTTGAAATTTTTTAACTTGATCAATTAATTGAGCTATATCATTAAGTGTATCTTCTTTATTAAATTGTAGATATTTTAGGTAGGTTCGATCCATTGCGATAACTGGAAATATCTTGAGTGAAGTAGCTTTTTCCTGTGCAAGATCGTAGAAAAAAATGGGTGCGAAGTTCCAGCGCGAAATCCGGTCTCATCATAAAAACAAATGCTGAATTCTTCCGTAATACCAGCTTGTGAAAGTTGTATTAAGGTTTCCGGAATATTAACTCTGAGATAATGTTGTCTGCTTTGATTAATGGGCTTTTGAAGTAATTCTTCGAGTTCGGATTTTTCTTTAGAAATTAATTTTGCTTGATCGGAACTTTCATAAGAGGGATGAATTCCAATTGAATATTTTTTAGACAATCGTTGTAATAGTTTTTTATATTCAGGATGTTGGATTGAATGATTGGGATTGAATTCTGAGGGTGATCCATTTAAAATAAAATATAGCAGTTGATTTTTTGAAAAATGAAATGAATCTAAGTATGTAAATACGTCGAATGGATCTTTGATTTTATTTGTCAAGACAGAATATCTTTGTTTGAATTCAGTCAAATCAAATTTCAATAGTGATTTTATGAGTCCTCCATACGTTTTTACGAAAGATTTATTTTTAAATTTCCAGGCTTGATCTACGTCGATTCCAACAGAATAAGAATAAGAATTTTTTCTTTTTATACCTATTCCAAATTGATGATTTAAGGACTGAATAAATTGATCAATCCAATAATCAAGGATAGGTTTTTTATAATTTTTCTCTTTGAAAAATAGATGATCTTTTACAGAGATTCTTTGATGCTTATCAAGTTGAGTCTTAGTTACTCGTTGCTCTGATTGAAACGTCAACATCCAAAATAAGGCTGAAAAAATATCAAAACCGGTATTGCACTCAGGGTTGCTAAATATTACCGGATGATTATTATTATATTGGATTTCGATAGCAGGAAAATTTTCCAATTCCATAAGTCCTTCGTATGCGATATAAAAGGTAGATACCCTTTTAGTGCCTCCATATTGAATCACTTGATTGACCCCAACCGGAATCTCATGAATGATAACTAATTCAAGATTTTCAAATTGATATTGAATAAAACCCACTATATAATGCAACCTTGTGGATTGAATTTGTGTATATAAGTATATTTTATGCATGAATTTTGGCAAAAATAAGCTTGAATTTTTGAGATTATACCGATATTGAGTCGAATTATGAAGCTTAGAGTCATATCAATACTTATTAATGTACTTCTAATGGGGTTATCAATGAGTCTTTGTCAGACTTCCGAAACACCTCAGACTGTTCGGAAAGGGATCATTTATAAGAAAGAAAGATCCTTTGAGGTGGCGATACAGACTAATGGTTACTTTTTTGGTTATAACCAAGGTAAAATCAGCAAGTATTATCTTTCAAAATATCTACACTTTGATCTTGGGCATCTCAAAGATCCTCGCGAACAAAAAATCAATCAAGCCAATCTGCCTGGTAACTTTATAGGTAATTATATTTATGGAAAGCAAAATGATCTTTGGAACCTTAGAGTAGGTCGTGGAATAAATTATTACTTATCTGAGAAAAACAGAAGACGAGGAATTGCTTTGGCTCTTCGTGCTGAAGGAGGTTTATTAATCGGACTTCTAAAACCTTATTACTTAAAAGTTCGAGAAAGAAAAGACAACGAATCCAATGTTATTGAATTAAGGTATTCTGATGACAGGAAAGAACAATTTTTGGCCAAAGAAAATATTTTAGGGGCCTCAAGTTACTTTAGAGGAATTGAAGAAATAAGCATTAAGCCAGGAGCATTTGGAAGGATTAGCTTGGCATTTGATCCGGGAGCTTATGAAAAATTGGTAAGATCAATTTCATTTGGATTGTCAGTCGACGTATTTACAGGAAGGGTTCCATTATTGGTTACCGATAAAAATTCTTTCTTATTTGCCAATTTCTTTTTGAAATTACAATTCGGTAAGAGAAATTAATTAACGAATTTTTTAAAAAAAAACCGGACTGAATGTACCAAGTTCAATCCGGCGAAGATGAATCATCTCAATAATGCTTTATTGGTTTTTTAGGTAGGGCTCAAAGTGTTTATTCATGTGCTCATTTGTATTATTAGAAGGAGACATTCTTGAGATTCACAGAACAAAAGTATTGAGGTGTTTTTTGGCCGGTTCACCTAATTAAGGGAATAACATATTAATTCTTTCTATAATATGTAGAAAAAGCCTCTTGACGACAACTTTAATACACATTACCTTTGCTACATGTTAGATCTACCTGTTGTTAGTCAGAATGATCCTAAACCAAGAAAACCGGATTGGCTTCGTGTAAAATTGCCAATAGGGGAGGATTATAAGAAAGTCAGAAGGATTGTTGATGATTATAAGTTGCATACAATCTGTCAGAGTGGTAACTGCCCAAATATGGGTGAATGCTGGGGAGCAGGAACGGCAACTTTTATGATTCTTGGAGATGTCTGCACTCGATCCTGCAGTTTTTGTGCTGTCAAAACCGGAAGACCCAAAGAATATGATATTGACGAACCAAACCGGGTAGCGGAAGCAATTCGTTTAATGGGAGTGAAACACGCAGTTATAACTTCTGTCAATCGTGATGAACTTGCTGACTCAGGTGCCGAAATTTGGTACCAAACGGTTACCCTGACAAAGAACTTAAGCCCGCAAACCACGATTGAAACTCTGATTCCTGATGTTAAATCGAGATGGGAGGCATTGGATAGAATGATTTCTGCCGGGCAGGAAGTAGTGTCTCATAATATGGAGACTGTAGAAAGACTCTATAGACTCGTCAGACCTCAGGCTAAATACTCTAGAAGCCTTGAGCAAATTCGCAGAACAAAGGATTTTGGTAAAAGAACCAAAACAGGAATTATGCTTGGACTTGGCGAGACTAAAGAGGAAGTTCGCAAGGCAATGGTTGATTTAATACAACATGGTTGTGATGTACTTACCCTTGGGCAATATTTGCAGCCTACAAAGAGTCATTTAGAAGTGGCTGAGTTTATACATCCGGAAGTATTTGCAGAATATAAAGAAATGGGACTGGAACTGGGATTTAATTTTGTTGAGAGTGGTCCTCTGGTAAGATCAAGCTATCATTCTGAAAGACATCTTTAAAGAATATAGCATGGTTTTATCTAAATTCTTGATATCTTTCGGCTCTAATCTCATGATTTTCAGGGATAACCCTGATATCCAATCAAAATAATTTTATTCACTTTGCAATTCATTTATAACCATAGCAATATGTTGAGGCTTTTTAAGGTAGTTGTCATTCTTTTATTCATAGTTAATTCTCAGGCTCAGACCATTTTCACAGTCAATTCTAATAATGATGTGGATGATGGTGCTTGTGACGGTGTTCATTGTAGCTTAAGAGAAGCTATTCGAGCTGCAGATGCAGATCCAATGCCCAGTGTAATAAATTTTGCAATTCCCGGAGCCGGACCTTATATAATTATGCCAAGTATGCAATTCCCGGCAATGAATGGAAACAATACTTTTGTAAACGGACCAACTGCACCTGGTTCAGAAGTTGTAATAAATTTTGGATTTAGAGTTTTCGGTGGATTAACATTCTGGCAGATAAATGGTGATAACAATACGATTAAGGGACTCAATTTTACCAATTTTAATTATGGATCTAATGATGATCATATTTTGCAAATTGGAAATGTAGCTAAAGACGCTGTAAATAACGCTATAGAATCTTGTAATTTTTATACTGATGTTCCTGTTGTTGGTGGAATTGATTCAAGATCCATACTTATCTCGCAAGGTACAAATGCAAAAGTAAGAACCTGTATCTTTGGTAAAGACTTAATGAATAATATCTCTCAAACTAAGGGTTCTGTTCTTGTAGAAAGTTCTCAGGGAAGCTTACCTTTTAATATCAGCAATAATATTTTTGTCACCATAAAAGATTGTATCTATGCCAAAGCCGGACGTGGTGTAATAGATAGCAATATATTCGGAGCATTAGACACATTTAAAGCGCCAAACTTTTTGGATCCACCGTATGCGGTACTTTTAGATGGAGGAACAAATTATAATCTCAACAAGAATTTTTTCTTTGGCCAAACAATCAATGGAATTTTTACAAAGGATCTAACCGGCTTGACTGAAATTAAGGATAACATTTTTCATCTCGGTAAAGGAATAGATATAGAATTGACTGGTAACAGTGGGGCAACAGTAGGTGTTTTATCCAATAGAGGAAGATTGGGTAATACATTTATTAATGCTACTATGTCTGGCAATTATTCACTCTCTATAAATTTAAATAACATTTCGGAGTATCAATATTTTTATAGAAATACACTTGATGCTGCAATTGATATTGCAAATTATCAGGATAATACTATGACCTGCATCTATGCTAAAGTTACAGATCTTGATAATTCAAAAACAGCCGAACCTAATGTACCGGTAATTACCGGTATAAATCGCAATGGAATTCGTGGAACTGCTGATCCAAATAAAACAGTAGCAATTTACAGAAATCCAAATGGAGGCTGCCTTAATACAAATAAAGTATGTCAAGGCGGATTCTTATTTGGAACTGCTACTGCTGACGCAACAGGAAATTGGACTATACTAAGAGCTTATGTTCCAAACAGTACATATAGTGCTTATCAATTTACTTTAGGATCCAAGAATGTTGCATCGGAATTTTCAACATGCTATAAATGTACAACTCCAATAAAGGAAATCTATTCTCCTGATGTATGTGCGAATAAATCAGTAACATATCGTGGAAAAACATATTCTATCATGACACCATACGACTCTATTGTAGTTGCAGGCGATGGTACTATCTGTGATTCAGTATTTATAGTTAGTCTTAATATCAAGAATTCTATTCGAGAAGTAAGAAATGTAAACTACTGTTATAATCAGAGTTTTCAAATTGGCAATATCACTATAAATAAAGCGAATCCCATTGATTCAATTACTGGCCTAACGCCAATAGGATGTGATAGTGTAGTCGTTTTTGTAGGAACAGAAAGAGGTTATTCTGATTTTAAAGAAACAATTTGTTCTAATGATTTTAGAACTATAAATGGAAAAAAATATGATGCTACAACACCCAAAGGAATTGAAAGACTTGTAGGTCAAGCAACGGGTGGTTGTGACAGTATAATTAATGTAGATTTAACAATTAAGAATTTTGCTGAAAGTAATCTTGTTAGAACTTTATGTCCTGCAGGACGGCTTCAGGTTGAGAATGAAATTTTTGACATTAACCGAACTTCCGGGATTGTAAAATCTTCTACTCAATCATCAACCGGATGTGATAGTATAATCAATGTAAGTATAAGTTTTTTTAATCCTGTTTCATCGGCTTCCTATGATTTATGCAGTGCAGACAGCGTAAGAGTTGGAGACAATCAGACTTTCAAATATATTTCAACGAAAAAGTTAAGGGATACACTTGTGATTCCTGCAGGAGGAACTCAACTTTGTGATAGTACAATATATATTACTGTAACACCTTTGGCAGATGCTAATTTTACGATTCGTCAGACAATCTGTAGAACAGATACAGTAGAATTCGGAGGACAAAAGTTTCATGCAGGAAAAACTACCGGTTCATTTATCGTTACAAATGTTGCACCTAATAAATGTGATTCAATTTATCAGGTAGATTTAACAGTTAGACCTGATGCAATTGGAATGTTGGATACAGTAACATGTGAAGGAAGTTTTCTGGATATTTTTGGTACCATCTTTGACGAGAATAAACCTTCGGGTACAATTAAACGTCCAAAGGCATCAAGCTTTGGTTGTGATTCTTTTATTATGGTCAATGTGAATTTTATTCCATTAAAGACAGGAAGTGTAAATCCAACTATATGTAGAAATGGTAGTATAAATATTGGAGGAACATTATTTAATGCTGCTAATCCTTCAGGTATTGTAATTATAAAAAGATCTGCATCTCAAGGATGTGATTCCACCGTGAATGTGAATGTGAGTATTGCTCCTCCGATTACAACTGTATTTTCGAAAAAGGATCTTAAATGCAATGTAGCGAATACTGGTGAATTGCTAATTAGTAATGTAGGAGCAGGTGGTGGAAGTAATATCAAAGTGTCTATAGATGGAAAGACTCCAATTGCATATACACCCAATATGATGTTTGGTTCTCTTTCTGCTGGAATACATAATTTTTTAATAACAGATGCCAATGGATGTGATACATTAATTTCATTTATTATAGATCAGGGCAACCCTGTGAATTTAAGTTTGCCTAATGATACTTTAATTAATCAAGGTTCTTCTGTTTTGATAAATGCTAATGCAAGCTTTATTCCTTCAAAAATAACCTGGGACCCAACCACCTATTTATCTTGTTCAGATTGTATAAATCCTGTGTCTGTTCCGGACGAAGACATAACTTATATGTTGATTCTGGAAGATGAAAATGGTTGTATTGCTAAAGATAATATGACGATTCGCGTGCGAATTGAAGAAGGGGATATATGGGTGCCGAATATTTTTTCACCCAATGGAGACAATCTTAACGATGTTGTTATCCCGGAATATAGATTTCCGGACAAGACACAGATTCTGGTGTATAGGGTATATGATCGATGGGGAGCTCTGGTTTACGAACGATTAAATGGAGCCCTGGGAGAAAAATTTGGTTGGAACGGGTCTTTTAATGGCGAAATACTGAATCCCGGTGTTTATACTTATGCAATTCAGTTTCAATCCAAAAATCTGGAACCAAGATGGAAATTTGGCGATATAACATTGGTAAGATAGGATTTTAATTTATTATTGGTAAATTGTTGGTTGTGGTTGATTCAAGTATTCACATGTCAGAGTTTTTCGGAGTAAAAATATGTATACTATTCAAGTAATTCTTGTAATTTGGCACACTAATTCATTCATAATTCATAATTCAATATGTACGATATATTATTAAGCACACATTCTTGGTTGAGATGGGTACTATTATTAGTATTTATTCTCGTTATTGTAAAATCTTATACCGGCTGGAAGTCAAATAGAATTTACACCCCCGATGACAAAAAGTGGAATACAATTTTAATTGCATTGGTGCATTCTCAGTTGGTAATTGGATTGATCTTATACTTTACTTCCCCAATGATGAAAGCGATTCTTTCTGATATGGGAGGGTCAATGAAAGATTCCAGTCTAAGATTTTGGTCTGTTGAACATCTTTTTGGTATGGTCCTGGCAGTAATAATTGCTCAGGTAGGAAGCATAAAGGCAAAGAATAAAACAACGGATACAGGTAAATTTAAAACTGCATTTGTATACTATCTTATTGCTTTGTTATTAATACTTTTAATGATTCCTTTTGGTATATGGAATGTTGAAAGACCTTTATTCAGAATATAAGTCAAATGTTCTATTTGTAAAAAATATGAAAGCTTGCAAATGGTTATTTGCAAGCTTTTTTTTGTATTCAATGTAAAATAATCAAAATGAAAAAAATAAGTTCTTTTTTGTGGATTCTTGGAATTATTCTTTTACACATTAACTGTCTTAGTTCACAAAGAATATTAGATGCCGGACCAGGAAAAACGTATGCAAATATGAGAGCAGCCTGCCTCGTTGCATTGCCTGGAGATACTATAGTGGTACATGCAGGTACTTATCCCGGTGGAGAGTTTATTGAGAATCTAAAAGGAACTGCAAAGGCAAGAATAACGATTCGGGGAATTAATGCAAGTAGTGTAATTTATAACGGAGGTAGTGAAGCATTGCATTTTATTGAAGCAGAATATGTAACCCTACAGAATATTACAGTGACTCGGCAGACGGGTAATGGAATTAATATTGATGATGGAGGTACTTATATAACTCCAACGAAGCATTTATTATTGGAAAACATTATTTTTAAAGACATGAATGCTACTGGAAATAATGATATGTTGAAATTAAGTGGATTGGATTCTTTTGAAATCAGAAGATGCACATTTATGAACGGTTCAGCTGGAGGAAGTGGAATAGATATGGTCGGTTGTCATTTTGGTATTATTCACCATAACACTTTTATCAGTCAGGGATCCAATAGTATTCAAGCAAAAGGAGGTTCAAGTCAGATAACAATTATTGCAAATAAATTTACCAATGGAGGCTCAAGAGTTTTAAACTTGGGAGGCAGCACAGGAACTGCATTTTTTAGGCCATTGGGAGCAAACTATGAAGCAAAAGATTTATTTGTGTATTCCAATTTTTTTGAAGGTTCTGATGCTCCTATTGGATATGTAGGAAGTAGAAATGTTATTGTTAGTAATAACACTTTTTATAATCCTACGAAATGGATATTTAGAATATTGCAGGAAAGTACAGACACAAGTTTTTACCTAAGCTCGGCAAATAATACGTTTAGTAACAATATTATTTATGCCGGCAGTATTAATCCGACTGTAAATATTGGACCCAACACTTCTCCTACAAGTTTTAAAATCTTTAATAATTTATGGTATAGCGTGTTGACTGCAAGCTGGCGAGGACCTACTCTTCCTGTTGTAGAAACGGGTGCTGTTTATTCTGTAGATCCAATGATTGTTAATCTTAGTGCAGGCAATATTAATCTTTCCAGAAACTCACCAGCAATAGGAAAAGGAAAAGGACCTGTAAGCTATCTTGATTATTACGATAGAAAATTTAGTAATTCAGTTTCTATCGGTGCTTCTGAATATTATCCCGCAACTTTGTTAGATGATATAATTGAAACACATGAAATTGAGGTTTATCCGAATCCTGTAAAAGATGTAATAATTCTCAGCGATTTACAGAATGGTACACAGTTAGAGTTAATAGATTTACAAGGTAGGGTTCTTAGAAAAGAAGTTTCATTGTCATCAAATCATGTGATGAATTTGAATCAAATTGAGAAAGGAATATATTTCATAAAAGTTTTAACTGTCCAAGGTATTATTACATCAAAAAGAATACTAAAAATATAGAGAGTTATTAGTGCTTCTACATTTCTCAATTAGGAATTGCATAAATATTAATCGTTCTTTTATAATTAAGAATGTCGTTTCTTGAATTTAGTTTTATTACTTCTGCGTTGTCTTTGAAATCGCTGAAATAGTGAAGCGTATATCCTAATGAAGAAATTACATCATAAAGTTCCAACTTATCTGGTTCAGTAGCTGCGCCAAAACTTTCTGCGACAATTACCGGCTTGTATTTAAGAAGTAGGTCTTTGATAGATTTAATAATTTCTTTATCGTAACCTTCAGTGTCAATCTTGATAAAAGAAAAACGCGATAAGCGGTCTTTATAATTTTGTTCTAAATAATCAATTAATCTTACACCTTTAATCCTCGAGGGATATACATATTTTCCATGGTGACTCTCGCGAGTTTTAGATATTCCTCCGTTAGAAAATGAAGCCTCTGATGAGATAAAATAAAATTCTTCTTCCTGCTGAGAGATTGCATATGGAACAGGAATGATATTGGTCTTATCTTTATTAAGTGCAGCATTTGCTACCAGAACTTTATAAACATAGGGATTGGGATCAAATCCGAGTACAAGTCCTGATTTTCCTGCACAAAATCCCATTGGAACGGTTGTATCTCCGATGTTGGCACCGATATCAATTGCCAGATCTCCTTCTTTAATAAATTGACCAAAAAAATCAATCATGTTTGTATCTAACTCAACCCTGGAAACAAGTGGATTATCCCAATTGGAAAATTCAATCGTTCCGTATTTTTCAGTCTGAATTGAATAAGGTATTGTTGGATACTCTCTGGTAAAGCGACGGGCAATTTTACGACGGAAGGAGTTTTTGAGATAATTTAACATTGCGACGAAAATATTAGATGCGTGGGATCAAAGTTAAATAAAATTGCCGATTTAAAATTTACTTTTAATAATAGTTTATAAAGCATCCGATAAATGGATGTAGAACTGTTTCAGTAGACATTTTATGATTAAACTAATAAAAGCAGATATTATTTATTAAATCAAGAGTAAATTATTTTGAACCATTATTCCACAGCCCATTAGTAAGTCTGTTAAATATTCAGTACATTGAACTGACATGTAATAAAATGCCGGAACTATTCAATCTAAATGAGATTTGCTCCCACCATAGATCCAATACCATATGTTATTCCTGCAGCAACCAGTCCAAAAAGAATCTGTCGAAAACCGGAATACCAAACATTTTTTCCTGTAAACAATGTAATGGAAGCACCAATAAGAAATAATCCTAAAGCACTGAAAATACAAGATGTAAGAATCGCTATGCTTCCTGTCATAAAGAAGTAAGGAATAACTGGAATTATTGCTCCTATAGCAAACATTACAAAGGAAAAGAATGCTGCTTCCATTGGAGAGCCCTTTAATTCTTCAGGATTTATTCCTAGTTCTTCTTTTATCAAAATCTCATGAGCATGTTCCTTATCGGCAATAACTTCAGCTGCCATTCTTCGGGCTTGTTCTTCAGGAATTCCTTTGGTAATATAAATTAATGCAAGTTCCTTTTCTTCCCCTTCAGGATTGTGTTCCAGTTCTTCCATTTCTAATTCCATCTGATTCTCATATAATTCCTGAGAACTTTTAACAGAGATCCATTCCCCCATTGCCATTGATAATGCACCCGCCATAAGACCTGCAAGCCCGGCGATTAATACTTCTTGTTTTCCACCTGTAGCACCTGCAATTCCCATGACAAGACTAAAGTTAGAAATCAATCCATCATTGCCTCCTAATACTGCTGCGCGTAATGCATTTCCTCCAATTGAGCGATGAGATTTTTCAAATCTGGCAATACTTGTTTGCGCGTTTCTATCCTGGTTCTTTAAAATATTTTGTAAAATTTTTACATGCGCTGTATCTGATAATGAAACCTTGCTATCCATTTTTAGTCTTGCAGTTAATGCTGAATTGGCTAAACTCTTTTCTGTATCCAATAAGACACCAAGAATATAATCATAGCCAAATATTTTGCCGATCGTATGTAATGTTCTTGCTCTCCATGATGGTTGTGGTAATCCAGATTCAGGTATATTGTTACTTTTTAAAAATGCAACAGCATGAGATTTTTCTATTTCACTCATCTGTTCAAACACAGATGCAATAACTTTATCATCTTCATTCCTCGCTAGAATTGAATACAAATAACTTGCATCAATTTCGGTTTGAATATTTTTCATTGGATCTTTCATAATTCCGGATTTTTTATATGGATTAACATATATATTTAATGGTTAGTATGATTGAGAATTAGAGAAGTTGGAGAATTCATAACTTCTTTTTATTTCCGGTTCCCTCCAATAATAAAAACAGCAGGAACATCATTTAGATATTCTGAGTTTAAACTTTTCCACTCTCTTACTTTATGTGTTTTGATTTTTTGAATCGAACTGCCCAATCCGGAACTAATGGAAAGATATAGATCAGCCGGAACATGATTTAAAATCGATTCTAATAAAGAAAGATTTCGATAAGGAGTTTCCATAAATATTTGTGAAGACAATGTAGATGCACTTAATTTAGAAATCTCGTTGAGCTTTATTTTTAAGTCTTCTTTTTTACGTGGAAGATATCCATGAAATGAAAACTCCTGACCATTTAAGCCGGATGCCATAAGCGCCATCAACATAGAATTAGGACCAGGATAAGGTGCAACTTCTATATTGTTATTATGAGCATACATAACGATATTATATCCGGGATCTGCGATACAGGGCAAGCCCGCTTCAGAAACCAGGCCTAAATCTTGATTTTGAGATACTAATTCCTTGATCCATTTTTTATTTTCAATAAAATCTTCGTCGTTTAATTCACGAACTTCGATTTCGGATTGAGCGAGAGGATGCTTTATTGATTTAATGAATTGCCTTGCGGTTTTGGATCTCTCCGCCAAAAAATACCGGAGATTATGAGCAGATGAAATTGCCTGATGACAAATTTGGCTAATATCAGAGCCGGAAAGTGGAACAGGAATTAAGTGGAGTTTTGACATTTAGGAGCTTTAACCCCGTAAAAATATATCAATTTTCACTTTGGTTTGGTAATTATTGCCTAAATAATTGATAATCAATAATTTGAATGAAAAGTTTAAGAATTATAATCAATGATTTGTAAGCCAAGTACTTATAAACACAACATAAAAAATTAAGAATCCATTCTTTTAAAAGAAAATAGAATAAACATCTGGATGGGTTTCGCGGTTTTTATACCTTCGCAACCCGATGTCTACAACAGATAAGAGTTATACGATAAAAATTGATCAATTTGAAGGTCCATTTGATCTTTTACTATTCTTTATAGAAAGAGATGAATTAGATATTCACGATATTCCTATTGCCAAAATCACTGAAGATTTTCTCTTTTATATTCGAGAAATTGAATCATTGAACCTTGATTTGGCTTCAGAATTTATACTGGTAGCTGCAACTTTGATTCGGATTAAAGCAAAAATTCTAATACCAAGAAAAGAACTGGATGAGAATAATCAGGAAATTGATCCTCGTAAAGAACTTGTTCAAAAACTTCTGGAGTACAAAGCGATTAAAGAAGTTATATCTGAGCTTTCAGATATGGAGGATGATCAGTCATTCAGAGTAGGAAGAGGAAATCTGCAGAAAGAATTCGAACTTCTTTCTCAAAAAGCATTAATTGATGCTGAATGGGAAACATTAAATCTATTCAATCTTTTAAAAGTTTTTCAAAAAGTTACAGAAAGATTCGAAAAACCTAAGGAGATAATCCATAAGATATTTGATTACAAATATGAAGTTGCAGATCAACAGGAAAGAATATCTTCAATACTCAGGAATAAAAAGAAAGTCAATTTTGTAGATATATTTGATTCCTGTGAAAATAGAATTCACGCAATTGTAACCTTTCTGGCTTTATTAGATATGTTAAATCTTGAAAAGGTCATACTGATAAAAGGTGCGGAGATAAATTCTTTTACAGTAGAAGAAATAAATTCTTCTCCTAAAGAAGATTCAGATTCTGAGGAATAATTAAAAATTTAACAGGTAATATAATATTCCTCCTTTTTATTGGAACTTGGAAATTTTTCTACACATTATGGAAAGATATAAGTATTATGATACGAATTAGATAATTTTGTTTCTAATAAAAGTTCAACCTTTGAATCGTTGATCATTCAATAATAAAGCATTTGAAAAATCTAAAATTATACACATCTATTCTCTCTATTTTATTCTTAACCTGTTGTGACAAAAATTCAGGAGGAATGGATCCTTGCGACAATTGCCATACTAACATATTTAAGTGTAAGATTAATGGCGTAGATTGGAAGCCTGATTGTATTCCAGATCCACTATTTGGATGTAACACATTTATGATTCAATATTATCCTTTGGATAAGTTTTTTGAAATTTCAGGTGATAATCCGTATAACAAGCTAGGATTGCATTTCGTTGTAAGAAATGTAGAAACTGGTATGAAGCTACCGATTGAATATGATTATGCTGTTTATGCTGATTATTCTAAAAAAGCAAGTTGTATTTCTTACCAACTAGACACAACTAATATTAATTGCTTTATTATTGAAAGTAACAATGAATCAAAGAGAATAGTTAAAGGAAAGTTTAGCTTTAGTTGCTTCAATAATTGTTTAGATACTGTAGGAATTACAGATGGAATATTTGACTTGTCTTATTAGGACATTTGTGAATAGATAATTTAAAAGATAAATTCAAATCCAATCGCAATTAAGTATTTTAATTGTTCTATAGTAAAGTTTAAAGAGCATTACTTCATTAAGAAGTATAATAATTA
>JABFRV010000073.1 GCA_013140975.1 Saprospiraceae bacterium
TGCAATATTACGATAATGATTTAAAAACGAAAAATTTAATTTAATATTATTTGATGAAGGTCTTTATGTAAAGAAATTTAATCGGTATCTTTTTTTATACTGCGGTGAATGGTGTCATTTAATTTATTAAATGTGTTTTAGGGTATAATCCTAAAAATTATATTTTTTGATCTCACTGATTTGGGAATTTTTCACTCAATAATTACTCCCTTTAAACAAAGATCAATTAATGCTTTTTTAGGGAATACGAAAACATTCTTTTCTAGAACTACCCCCAGGGGTAGGTTGAGCATTAGAAATCCTGAGTTTCTTTGTTCTTATATTTTTTCAGGTTTTTATCAATGTTCAATTTCAATTCTGCTCTTATGCCACAGTTAAAGCTTATTCTCCAGAATGTCATATTGTTAGTTTTGCTACAAATTTTCTTTATGCAGCATATACTTGCTTCTGGCTGCAATGATGTCAATGCCGGACACATTGACATTGATAAATATCACAATAAAACATTACTAGACCTTACCAAATTTAGAGCTTTTTCCATATTAAATTATATGTCTGATGCAGAATGCAGATATAGAAAAGTAGGTGGAGGGGCTTGGATTATTGCTATGAGTGATTGCCTGAAAGTTAACGTCCCTGGCGTTGAAAGTATTTTGGATTGTGAATTTACACTTAATACCGAATCAGGAGGTGTTGAATATGAATATGAAATTCGGGTCAAGTGTACTCTCGATGGTTGGGGGAATTGGTTTAGTAGTAAGTTTAATTCATATTGCGGGCCTGAAGGAATAGAAACGAATCCCTCAAAGATTGGTGCGACAGAACTGGAGTATAGCAGCACTATTGCTGAAGAAGGAAGATTGAGTAGGGATGGAGGACAAACCTTTTTCAAAATTGAAACCTATCAAAACAATAAGATCAGATTTGAAAACCTTGAACCGAATACACAATATTGGTTTAAGTGCCGTACAAAATGTGATTACAATAGTCAATGGTCTGCATTTACTCCCTTAAAATCTGTACACACGTCGTGTAATGAACCACAAGCATCTAACTTGATCACATATGGAGCTAATATGGGTATTAATCTGGGTATTCGATGTGAAAGAAATGCAGACAGATATGAGTTTAATATAAGAAGAAAAGGAGAAAGCCAATGGCGAACTTCCGGTCCAACACAAAATGATAGTTATATATTTCCTGACAACGTTGCCAAAGGAGATATTTATCAATTTCGATGTAAATTAGAATGTGGAGGAACCTGGACTCCTTATTCAGTAATTATTGAAGGAATGATTCCTGTGCAATGCCCACAGCCAGTAAAGTCTGAAATTGGAGTAAATCAAATTACTAATAATAGCGCACACTTATTTTGCAGATCCGGACATGGAGGTAATGTGGTTGAAAAGCATATTTTCAGATACCGGGAACAAAATGGTAGTACCTGGACGACTAAAAGGACTGAAAACAATGAAGTGGATATTTCCAGATTGAATGGAAATACAGAATATGTTATGGAAGTTCAACATGAATGTACCAATGGCGTTACCGGAAATTGGTCGGGCACGATAAATTTTAAAACTGACCAGGCATGCAATGTAAATAATAGTGCTGTGCGTTTTGCAAACATATCGTACAATAGTGTAGATTTAATTTGTGATCAAACAGAAAGAGATGGATATGAATGGGAGGTCAAGCGAGTTCGTGACGGACGAAAATCGAATGTAGCGAATCCTATTTTGCAAAACGTATATACTCATTTAGGTTTAGATCAGGGAGAAGAATATGCTGTGCGATTGAAAGTTACCTGTGGTGCTGAAAAGTCAGAATGGACACAGGAAAAATTCTTTACCACTTCATCCTGTCTTGCTCCGAACCTTAATGAAATTTCAATAACAGATATAGAGAATCATAATGCAGTTTTTAGATTTAGTGGAAATTCTCAAAGTGGACTTGAATGGCAGTATCGGCAGGTTGGTAATCCTAATTGGAGAAGATTGATAACCAATCAGAACGACATCTTGCTGGATAGTCTGGTTGGAAATTCTAATTACGAATGTAGGCTGAGAATAAAGTGCAGTGAAATTCCTTTGATCAATAGTAATTATTCAAGTATAGTATTTTTTTCAACTACATGTGATTCAAGGATTCTTCGATTCTCTGCAATTACGCCAACCACAATTACGGTTCACGCAAGTGATGTTGGAGCAAGTCAATATATATTTAAATTAATCCAAGAATCCGGAAGTACTCTGGAGCGAATGTCAAATAGTCCTGTCTATACTTTTACTGCTCTTGTACCGGCAACCGATTATGAATTTCAGGTAAAAGCCATTTGCAATGGCAATGGTAATTTTTCCATTTCTTCTTTTGCTTCTACAGAGGAAATTGTTCCGATGCAATGTCTTGCACCGACTCGTGGCCAAATGAGTACATCCAATGTAACAATTAGTTCTGTTCAGCTAAATTGCAGTAAAGGCAATGTAGATGGATTTTACTTCAGATATGGAACAATTGGAACGCTAGTAGAATCTGGTTTGTTAACAGAGGGAACTTATGCAGTCAGCGGATTACGTCCGGGAACTATTTATGGTTATCAATGCAGAGTAAAATGTGGTGCAACACTTAGTCCATGGTCGGATACAGTATATTTTAGAACACAGACTCAAGCTTTTGCAATTAGTACAGGTTGTCCACCCCCTTATGAAAAGGAATTGTATGCCTTTAATATTGGAAATACGAACAGTGCATTAATTTGTTATACTGAGGCGGATCAATTTCAATTTCGATATAAAGATACCGCTTCAACTCAATGGATAGATTTACCCATTCAAAAGACGAACTTCACTTCATTGAATACGCTTTCTCCTGAAACCATTTATGAATATCAATGTAAGATTGAGTGCAATGGTAGTTTTGGGTTTTATTCAGCTTCGAGATATTTTAAAACGCTAAGCTTAAATGAATGTCTTTCAAGTGATAAAGAAAATTTTGCTGCGATAAACATTCGGAAGAATGAAGCTACTTTATTATCTCTAAATCAAGCCAAATTGTATAAATTCAGGTATAAAGAAATACTAGATGAAACCTGGATATTTACAGATACATCATCTAGTCCTCTTGTAAAAATAAATCAGCTAAAACCAAATTCTTTTTACATCTACCAAGTTCAAACTCTTTGTGCCAATAATAAAATCAGTTCATTCTCTACAAGCAGATTTTTTAAAACGAGGGAAGACTGCCAATTTGATACATTGCAAGATGTTGGAGTTTTCGTAGTGAATGACACTATAATATCCTTACAAGTTAATCAACAGAATTATTTTAGAATTGAGATTCGGTATCGAGAGAAAGGAATGACAGATTGGATTCTTAAATCCTTTTCTAAGGGAGATATTCCAATTCTTGAAATACAGGTGAAGAAAAATGTTAAATATGAATTACAGGGTCTTGTCTATTGTGCAGACAATAATAATAGTCAGTGGTCGGAAAGCAGAATTTTCAGTACATTAGGGAATACTGCCAATAAAAATTTTGAATTCACAACCATCAAAATATTTCCAAATCCCGGAAATGGATTGCTTGATCTCGATCTTCCATTAAGTGCACAGGTGCAAGTTTATGATTCTTATGGAAAATTGGAATATGTGTTTCATCTCGACGAAGGATTAGGATCGGTTGACATAAGTAAATTACATCAAGGAGTATATTATCTTAAAATTGGCTCAAAAAGTTTTACTAAATGTATTCGATATATTAAAATATAAAACAATAATTCATATTTGTGAATTTAATATTGAGCAAAAATAAATAACAGATAATTTTTAATTGAATCGTGAAGCTTACTTTATTTGTATGTTATTCATTGAGTGAAAAATGTATTGTATTGTCAGGTTTTATGCAAAAAGAATTAGCAAAAGACTAGATTACTTGCAATTCATAAAATAGAAACTTAATTTTGAGGCTAAATTTTAAATAATGAAACCTCAAATCTTTCTGAATTTTCCAATTTCGGACCTTGCTGCATCAATAGCCTTTTATGAAGCTCTTGGCTTTGTGAATAATCCTTCATTCTCAGATGAAACTGTAAAATGCATGGCTTTGAGTGAGGATTTTTTTGTTATGTGTATGACGCGTGAACGATTTTTAAGTTTTGCGACTAAACCATTAGCTGACACAAAAGCTACTATCGCTGGATTGTACTCTATTGGTGTTGACTCTCTTTACACTATTCATAAACTTGTCGACGCTGCTGTTATGGCAGGCGGAAAAGAAATCGGCGAACTAAAAGATTATGGATTTATGCAGGTTCGTACTGTTGAAGATCCTGATGGTCATTCCTGGGAAGTTTTTTTCTTCGATATGAGTAAGATGTGATTATGAATTATGAATTATGAATTGTTTAAAGTTGGGATTTGCAAATTGCACTAAGTTTTGTATCTTTTCGAAATAATTTTCGTTATCCAGCTTGTTTATTACTGTATTTAAATTGAAAGTTCATACGCCATAAAAAAGCAACAAAAAAAGTAATGTCTGCTAAAAAGTCAAATTCAGTAATTAAAAAATCCATGCAAAATGTAAAATTTCGGCATGTAGATGAGTTGCTAGAATTTCTTCCTGAATCCGAAAGAGAACTTGTTGAATTTCTCAGGGAGCTTGTATATTCTGTTGAGCCTCAGATAAAGGAAAAATTATCTTTCAGTGTTCCTTTTTTTAGTCTCCGAAAGACGATTTGCTTTATATGGCCGGCATCAGTGTATTGGGGTTCGAAAAAAACATTTGATGGAGTGCAATTTGGATTTACATATGGAGTTTTATTGGATGATCACTGGAAGTATTTTACTGTAGGCAATAGAAAACAAATGACCGTAAGAGTTTTTCAGAAATCTTCAGATGTAAATACTCATATAGTAAAACAATTATTGATAAATGCTGTGGAGCTGGATTCTATTCGATAGTTTTAAGTTTTTTAATATCTCAAAAGTGCAGTTATATATTGTTTAAAAAATAATAATCAATAAGTAAACGTAAAAAGTATTACCAATTATTAGAATATCAGTAAATCAAAAAATAAAATCAATAAATTAGCGGATTATTATTAATTAATAACTTGGAATATAGC
>JABFRV010000116.1 GCA_013140975.1 Saprospiraceae bacterium
GCTTATTCTGGCGAATATAGTCAGCTAATGTCCCGACAAAACTTAAACTTCCATCTTGGTACAAAAGAATTGCTTCTTCTGGTGAAATGCGTTGCTTATTGTAAACTTTCTCTACAATATTTCTCAATTCACCTATTTGGGTGCTTTGGAAAAGTATTTCTAAATTATTATCCATGGAGCTTATTAAATCCTCGTAAAGATATAACAGCTTGCAAAGTTATAAGTTGATGTTATGCTTCAATTTTTGTTATTTTTACAATAGATTCGCAAACCTTTTTACTTTTGAACTGTGCTTTCAATTTTAATTCCCGTTTTCAGGCAAAATATTGAAAATTTTGTTCTTCAGATTCGACAAGCAGCAGTATTTGCAAAGGTTGATCATGAAATTATTATAGCAGACGATGGCTCAGGTCCGGAATGGAAAAATGCGCTGAATGCGTTAGAAAGAATACCAGGAATAAAGCTCATTTTCAATGAGGCAAACAAAGGAAGAGCATCTATTCGAAATCAACTCGCCAGAGAATCCCGTTTCAATGTACTATTATTTTTAGATGCAGATGGTGAATTAGTGAATCATAAATTTATAGATAATTATAAACATTATTTTAATCACCCTATCGTATACGGAGGAAGAATTTATAGAACGAATATTCCGGTTAACAAAAATAAATTGCTTCATTATACGTACGGAATTCAGAATGAGTCAAAAGAAGCTTCTATAAGAAATACAAAGCCATACGAATTCTTTCACTCCAACAATTTTATTGTTTCAAAAGAATTAATTCTTCAATATCCGTTCGATGAATCATTAAAGCATTACGGCTACGAAGATTTACTATGGATTCATCAGTTTGTAAATAAAGATATAGAAATCAAACATATCGATAATCCTGTAATACATTTAGGGTTAGAAGACTCTACTATTTTTCTTTTAAAAATAAATGATTCATTGAATAATCTTGTTGCAATTGAAAAAAAATATGGAGTAAAGATGATCAGATTGATTAGAATTGCGAGTAGATTAAGGTCTCTTGGATTACATTATGTTGTCATAATCTTATATACTGTATTTGAAAAGAATATACGCAATAACCTTTTAGGGAGTAAGCCTTCTTTATTGCTCTTTCAATTTTATAAACTTGCGAATTATTATAAAGCAAGCAGTGGTTCGTAAATGCAGCTCTATTCATATTATAATTATTTATAATATGAAATAAATTATTTTATTGTTTTATTCAATACGTGAAAAAAAAATTTGTGAAGACATATTTTATTAATATTTTGCAAGGGCAAACCAAGGACTATTTCAAACAAAACAAGTTTTGCATAGTATGTTAGAAAAATCATTAAAATTTAGTATTATATGTATATTATTGCTATGCAGTGAATTAAGCGTATTTTCTCAATCAATAATACGCGGTACTTTATTAGATGAAAAAACTGGAGAACCTTTAATTGGAGCTACGGTAATTGTCAAAGGAACTACGATGGGCACAATAACCGACTTTGAAGGTGTTTTTATTTTAAAATCAGATCTTCGACTTCCGCAGACTTTAGAATTCAGATATAGTGGCTATGGTGCAAAAGAGTTTATTTATACTGAAAGTAATAAAAATGTAAGTATTAAACTCTTTGAGGAAGCAGTAGTGATGGATGTTGTTGAAGTTACCGGGCTGCGAATATCAGATAAACAGAAAGAATCGCCTCTTACGGTTGAATCAATGGATCTTGTTGCCATTAAAGAAACGCCGGCAGCAAATTTTTATGCGGGTTTAGGATCTTTAAAAGATGTTGATTTAACAACAGCTAGTTTAGGTTTTACAATCATTAATACCCGTGGTTTTAACAGCACGAATCCAGTTCGTTCACTGCAATTAATTGATGGGGTAGATAATCAATCTCCCGGATTAAATTTTTCATTAGGCAATTTTTTAGGAGCGTCTGAACTCGACGTTTTAAAAGTTGATTTAATTGTAGGTGCAAGTTCGGCATTTTATGGACCTAATGCGTTTAACGGTGTAATTAATATGGAAACGAAGAGTCCCTATTATCATAAAGGATTATCTGCAAGTTTAAAAATTGGAGAAAGAAATCTGATAGAACGAAGTTTTCGCTGGGCTGACGCTGTAAAGAATAAGAAAGGGAATGAGTACCTTGCGTACAAACTTAATTTCTTTGCATTCAATGCGAGTGATTGGGAAGCGGATAATCAAGAACCTGTTTATAATAGTATTTCATCCAAAAATAATCCTGGAGGTTACGATGCTGTTAATACTTATGGTGATGAGTATCAACTTGAATTTGATCAGAGAAAAGCTGTTGTAACTTATCCGGGTTTGGAGGTATTTCATAGAAAGGGTTATAAGGAGAAGGATATTGTTGATTACAATTCCAATAACTTTAAAGTTAACGGTGCATTACATTTTAGACTCCAACCTAAAAAATTGTTTGAATCTCCGGAATTAATATTCAGTTCAAATTATGGAGGTGGCACTACAGTGTTTCAAGGAGATAATAGATTCAGTTTAAAAAATATTCAGTTCTTTCAACATCGCATAGAATTAAATAAGAAGGATAAATACTTCCTTCGTTTTTATGGAACTCATGAAGATGCCGGCGATTCATACGACCCATATTTTACCTCAATACAGTTGCAGCAATACGCCAGTAATAATGCAAATTGGTTTACTTCTTACAGCAATGATTGGGTATTAAACTATGTTCCAAAAATAAAAAACTTTGAAGGGTATCCCAAGATTACAGATTTTTTAGGTAGGCCAGATGAATATAAGAGGGCTATATCTGATTTTTTAGCCAAGCATACTGATAGTTTAACTGTGTGGCATCAGAATTCTCAGCGTGTCGCTAACACGGGTAATATATTTGGTACAACCAAGAATTTTGTTGAGCCAGGAACTCCGGAATTTGAAAAAGAATTTAATAATATTATTTCTCGAATTGCTTACTCAGAAGGGGGAACCAGATTTTTTGACCGATCAGCACTTGTTCATGGACAAGGTGAATATCAGTTCAAAGATATTTATTCAAATAATTGGTTGAATAGTTTAGATATTACTGCAGGTGCAAGTGGTAGAATTTACTATCCTAACAGCAAGGGTTCTATTTTATTAGATACAGGTTCTGCTAATATAACAACCAAAGAATGGGGAGTATACGTTGGACCAACTCTAAATACAATGAGTAATAAGTTGCGATTTAACATTACCGGAAGATTAGATAAAAATCAAAATTTTGATTATCTTTTTTCTCCTGCTGCATCAGTAGTTTATCAACCTTCCAAGAATAATTACTTAAGAGTTTCTTTTTCATCTGCTATTAGAAATCCTACTTTAACTGATCAATATTTATTTTACAATGTTGGACGCGCTATTTTATTAGGTAATATTAATGGAATCAACGATTTGGTTACAGTTGAATCCTTTATAAATTTCTTGAACAGCGGGAATCAAGACACACTCAAAAGATTTAATATTCCCGCTATTCGTCCGGAGAAGGTTAGAACTTTTGAAATTGGATATAGAACTACTCTTTGGAATAAATTGTATGCTGATCTGGGTTATTATTTTAGACGCTATGAAGATTTCATTGGTTATCAGTTGGGCGTTGATGCAAGTTTTATGGGAATTCTGGTATCAAAAGCGCAAGTTTACAGAGTAAGTTCAAATGCATCGGATATTGTAACATCTCAAGGATTTTCTATTGGACTAAATTATTTTTTGAATCCTAATTTTGTTCTTAAAGGAAATTATTCCTGGAATGTATTGAATACGCAATCAGATGATCCAATTATTCCCGCATTTAACACACCAGAGCACAAATATAATTTAGGAATTACGGGAAGAGATCTTGAAATATTTTCTTTAAAAAATATAGGATTTAGCATTAATTATAAATGGATAGAAGGATTTGTATTTGAAGGCTCTCCACAATTTACAGGGTTTATTCCTTCATACAACCTAACAGATGCGCAGATAAACTGGTTTATGGCCAAGAGCAATATTACATGGAAATTAGGAGCGTCTAATATTTTTAATCAGAAATCTTATCAGACTTATGGTGGACCACTTATTGGCAGAATGGGATATTTGGGTGTGCTTTATGAATTTAAAAAAAATTAATTCTTTAATAAAATAAATCTAATATGAAAAAATTTTACTTTTTATTTTTCTTTTTACTTATTACTAGCGGAATGGTGTTAGTAGCACAAAATCGCTATGCAGATCCGATGTTTAGTGTAAAAAAGACGACTAACATTGAATATGGTTCTAATATTGGAATTCTAACGGGTGCTCCAAAAGCAGAATCACTTTTAATGGATCTTTATATTCCTGAAGGAGATTCTAAGACTGATCGTCCTCTTATTATGATTGCACATACTGGAAGTTTTTTGCCTCCAATTTATAATCAACAAACAACAGGTTCGCGTTCTGATTCAACAGTAACTTACACTGCAAATTATCTTGCATCAAGAGGATTTGTTGTTGCAGCGTATACGTACCGTCAAGGTTGGTTGCCAACTTCACCTGATCAGAATCTTAGAACAGGTTCACTTCTTCAAGCTGCCTATCGAGGAATCCAAGACACTAGAAGTTGCATAAGATTCTTTAAAAAATCTGTTGCTGAAAATTCTAACCCATATGGTATTGACCCGTCAAAGATTTGTGTGTGGGGAGTTGGTACCGGAGGATACCTTTCTTTAGGAGCCGGTAGTATCCATGATTTTGGTGAAGTTACACTTCCTCAATTTATTGATCAGAATACTACAAAGCCATTTGTTGATTCTACATTGTTGGGAAATATTTATGGAACTTCACAAGGAGCAATTTCTATACCGAATCATGTTGGGTATAGTTCTAATTTTCAATTAAGTGTTAATCTTGGAGGTGCTCTTGGAGACTCGACATGGTTAGACGGAGAAGCTGTAGAACCTGCTTATGTAGGTGTACATTGTACAAACGATTTTTTTGCGCCTTATTATTCTGGTCCTGTTATCGTTCCAACTACCAATCAATTTGTAATATTTGCAACCGGAACCAGAAAAGCAATTGAACAAGCCAATACGAATGGAAGTAACAATATTTTAAAAGGAGTTAATGCTGACCATGATCCATTGAAAAATTTGATCACCGCACAAAAGAATAAAGTTGGTGGAATTTTCCCTTCTAATATCCCTAATATCATTAATATTGGAACAGATAATTTTTATGGATTTGATATTCCTCTAATTTTTAACAATCAGGCTGTTCCGCAAGGTTCACCTTGGGATTGGTGGGATCTAAATACTTTACGAGCAGTCGTAGATTTATTTAATATGCGTGATCCTAATTTAAAAGCCAATGCTGACTCACTTCATATTAGTGGACTTAGAACAAATCCATTAATGTCTGCTACAAGAGGTAAAACATATTTGGATACAGTTTTTATGTTAACATTACCTCGTTTGTGTACTGCATTAAATCTTGGATGTACGTATGTTAATACTAAAGATGTTAATGATTTTGAAGTAGGCTTAAAATTTGGTCCAAATCCAATGAGAGAATCAATGGAAATTTCTACAAATACAGCATATCCAATGGATGATATTTATGTATATGATCTAAAAGGAAACCTTGTTAAAGCGCATGTAGAAATAAATGCTTCGCAGTTTACAATGAATAGGAATAATCTACATTCCGGCTTTTATCTTGCACAGATAAGAATGAAAGATAAATTAGTAACAAAGCAAATTGTAGTTACAGATTAATTCGACATTTCGATTATAAAAAATAGCCGTTACAATTTAACGGCTATTTTTATTTACATTATTAAACAAATTATATGATCTATCGTAATTTAGGAAAGTCCGGTGTTAAGGTTTCTGTTCTGTCATTTGGCTCATGGTTAACTTTTGCCAAGCAGATTGAAGATAATACTGCCAGTGAGTTAATGCATTATGCGTATGACAACGGTGTCAATTTTTTTGACAATGCGGAAATTTATTCAAAAGGAAACTCTGAAATTGTGATGGGAAAAATTTTGAAAGAAGCATCTTGGGACAGAACATCATATCTTGTCTCGAGTAAGGCTTTCTTCGGAGATGGAAGGAACAAACCCAATCAAACGGGCTTAAGTCGTAAGCATCTTGTCGAAGCTTGTAATGATGCATTGCGAAGATTGCAAGTTGATTATCTTGATTTTTATTTTTGTCATAGGCCTGATAAATCTACACCAATTGAAGAAACAGTATGGACTATGAATAGTCTTATTCAACAAGGAAAAATTTTGTATTGGGGAACTTCTGAATGGTCAGCGCAAGAAATAATGGAAGCTCATATGGTTGCAAAAGAAAGAAACCTTATCGGGCCAACGATGGAACAACCACATTACAATATGTTAAATCGACATAAAGTTGAAGTTGAATATAGTCAGATGTATAAAACAGTAGGGTTAGGAACAACAGTATGGTCCCCACTTGCATCCGGAATATTAACTGATAAATACGCAGAAAGTATTCCTAAGGATACAAGATTGTTTATGGAAGGGTTGGATTGGCTGAGAGAACGAAATATGACTGAACAAAACTTAATTGTAGTTAAAAAGTTATCACAATTTGCCAAAGAGAATAGTTTATCCTTAGCAAATTTAGCAATTGGTTGGGTAATATCTAATCCTAATGTTAGTACAGCTATATTAGGTGCATCCAAGAAAGATCAATTGGTAGAGTCATTGAAGTCAATAGAGGTCCTTGAAAGAATGAAGCCTGAATTTTTAGAAAGCCTGGAAGCAGTTTTAAACAATAAACCGGAACATCCGATGTATTAATAAATATTTCATACATTTGACAAAATTTAACGTAATGAAAGCAAGATTAATATTTCTTCTCTGTTTATTGATATCACATTTTAATTACGCCCAGAATTGTGATTACACTAAGGAAAAATTTGGCTTCAGATCTGTGAAAAAAATATTTGTTGGAACTGAGCTTGATTTTCAAGGCAATATTGATTCATTGTTTCTTGATATTTATTATCCGGTTGGATCAACTGAAAAATTGCGTCCACTGGTAATGTGGTCTTTTGGCGGTGGTTTTATAGCAGGAAAGCGAGAAGATTTTGCTCCAATTTGTGAAGCAGTTGCCAAAAGAGGATTTGTAGCAGCAACTATAGATTATAGAATAGGATTTAATGGAATACAAATTTTGCCCTCAGATAGTGCAGAAGTATTAAGAGCAGGATTTAGAGGAATACAAGATGGTAAATCTGCACTTCGATATTTGAAATCAAGACATGTAATGGATTCAATTGATTTGGATCGTGTATGGGTTGGCGGTGGATCAGCAGGTGCAATAGTAGCACTTGGAACCGCATTTTATGATAAAGAAGAGATCAAACCGAAAGAAGCAGGATCTATTTCAGCGGTGAATGGACAACCCAGACCAGATCTTGGATCCATAGAAGGGAATCGGTTTATGAATAATGGATACGATACTAAAGTGCAGGGTGTATTTAATATTTTTGGCGCAGTACTTAATATTTCAGTTTTTGATAAGTCTGATAACATTGCTGTTTTTTCTTATCATCAGACGGAAGATCCTGTTGTGCCATGTGAAAGAAGAAGGGCATACTGGGCTTATCCAATTGTTACAGATTATTATCCAATAGCTTATGGCTCTTGTGAAATTGAAAAAACTCTTAATGATTTGAATTTTAATCCTGCATATCATAAAGCATGGATATATAAAGGAAATCAACATGCCGTTCATAATGAAAGGGATGTAGTAAATTTTCTTATCAACAATGCGAATCCAATACTTTGTAATACTGTCAATGTGAATGATGTAGTGTCAGATTTAAAGAATGCTTATGTTTATCCCAACCCAGTCACTTCAGAAATCTTCATTGAAGGAATAAATTCTTTAATTTCATACTCTATATTTAATTTGCAAGGAAATAATATTATCAATTCAGTAATAGCTCCCGGACAAAAACTTAACGTAAGAGAATTAGAATCCGGCTTGTATATATTGCAAATACGAGATAACCTTGAAACTAAAAATATTAAATTTACCAAACTCGATTAAACCATGATTTTATTGGACGGTAACAAGCTGTCAGCAGTAATTAGAAAAGAAATCGGTCACCGTGTTATTGATTTTTGTGGAAAAGAAATCAGACCCCCACACCTGGCAGCTGTACTAATTGGAGATAACCCTGCAAGTCAGGCGTACGTTAGAAATAAAATTAAAGCTTGTGAAGAAGTTGGATTTGCTTCGACTCTTATTAAAAAGCCTGAAACGACGACTCAAGAAGAATTATTAGATATTGTCAGAGGTTTGAATGAAGACCCTAAATTAGATGGATATATCGTTCAGTTACCTTTGCCAAGACATATTAAAGAAGAAGAAATAACCCTTGCTATTGACCCTGCTAAGGATGTAGATGGTTTTCATCCTAATAATTTTGGTAGAATGGCTTTAGGGATGCCAAGTTTCTTACCCGCTACGCCAATGGGTATTATGATAATGTTAGATCGATATCAGATTCCAACAGATGGAAAACATTGCGTGGTATTAGGTAGAAGTAATATAGTTGGAACACCAATTGCTTTACTTATGTCTAAGAAATCAAAACCAGGTAATGCTACTGTAACAATTGCTCATAGCAGAACTCAGAATCTTTCAGAAATTACTCGATCTGCTCAAATCATCATTGCAGCTTTAGGAATTCCACATTTTCTTAAAGAGGATATGGTTTCACCTGGTACATGTATAATAGATGTTGGTATCAATAAAATAGAAGATACGTCCCATGCTAAAGGATATAGATTAGTTGGAGACGTAGATTTTGAAAAAGTTAAGTATAAATGTTCTGCCATTACACCCGTTCCGGGTGGGGTAGGGCCAATGACTATAACTGCATTGCTTGAAAATACCTGGAGAGCATTTAGAGAAAAGAAGTAATTTTTAAAACAGGAATAAATTATTGGCAATCATAAGGAGGATACAGTATCTAGCAAGTTGACTGCATGCTCGTTAAGAGTAAATCACGAAATGATGAACTCAATAAATACAACTAAATAAACGTAAATTGTTATTCAGACTTAGTAATTCCGGAAGTTGATTCCTTGATTCTTGCCTTTTTACCACTTAGGTTTCTAAGGTAGTATAACTTAGCTCTTCTTACTCGTCCTTTTTTTACAACCTTAATTTCAGTGATATTTGGGGATCCGAAAGGAAAAATACGTTCAACCCCTATGCCAGAAGAAACTTTTCTTACTGTAAAAGTTTTAGTCTTTCCTTCACCTTGAACATTGATAACGTCTCCACGAAAATCCTGGATTCTCTCCTTGTTACCTTCAACGATTTTGTAACTTATTACAATTGTGTCTCCAGAATTGAATTCTGGTATTCTACTAATGTCAAGTAGCTGATTTTCAACGTATTTTATCAATTCCATGGCTAATTTTTTAGAAGTTATTCTAAAATAGTGCGCAAAAATAAGCCGAAATGCCAATAATAAAGCTTTTCGGGGCAATTTATTTTATAATTCCTTGAAAACTATCGGATGAGGTTCACATGACCCTTAAGCTTGACCTCTTTATTTCTTGGTGCTCGATACTCTATAGTATAAGCATAGACACCCGGTTGAACCTCAAGGCCAGAATTATCATATCTCCCATTCCACCCTTTATTAGGGTCTTCAGACTGATAAATTTTAGATCCCCAGCGATCCCAGATTGTAAAATTAAAATTCTCCATCCATTCCCAAAATCTTCCTGCTCCGAAGAAAACCTCATTCGAACCATTGCCATTGGGAGTAAAAGCGTTTGGCATAAAATATGTCAAAATAGGCTCTACATCAATATATTGAACTAAAGTATCCGAACATCCATTTAAACGCGATACGATCTGACTAATTTTATGGATTCCAGTATCGGGGAAAGTATAAGATAGGTTTCTGTCCGGAGTTGAGTTAATATCGCCAAAAATATACTTATGATTTTCTGAACCAACGGAAAGATCAGTTAAATCTATTGTATTATTGAAATTATTTAGTTTCCTAGGTGTAAAATCAAAACCCGCAACCGGACTTTTTTGAACATCGATCCAATTCGGATAATTAGCTGATGTTTTACAACCAATGGGAGAAGTGATTTTTAAATTCACAGTAAAAATTCCTTCATCTGTAAAAGTCAGTTTTGGAGAAATTTCTTTGCTCTTGATCCCATTTCCAAAATCCCATTCAATATCATATGTATTATCAATTGGATAGGAAAGATTTTCGAAATAAACATCAAGTGGTTGACAACCTTTAAAGGTATTTGGATTTAGTACAATAAGAGCGGGAACAGGATAATAATTAATTTTTTTATTTACGCTATCTACACAACCATTGTCATCAATAATCCTAAGTTTAATATCTTTAATTCCTGGTGTTTTATATTCATATAAAGGATTTCTTTGCAACAAAGAGTTACCAGGTTCGAGTTCATATTTCCATTCAACAAGATTCGAGTTGAGTGCTGTTGAAAGATCTGTAAATTGAATTGGGCCAGCTATACATGTGTCGTAGTTAAAAACATAATCTGCATTAATTCCCGGAAATACATTAATTAGAATTTCAGCAGTATCGCTACATTCTCCATCTCCTCGATTTAGATATAAGAATCCTTTATAGCTTCCATTGCCGGGTAAAGTCAATGATATATCTTTATCTTTGAAAGTTTGGATCTGTCCATTAATATCAAATTCCCAATCATATCTTCTAATATTTTCTATCGGTAAACTCGTACTTGTATTCAATAAATTTACGGTGTTGTCACCACAAGCATTTACGATATACTTATCCCCAGCCAAAACAGAATCAGAAGATATAGAAGCATTAATATTTTTCGTACAATTAATTACATTAAATTGAAAATCACGTTGAACGACACTTAAGAGAATTCCATTGCGATATTCTTTAATACAAACTCCAACAACGTATTGACCTTCAAAAGTTGGAACTCCACTAATAAATCCAGTATTGGAATTAATAGAAACAATTGGATTGCCTCCCATTGGGCGAGAAGTTGAATATAACGGAGCCTTAAAAACAATAAATCCAAATGGAGGAATACATCTGGATGCATCAGGTGTTACTCCATCGCAATCAGTAGCTTGTCCCAAATTCCCTACTGAACCAGCTTTTCCACCTGCATGATAAGGAGTGCAAAATTCATAAGTTACTACGTCGCCCTCATTGTCAACAACAGAATGATCGAAATCAATTGGCTGATTATTACAAATAATAATGGGTGGGAAATTTTTGAAAACCGGACTATTGTTGCATGTTCTTTGTGCTTCTGGAGTTATTTCCAAAGTGTACGCAGCTCCAAAATCGCCGGGTGTTATGATGTTGGATATTGACTCATTCCTACAGCATCTTTGATAGGATATAAAATAGGATTCAGAAATGATTGGTAAATTAATTGAAAAAACATAAACTCCCTTTTGAACACAAATCGAAGGGGGTTGAACAACACAAGGATTATTCGATTGAACGATTGAAGTGTTTGCAAGATTCCAGTCATTAACAGAATAAAGCCTATACGATCCTGAAGTTTCTTTGATATAAATTCCAAGTTTAGCGGGTCTGTCAAAATCAGCGCCAGTGGATGCACAATCTCGGTATATGTTCATTACAAAATTAAGCCTTACCTGATTTTTGTTAACGTCAATTCCCTGGCAAGTATAAAAGATCTCGCCACCTACAATATGTTTAGAAAAAATCTCAGGAATAGTTCCCCAGAAGAGGAGAAATAAGACAAAAACCGCTTTATTCATAATTTATACAAAGATATAACACAGAAAATAAGATTAGGATTATGTTTGGGCTTAATTAGTTTTGCTTTTGGAATTAAAAATGATGAATTTTCTAGAAGAGGCTGAGTTTTCAGCTCAATTAATATTAAAAAATGAAGTAATCTTATATCCTACTGACACCATTTGGGGTATTGGCGCCAATATTAATGACAAATCTTCAGTAGAACGTGTTGCCTCAATAAAGCAAAGACCACCGAATAAATCTTTTATTGTCCTTGTGAATTCACTGGAAATGCTTAAAAGATATGTAATTCGCTTGCATCCAAGAATTGAAACTCTTCTATATTTTCATAAACAACCACTTAGTATTATTTATCCGCATGTGAAAGATATTCCGGACTACTTACTTGCAGATGACAAAAGCCTGGCGATTCGGGTATGCCATCATCCTTTCTGCAAAGAATTAATCCGTATACTGGATCAACCTTTAATTTCGACATCTGCGAATTTTAGTGGCGAACCTTCTCCGGGAGATTTTTCAGAAATCAACCCCTTATTACTGCATAAAGTAGACTATGTCGTTGAATTTGGAAGAATTCAAAAAGAGAAATCTCAACCCAGTGTCATTGCCAAATATGATGAGGAAGGAGAATTAATTTTTATAAGAGAATAAGGATGTAACACGTAGTTTTCTTTTTTTATTGTAGAAATTTTATAACTACAAGTAAGGGATGAAATTATTTAACCCAAATTTGATCATATATTTTTTCTGTACTTCCCTCTGATTTATTTATCCAATCAATTACTTTATTTTTTATATTATTCCTAAATTCTACATTGTGAAAATTGGCAATAAGTGATAATAAAGAATTATAATCTTTAATTTCAAATGCGAGCCCTAAAGAAACAAACTCGATTGCTTCAATAAATCTTTTATGATGTGGGCCAAAGCAAACAGGAATCTTATGTGCTATAGGTTCTAAAGTATTATGAATTCCTTTCCCAAAACCACCACCAATAAATGCTAAATCTGCATATCGATATAATTTTGACAATAGGCCTATTCGATCAATAATCAGAATTTGTTTATCTCTTTGAAAATTGGAATATAGCGAAGAAGTCGTTGGGAATACGTTTTCGATTTGTGAAAGTGTATTTGGATCCGTTTTATGTGGAGCAATAATAATTTTCCAATCAGAAAGCTCTTTGTGATGCAATGATTGTTTTAATATATTAATTTCTTCCGACCAGGCACTGCCGAGAATTAACAACTTTTGTGTTCCTTTGAATTCTATTATTTCCGGGAGTGAGTAATCAGAATTAGCAATGTCAAGAACTCTGTCCAATCTAGTATCTCCACTGCGATGAATGTTGTGGAATTTATGCGATTCGAAAAACTTATAATTTTCTTCATTTTGAAAGAAAAGCCCGGCACTATTTTTTAATTCATTTCTTAAAGTTGAAAAAATAGGTTTTCTCAAGTAATTATTTTCACCGAGATGAATAGATATAAAATAGTAAGGAATATTTTTTTGGTATAGGTAACGCAAACAGTTCCACCAAAAATCATATTTAACAAATATTGCTATTTGAGGATTAATGGTATTAATAAACATATGGATTTCTTCTTTGAGATCAGAAGGGAAGTAAGTTATAATGTCTGCATAAGAATAATTATTTAGATTTTCATATCCGCTTGGAGAGAAAAAACTCAGTACTATTTTTTTTTCAGGATGATTTTTTTTAATCATTTCAAGCAAGTTTCTGCCTTGCTCAAATTCGCCTAAGGAAGCAACATGAAACCAAATGCAACTTTGTCTGGAAATGCCTTTTTGAGCGACTTCATCCTGTAAATTGGGCAGCCAATTTTTTCTCGCATCTGTCCATTTCTTAGCATCGGATCTCCAAAGCGAGGCCAGGCGAAATAAGAAAAATAACAATCGAACAAATGCATTGTAAGCAAACCACATCAGTATTCTATTACATCCGAATTTTTAAAAAAGAAAGGTAGATACCAGCCAATTTTGAATTGAATAAAATTATCATTACGTGATTTTCCAAAATCAGACTGTGCAAGGTCATAATTCCATTGCCTTCGTCCCTCCGTAAATCCAAATACTGATTCTATACCTGCGTAAAAGTTAATTCGTCCATTCATGGATTTTAATTCGTATCCCAAAAATCCAACTGCAGAGAATCCATAACTTAATCTGTCAAGGCCTCTGCCGAAATCTGAGTAAAGCTGTGTTGCCGCTCTGGCATCATCTTGAATTCTTATATGATGTTGTAAGAATCCCGGACCAATCATCCATCGAATACCTTGTCTATTCTTCGATTGAGAACCAAAGGGAATTAATCCTCCGGTGAAAGCATGAATAGAATATCCTCTCTCTCTGAGTACAACATCGGTCATTAAGAAATCTTCACCAATTAATTGTCCAAAGTTCGTTTTGTATGGTTCAAGAACATCTTCTTTAACATTTCTGCTAAAAAAATATTGAAACTTAATCCCGAAATCTAAGCCCTTAGAAGGCTGATAACCAAGACCGGAGCCAACACTTAAATGCGAGCCAAATCTTTCCGCCAACTGACCAAATGGAGTTCCGGATGCAAGATTAAGGTCTAAAAATATGCCTTTTAATGAGTACTTATTTTCTTGAGATTGTAAGAAAAAAGGGACTAAAAGGAGGTAAATAAATGTTCTTTTAAACATGGATTTTAAAAGTTTAAAGGTAATTCAGTTAACTACATTTAACAAGAACGCAAAGAGATTGGTGAATGTATTTCCGTAAACAGATTAAAAGTCTTTTTATAAAATAAATGTAAATATATTATTAATTGATTATCAGATATTATACATATTACATATATTTGCAACCTATATGCTTAAAGGTCGAATTTTGGTTACCGGAGCAGCCGGTTTTATTGGTTCACATCTTTGTGACAGGTTCGTAAACGATGGATATCACGTAATAGGGATGGATAATCTTATTACCGGGAATTTGGGAAATATTGAGCATCTCTTTCATTTGAAAGAATTTGAGTTTTACCATCATGATGTAAGCAAATTTGTTCATGTTCCGGGTGACTTGAATTATATACTGCATTTTGCTTCTCCTGCATCTCCAATAGATTATCTGAAAATGCCTATTCAGACATTGAAAGTAGGCTCATTAGGAACTCACAATTTATTGGGTCTTGCAAAGCAAAAAAAATCACGAATTCTAATCGCATCAACTTCAGAGGTCTATGGAGATCCACTGGTACACCCTCAGACAGAAGAATATTGGGGAAATGTAAACCCAATTGGTCCAAGAGGAGTATATGATGAAGCCAAAAGATTTCAGGAGGCAATAACCATGGCATATCACCGATATCATGGATTAGAGACAAGAATTGTACGGATTTTTAATACATATGGACCTCGAATGAGGATGGAAGATGGTCGTGTGCTGCCGGCATTTTTTAGTCAGGCGATCCGGGGTGAAGAGTTGACGGTTTTTGGTGATGGATCACAGACCCGGTCTTTTTGTTATGTCAATGATTTAGTCGATGGCATTGTTAGATTGTTATTAAGTGATTATGAGAAGCCTGTTAATTTAGGCAATCCTCAGGAAGTTACGGTTCTGGAATTTGCGAATGAAATCATTCAATTGGTAGGTAATCCGAAGGCAAGAATTGCATACAGAGAATTGCCGGAAGATGACCCTAAACAAAGAAAACCAGATATAAGTCTTGCAAGAAAAATACTTCATTGGGAACCCAAATTTGATAGATCCAAAGGATTAGAACTGACGTTTGAATATTTTAAGAAAATTGTACCTCTACAATAAGAATGAAAAAAATAGTAATTACCGGAGGCGCTGGATTTATAGGTTCACATGTAGTAAAACATTTTGTTAAACAATATCCACAATATACGATTGTGAATCTTGATCTTTTAACATATGCTGGTAATCTTACAAATTTAAAAGAAGTAGAAAATTCCAAAAATTACTTTTTTGAGAAAAAAGATATTCGCAATATAGAAGACTTGCGTGAAGTATTTGCAAAATACGGAATAACAGACGTCATTCATCTTGCTGCGGAATCGCATGTTGATCGTTCTATTAAAGATCCGAATTCATTTGTTTTAACCAATGTATTAGGAACTTGTAATTTATTGATTGTTGCAAGAGAAAATTGGAGTAACGATAAAAGCAATAAAACTTTTTATCATATCAGTACAGATGAAGTTTATGGAAGTCTTGGAGATTCTGGATTATTTCATGAAACCAGCCCTTATGACCCAAGATCACCTTACTCTGCATCTAAAGCATCATCCGATCATATGGTTCGGGCATTTGGTCATACTTATGGTCTAAGAACTGTAATAAGCAATTGCAGTAACAATTATGGTCCTAATCAATTTCCTGAAAAATTAATTCCCTTAGTTATTAATAATATTATTAACAAAAGAGCAATACCGGTTTATGGTGAAGGATTAAATGTTAGAGATTGGTTGTGGGTAGGAGATCATGTTGATGCGATAGATCTAATTTTTCATAAGGGCAAAGAAAGCGAAACTTATAATGTTGGTGGAAACAACGAAATGAAGAATATTGACTTGGTAAAATTAATCTGTAGATTAATAGATGATAAATTCAATCACACTAAAGGTTCTTCAGAAGAACTA
>JABFRV010000162.1 GCA_013140975.1 Saprospiraceae bacterium
ACTAAATACATTTATAATAACAAGCTATTCACGAAGAAATCCTGTTGATTCTTTTCACATATATAAATTTTTAGCAATCTGTACCGTATCATTCTTAGTACCTTTGAGCCATGAGGAATCCAATTCTTGATTCTGAGCCTGATAATCTGCTTCCTGAAGAGAAGCTAATTGAAAAAGCTTTACGACCTAAAGCTCTCACAGATTTTTCTGGTCAAGCTCAAGTCGTTGATAATCTTAAAGTCTTTATAGAAGCAGCTAAACAAAGATCTGAAGCATTGGATCATGTATTATTACATGGACCTCCGGGTTTGGGCAAAACTACTCTATCGCATATTATTTCTAACGAATTAGGATCAGGCTTAAAAATGACCTCAGGTCCGGTCCTTGAAAAACCCGGAGACCTTGCAGGATTATTAACCAATCTACAAACTGGTGATGTTCTATTCATTGACGAAATACATCGACTAAACACTGTTGTTGAAGAATATTTATACTCTGCAATGGAAGATTATCGTATAGATATTATGATTGATTCCGGACCCAGCGCAAGAAGTATTCAATTAACAATCAATCCTTTTACACTTGTTGGAGCTACCACACGAATGGGTTTACTGACTGCTCCTTTGCGTTCCAGATTTTCAATCAACTGTCACCTCGATTATTATGATTCTGAAACCCTCATGAAAATTCTTCAACGTTCATCAGACATTCTGAAAATAAAAACTACAAAAGCCGGTTTGGAAGAAATCTCAAGAAGAAGTCGAGGCACTCCAAGAATAGCAAACGCTTTGCTACGAAGACTAAGAGATTTTGCGCAAATAAAAGGAAAGGGCGAAATAAATATTGAAATTGCACAAATGGGTCTAAAAGCACTGAATGTCGATTCCCATGGTCTGGACGAAATGGATAATCGAATTCTTTCAGCGATTATTGAAAAATTTGGCGGTGGTCCAGTAGGATTAACAACAATCGGAACAGCTGTAGGTGAAGAATCAGGAACGATTGAAGAAGTTCATGAACCTTTCTTAATTATGGAAGGATTTATACAACGAACCCCTCGAGGCAGAATAGCTACCAAAAAAGCATTCGAACATTTAAACCTCCCTTATAAACAAAACGAGAATTCGTTATTCTAAAATCAAAAATTGTCGGACTATTATAAAGCATTCAGGGCTAAAGCCCTTATTGATGTATCGTTTTACACCCCACGCTAAAGCATGGGGCTACTAAATACTTAATCATCAATTATTAAAATACTTTAATCAGACAATTATGATTAAAAATTAATTCTTAATAATTGGAAACGGGACAAGAAAGCATGGGGCTTAATAACAGATATATTAGAGAATTAATTATTAAAAAACACTGTTGTCCGACAAATATTTGCGAGTCAGGGCTAAAGCCCTTTTGTAACGAGCATTTTCAACCCCACGCTGAAGCATGGGGTTGTATAACGCATTTTATTGAGGTTCAATTTATTATTATCATTAATCGGACAACAATAATTAAAAAATTATAATCGGGCAATGATGACTCAAATCAAAAATTAATTCTTAATTCCTAATTGACAATAGTAATCAATTCTGTCTTTTGAACATTCTTCTGAGCAAGATAAAGATAATAATTTCCAGGAGTATAATTTTCATTATACAAAGTGAATGTATGATCTCCTTCTTCTAATTTTCCGGAAAATATTTTCTTTACAAATTTTCCTTCCGGATTAATTAAATGAATCTGGGTGAGACCAGATTTTACTTTTATACGAATCGTGGATTTATCAACCATAGGATTAGGATACGCTTGCAACAGTGTACTTTCCTGATTCGCAGCAAATTCTTCTATAGAGCTTGAGGCGCAATTTCGCTTAACAATCGGAAGTGATTGAAAATCGCTGAATAGAATTTTCTGTGCAGATGAATTTGAAATACAAAACCAATCTTTGAGAATTGAAGCATACACGGAACGAAAATCGTATTGCATAGCTGTATTATCATCAACACTCGCCGTTGCTGGAATGTCCGGGTTCTTACCAATAATTCCTGCTTGAACATTAGAGCCTATTACAAACATCGGCGCAGAAACTCCATGATCAGTTCCTTTACTATCATTGGATTTAATTCTTCTTCCAAATTCTGAGAAAGTCATACTTAAGACTCTATCTTGAAGTTTCAGTCTTTCAAGATCTCTTTGAAATGCTAGAATTGCATCCGACAAGGTTTGTAATAGTTGAGCATGCGCACCTGTATGTTTGTCAGTTGCAACAACCTGGTCAGCATGAGTGTCAAATCCATATAACTGCACTAGATACATTCTGGTTTTCAATCCACCGGAAATTAGTCTTGCTATTGCTTTAAAAATATCTCCCAAATAATTGTTTAGTGGATACGAACCATTCGCATCTCCTTTAATGTATGTTGCAATAATTTCGTCAGCATATTTTTCTGATTGTCTTGCTATATTTCGGATATACATTAATTCTTTTCCTCTTGCATCATTACCGGGCGCATCTTGTAATCCAACAGGCCATTCTTTGAACACATCAGGATTGGATAAATTCATTGACATTGGTGCATTCGGACCAAGAAACATCAAAGGCAGATTAGCACCAATTTGCAATGCTAATGGATGAGGATTTGCTTGATTTGGATAATTTATTGGAAATCCAGGGTACTCTTCATTCAAATATCGACCAACCCATCCTGTTGAAATATACTTATTAGAATCACTTGCCGCAGTCCAGATATCTGTTGCTCTGAAATGTGAAAAATCAGGATTAGGATAACTTACTCCCTGTATTATATTTACTTTTCCTTCATTGTATAAAGTTTGTAATCCTTTCATTGCAGGATGAAATCCTGATTTCGCATTACCGTTTAACTTTAACACTCTATTTTCATCCAATGCTACATTGGCTCTGGCATTTTTATAATTAGAAAAATTATCTAACGGAATGACGGTGTTTAATCCATCATTGCCACCACCCAGATAAATTGCAACCAACACATGATCAGTATCTACCTGTGGGTGTAACAATTCTTGCAACCAACCTTCAGGCTGATGCGTGTGAACTGGAAGACCATTAACGATAGATGGTATTGCGATGCTTGCTGCAGTACTTTTCTTTATAAACTGACGACGTTTCATTTTCTTTAAAAATTAAGTTTATGATAAATGGAATTCTGCCTGAATAACAATCTGATTGTATAATGCTTTTAATCGGGTTTCTGCTGCCATTTTTCTGGAAGGATTAGTGGGATTCGCAATATAATTTTCCCAAATATCTGTCCAATATGTTTCATCCGGCAGCCCTCCAATTAAAAATGATTTTAAATAATCAATCGCTTCTTTAGATAATGTATGATTATACAATCTTTCAGTTGCTTCTTTCACTAATGCATTCGCGTCTTGAGGTGAACTCAAAGTTTTTGTAAATATAAATGGATCAATTTTATATATCACACCATTCACATCCAATCCATTTTCAGAAAAGATAGTATTCGCAACATTATTTCTACTTGCAAGTGTGTCTGAGTTTATCCATATCTCGTGATATTGTGGTGCCTGATACCATGCCTGATAACCGGAAACAACCGGTGGATCAGCAAGATTCAAACCCTGATAAGCTGATAAATAAGCTATACCGGTCCATCCAAGATATTGATTTCTAACATCGACTGGATTAAGCCCAGGACCAGGAAGCGAAATTGTAAACTCTTTAAATAATCCTACTGAGTAATCTAATGGATTCTTAATCACGCAACCCAGATTGGCAGCATCATAAAAATGCTCAGACTTAAACAGTTTTTCTAAGGTCAATTTAATATTGTAATTGTTGGCATACATAAAATCAGCCAACGGTCGAATGACATTCATTTCTGCATCATTACTAATCTCGTAATACACAAAGAACTGATATAATTTTCTACACAAGAATCTTGCAGTTTCTTTGTTATCAGTGAGCATTTTTAAGAATTCGTCAACTTCGACTTCAGGACTTAAATTTGCATTAATTTTTTTATTATTATAGAATGCGGAAAATTGTTTAGTACCAGTGTCATGAGTAGGATTAAAAATATCAATATAAAATGTCATCGGAACTGTAAATGGATTGATTCTAAATCCTGTTAATACTCTTGCAGCTTCTTTAACATCATTTTCTGTATATTTAGATTCAGGCCCTTTACCAACTGTAAATAATTCCTGAACCTCACGAGCGTAGTTTTCATCCGGAGCAGTTTTAGAATTATTCTGTCCGTTTAAATAAAATAACATTGCAGGATCAAGAGTTACATCTTTTAACATCGCTTTAAAATCTCCAAGAGATCTAATGCGAAGTTTCCTATAATAATGATATACAGGTTGAGCAACAAAAATCTGATCTAATTCAATAGAGAAGTGATTATACCAGAACAATGTCATTTTCTCAACCAGTGTTGTTTTCTGATTAATGATATTTCCTGTCCACCATAATTTGAAACTATCCTTTCTGGCCTGATAGTTTTCTAATGGAATTTGTTTTAAAGTCAGGTCGTTATTAAAAACAGGTTCATTAACCCAGCTTTTTCCCGGCGCAACATCATTAGCCTCCTGACTAAGACTATAATTATTTAATGGTGGACTCGGTTGTGGATCATTGTTGGCATCCAATAAAGTATCAACCATATGATTCATTCCCAGACTTAAAGCCTGATCAAGATCTGATTTTTTTACTCCAAATAATGCTCTCCTTAAAAGATGTAGAGCCTGGGTTTTTGTCCAAGGCCCTGAGTAAGGATTAAGACCAGACATAGGATTAAGAGTCGTCTTCCTTGTTCCGGTTAGACTTTGTAAGAAACTTGTTCGATCCATAAATAAATTTTTGTATTAAATATTAATACCCAGGTCAAAATTAGTCTTTATAAACAAAATATGACCCTAAACTATTGTTTACTATTATATAGACTCTTCTATAAAAATATAGTTTATTTTATAATATGATTATTTCAAAAAATGAATGATATTAAAGTCCGGTTATTGCAATATCCTATCTTTTGGGAAGACCCAGAGGCTAATAGAAGCTTTATGGAGGACACATTATCGG
>JABFRV010000179.1 GCA_013140975.1 Saprospiraceae bacterium
TAAGAATCAATCTAATGGTGAAGAAAGAATTCTCAGTGAAAAAGAGATGATGTTAGAGCTTAAGCACATAAAATAAAACCATTACATATTATTAATTATAATAATATGTGTTAACACTGCATTTAGGTCTTTAACGTTTCTTTTAAATACAGAATATGTACCTTTGCCGTTCTATCCGGTATTTTTTGTTCATATTGAAAGAAGGTATTTCAATTTAACCCTTTCATTTAGAACCGTTTAGACATGAAATTTAACCCATGAATGACTTATTATGAAAAATAGGCATTTGATAACGTATCTCCTTCTCTTTGCTTTTTCCTATCTTGGAAAGGCAGAGTATATTATTTCGGAACACAATGCAGATCACTACAACGAGAAAATTCTTTATAATTTTTACGAAGATCAGGTTATTGAGCGCCTGAGAGGAATGAACTCCATCGTTGGTACTGAAATTACTGATGATGTATTAGATCAGGTAAAAAGATTTATTCTTAATGATCGTAATAGTAGCAAGACTATATTGAGTAGAGGTGAATTGTATTTTCCTTTGATTGAAAGAATCCTATTTGACAATGACCTTCCATTTCAACTTCGGGGATTAGCTGCATTAGAGTCAGCTTTAAATCCTAAAATATCTTCTTATGCTGGTGCAGCTGGTCTATGGCAATTTATGCCAGAAACTGCTAAGAATTATGGATTAAAGTTGAATAAGAATATTGATGAAAGACTAGATCCTGTTTCTTCAACAAAAGCCGCAGCATCTTATTTAAAAAAATTGTATGATATGTTTGGCGATTGGACACTCGCTTTAGCGGCTTACAATTGTGGCGAATTCAAAGTGAAGAATTTATTGGAAGAGCATAATACGAATGACTACAACGTAATTAAAAAATATTTGCCAAGGCAAACCCAATTGTTTATTCCGACATTTCTTGGGGTTAGCTATATGTTAGAATTTTATGGTGAGCACAATCTTATTCCAGAGGATGAAATATTAAGCCAAAATGCACTTGCATTTGTAAAATTAGATCGACCTTTTTCTATTCAAAAACTATTTAAAGAAACAAGCATAAATCGCGAAATATTTCAATTGTATAATCCATCACTTAAACAGAATGAAGTAAATCATACTGAAAATGGATATTATATTAGTCTTCCAGACTCTTTAATGGTTGAATTTGTTGAACATTATTTACAAATTCATGAAGACAAAGTAGTGCTAACGAATGAAGTTGAATCAGTGTATGGTAAGTTGATATCAGAAATAATTTCATTTTCAAGACCTTATGAACCCAAGCCTGAGGAAATCAAGAAAACCATACAAGATAAAATTGAATACAATTCTATTGCTTACGCCGATATCAGTAGAGTACCTGTCACTCATGTAGAAGATTGCAAGAATTATCAGTACCACATTTTGAGATCAGGGGAAAGTCTTCTTGACATAACGAATCTTTATTCGGACGTAAATCTTGATGATCTGATGGATTGGAATTATATCTCTGAAAATGATGATATTCAAGTAGGAAAGGTATTGGTGATAAAAAATTAAAAATCCCAACTTCACAAATTCAAATTTATTGCAGGGAAAAACCGTTTCTGCAATTTTCTTCCAAATTTTAATTCTTAGTAGACATTCATTACAAATTAGCCCTTAAGGTTAAATATACGTTTCTGCCGGGAGCGCTAATTCCACTCGCAAAAAAGCGATAATGTTTATCTAGCATGTTTTCAATTCCAGCTTGTATACTGACATAGCTATTTAAATTATAGGAACCTTTCATGTTCAATGTCATCCATGATGGTGTTCCTTGTGAAGTTGCATATTGCAAATTGTCTTCACCTGAAGGACTATAATCATGAAGTCGTTTCCAGCCGTTGTAAAGTGAATAAATTTCCAATTGATATTTAGGGAATATGTACATCATACTTATCCTTCCAAAGAGTGGTGAGATGTGATCTAATGGTATTAAGGTGTCATTGATAACATTCTTATATTTTCCAACGGTATAAGTCAATGAACTTGAAAGTATATAATTGGCAGTCAACTTAATTTTATAGTTAGCACTCACTCCTTGGATTCGCCCTTTATCTACATTCTGCATAGCTTGGATTTGACTTTTTACTCCATCATAATCGATTGAATCCAAACCATTATATTTATAATTTTTAAGTACCATTGCATTGAATAAGTTTGTATTCCATGTTTGAAATGATATCGAATGATTCTCTGAAATTTTTAAATCAATTCCAGCTTCAATATTGAAAGTGTATTCAGGTTTTAGATCTGCATTGGCAACAATAAGAATTCCTTTGGATGATTCAAATATCTTTGTAAGGTCATCAACATTTGGAGTTCTGAAACCAGAAGCGACTAATACTGAAAATCTTAAGGAAGAACGAATATCATAGACGAAACCAAGATTTCCCGTTATTGCTTTATTATTTTGTTTTATCTCGTTGAATGGAAAAGGAAAAAAACTTTTATTTACAAATCTGGAATGAAGATTACTAAAATTATACCGAAGCCCTTCGTGAATTCTAATTTTTGAATTTATGGTCCAATGATGATTCAGGTACGCGGCATAATTGTTCATCATACTTCCTCCGTCAGGGTAACGTGTGGCAGCAGAGGAAATCTGGTCTGTATTAATATTCTTACTTTTGGCATTGGAAGATACTTTATTATGTACAATTTCTAATCCATAGCCTATTCTATTGACAGCATTTATTTTCTTTTGAGCATCCAAATTGATTGCGAAAACTTTAACATTCTCCTGTTGCGTAAATCGATTTTCATTTCTATATCTTCTACTGACTCTTTCCTGGTTAATATCCTGATAGGATAATGATACATTCATGTTGTCAAATAATTTTACGGAATGTATTTCAGATTGCAAGGCTGCCAAAAGTCTTTTTTGTGGTCCATAATTCCATTCCGCAAATCTCAAAGCCCCATTAGAATATTCTGTTAATCTATCATACCTCGGAATATCAGATGAAGTAGAATATTGAATATTGAAAATATGAGTAACAAAACGATTTTGTCGATAAGAGATTTTTTGAAATAAATCTAGCTGCTTGTATCCTGAAAATACCTGTTTTGAAAAATTATCATTTGCTATTAAAGAATCTATTCCGTCTATTCTTTGGACGTATTCCCGCCGGAGAAAAGTACTATCATAGAATGGATTTCTATTCTTTCCAGCCCTTAAATCATCAAATAAACTGTACGTTATTCCTGATAAGGAAGCCCATTTTTTTCGACCTATATTTATATTTACATGGGAAGTAGATTCATTATTAGCAGATGACCAACGCGTATAAGCTTGTGCTTGAAATTGTTTGGATGTTTCTTCAATAAATTTTGGTTTACGGGTATAGAAATGCATCACTCCGCCAAGTGCATCGCTACCATACATTGTTGAAGAAGGACCAAATAATATCTCCGTTCTTTCCAACAAATTAGGGTCTATTGTCAAGACATCTTGGAGATGCCCAGAACGATAAATTGCATTGTTCATTCTAATTCCATCAATAACAATTAGCACGCGACTTGCCTCAAACCCGCGAATGCTTGGACTGCCTCCGCCTTGTTGACTTTTTTGAACAAATACTGAACCTGAATTCGACAGCATATCTGCTGTATTCTGTGGATTGAGGAACTGAATTTCTTTAGAAAGAATAAGTTTGACAGATTGAGCCTGTTCTGATTTTTTTTCTTCTTGCTTACTTGCAGAAAATATTATTTCATCAAGATTTTGCGTGAATGCTGAATCTAAAGTTAATTTGGATTCAGTCTGCGATAAGGTTTTATGGCAAACTGATACCACCAGAGAAATACATAATAATACTTTTTTCATTCTAGTCTATTGAGAAAATGATAGCATAAATGAACATCATAAGGATGTTGTTGTGAATAAGAATTGATTTATCCTATCTGATCTGGTGGTGAAAACACCAATTTCCCATATCCTTTACTATAAAATTGAAAAAACATTAAACTATGAGTTCGTTTTGAGGTAATCCCTTTATAAATTAATGCACTTAATGGAATATTAAAGAAGGTTTGTTCTAATGAAAAGTGTAATGCAGAAGTAAATTGAGCGTAACAGTTTAAGTTATTATTGTTAGATATTACTTGAGCAAAATGTCGATCCAACAGGTCCTCATCTTTATCTTCATAACATATAAGAATATTGTTATTGCATGAATCTAATTCAATTGAAATTACGTCGTACATCCTTCCATTAAACTTAAACTCATCTTTTTCAAACCACCGAATTTGTTTTTGAAACTCATTGTCTAGAGTAAAGTATTTGACAGCTATATGTGAAGTTTGAGATGTAATAAGGGTTCGAACTTTTTGCCTGTGAAACGATTTTTGTATTGAATATTGCAAGAAGTATCCTGAACAGAACAGAACAAACAATACTAACCATAGAATCCTTATAAGTTGATTCACAAGATGCAAAGCTTTATAAATAATTCCACAATAAAGAAATAATTTTAGACAAATGCCTTATTCTTCTTTAACGCAAGGTTTAATTTTTTCAAACCTTTTATCATTGCTTTTTGGATTTCTTCAAAAGGAAGAATCTGTTTATCGAGATAAATCAGCATTATTTGAATTTGGAGGGGTTGAGCAGATGTTTCCAATTGATCTTTCCAATGAAGCCTATAAGATTCCCTTAATAATCTTTTAATTCTGTTTCTATCCACTGCCTTACTGAAATTTTTACGACCGATTGAAAATGCGACCAGTGGTCCAGGGCTTATTGTTTCTGTATTTTCTACTAAGAACTTAAACAGAACAGGATGAGAAATAAGCGATTCTGAAGAACGAAAGAGTTCTTCGATTTTTTTACGTGATTTTAAACGATAAGAGGACGGGAAAGATAGTTTTCGGCTCATAAGCCGAATATTGTAAGGCCTATTTTAGCCTTGATTCGTCAGAAACAGTCAACTTATGTCTGCCGCGAGCTCTTCTACGAGCTAGAATTTTACGACCATTTTTAGAAGCCATACGAGTACGGAAACCGTGCTTATTTGATCTCTTTCTTCTGGAAGGTTGAAATGTACGTTTCATAACTGCTTATTTATGAGCCTTTTATATAAGGGAGTGCAAAGATAATATATTTTGTTAGACTTACTATACCCGATTATCAATTTTAAGAAAAATTCCTATTAGTTATTCATGGAAACGAGGAATTCCTCATTATTCACTGTGCCATTCATATGTTTCTTAATAAAATCAATCGCTTCTTCCGGTTTCATATCTGCAAGGTGGTTTCTTAGGACAAACATCTTTTGAATAATATTATCATCCAAAAGAAGATCTTCTCTTCTTGTACTGGATTTGGTAAGGTCAATTGAAGGATATAATCTCTTGTTAGCCAGCGTTCTATCTAGCTGTAATTCCATATTTCCTGTTCCTTTAAATTCCTCAAAAATAACGCCATCCATTTTTGAACCTGTATCAATAAGGGCTGTCGCAAGTATCGTTAAAGAACCGCCATTTTCAATTTTTCTGGCAGCACCAAAGAATTTTTTAGGTTTTTGTAGAGCATTTGCTTCTACACCCCCGGAAAGTACCTTTCCAGATGATGGTGCAACAGTATTATAAGCTCTTGCAAGACGTGTTATTGAATCCAGTAAAATCACAACGTCATGGCCACACTCAACCATTCTCTTCGCTTTTTCAAGAACAATATTGGCAACTTTAGTATGATTTTCAGCAGGCTCATCAAACGTTGACGATATTACCTCTGCTTTAACGCTTCGTTTCATATCAGTTACCTCTTCAGGTCTTTCATCTACTAAAAGAACAATCAGGTAACATTCTGGATGATTAGCTGCAATGGCATTAGCAACATCTTTTAGAAGGAAAGTCTTACCTGTTTTAGGTTGGGCGACAATTAATCCTCTTTGTCCTTTGCCAATAGGTGTGAATAAATCTATCATTCTCATTCCATAGTCCCTTCCATTGGACATAGTCGTTAACTTAAATTTCTCATTTGGAAAAAGCGGAGTTAAATAATCGAATGGGACTCTGTCTCTAATCATTTTAGGTTCAAGTCCATTGATCTTGGATACTTTTAGAAGTGCGTAATATTTTTCACCTTCCTTAGGGGGTCGAATTGCACCTTCTATTGTATCTCCGGTTTTAATACCAAATAATTTAATCTGAGAAGGGGATACATACACATCATCAGGAGAAGAGAGGTAGTTATAATCTGAGCTTCGCAAGAAACCATATCCATCCGGCATAGTTTCTAAAACGCCCTGACCTTCTATAACTCCTTCTAATTCAACAATAAAAACCGGTTCTGCTGGGGCTTGAAATTCTTGGTTTTCATTTGTATTAGATGATAAATCATTTACACCTTGACTATCTCTTGGCCTATTGTCATTTCTGTTTTGATAATTATGTTTGTGATGTTGTGGTTTATCGTACTTATTTTTATGAAATTGTTTTTGTTCGACAGGTTCTGCCTTTTTTTCTACTGTTTCAGTACTTTCAGAAGTTGCAGGTGCAATAGTTTCTACAATTTCAATTTTTGTATCGATTGGTGATTCACCATTATTATTTCCACTCGAGTCAAGATTCTTATCTTTCGAAGCAATTCTTTTTCTTCGATTTCGAATATTATTTTCGTCTTCCAGAATTTCGTAAGTTTTGCTTTCTTGCTTTGAATTCTTTGCGTTATCTGATGTTTTCACCGCGCTGGATTTTATAGCTTGCTGGTCTAAAATTTTATATATTAAGTCTTGCTTTAAAAGTTTTTTAGAATCTGAAATATTGAGTTTTTCAGCAATGCCCCTTAGCTCGCCTACAAGCATCTCATTTAGCTGTAAAATGTCGTACATAAAAATTTTTTAATATATAAAAACCGAAATAAAGAATTCTCTTCTTAAAAAAATGGGTAAAATAAATAGAAAGGAAACTAGATAATAGGACCAGGATTTGAATTCCTGAGCTGCAAATATACAGCTTTTTTGAAGTAGATAATCTTTTTTATTAAAAAATAGAGCAAGTGGCGTAAAATTGCTTTTTATTCTAATAATTATGCTGGAGTTAAATTTTCTCAGAAAAGATAAGGAAAGGGTCTTGGAAGGTCTACGAAAGAAGAATCTTCCGGCGGATCAGCTAGCAATGGTGGACGAAATATTGGCTTTGGATATTCAGAGAAAAAGCCTTCAAACTCTCATGGATAATGGCTTGAATCAAGTGAATTCTTTGTCCAAAGAAATTGGCAATTTCATGAAATCAGGTCAAACAGCTGAAGCTGAAAACGCCAAAAATACTGTGTCAGGAATTAAGGAAAAGAATAAGGAAATAGAAGAACAGCTAAAGCTTATTCAAAACAAGCAGGAGACCTTATTATTGTCTTTGCCCAATCTACCACACTCTAGTGTGCCAAATGGTAAAGTAGCAGAGGATAATGAGGTTTTTCAGGATTGGCCAGTTGCTTTACCAGTTCTACCTGATTCAGCAAAGCCTCATTGGGAGCTTGCCCAGGATTATGATATTTTTGATATGGAACTCGGAGTGAAAATTTCAGGCTCCGGATTTATTCTATACAGAAGAAATGGTGCCCGATTGCAGCGTGCTTTAATAAACTTTTTTCTTGAAGAGGCTAATTCTGCCGGATACGAAGAAGTTTGGGTACCACTATTGGTCAATAAAGAAACAGCATTCGCTACTGGCCAGCTACCAGATAAAGAAGGACAAATGTATTATGCTGAGAAAGACGATCTTTATCTTATTCCTACAGCAGAAGTACCAGTGACAAATATTTATAGGAATGAAATATTGAAAGAATCTGATCTTCCAGTATGCCTGACTGCATATACTCCTTGCTTTAGGAGAGAGGCCGGATCATATGGAGCTCATGTGAAAGGATTAAATAGAGTCCACCAATTTGATAAAATTGAAATTGTTAGAATAGAACATCCGGATAATTCATATCGCGCTCTGGAACTTATGTTAGATCATGTCAGAAGTCTTTTGGCAAAGCTCGAACTTCCTTATAGAATTTTAAAGTTGTGTGGAGGGGATATGAGTTTTTCATCTGCTTTGACATATGACTTTGAAGTCTATTCTGCTGCGCAAAAAAGATGGCTTGAAGTAAGTTCAGTTTCTAATTTTGAAACGTTTCAGACCAACAGAATGAAACTTCGATATAAAAATAAAGATGGGCAGATTCAATTGCTTCATACCTTAAATGGCTCAGCACTTGCTTTAGCGAGAATAGTTGCTGCAATTTTAGAAAACCACCAGACAGATAAGGGTATAAGGATTCCTCTGGCTCTGCAGAAATACTTTGGAAGTGAATATTTGTGCAACACACAGATTTAATAAAATTTTCACTTTTTTTGAATCTTTTAGATTTATATTTGTTATAATTCAAAAATTAAAAAGAATAGATGGATCTATTAATGAACTCTTCGTATACTGGATATTATATAATTTCAATGATATTAAGTTTTGTTGGTTATATAATTCAGAACCGCCTAAAACATAAGTTTGAGTATTATGGTAATAAAGATTTGCAGTCGGGTCGAAGCGGAAAAGAAATTGCAGAAAGAATGCTTCAACATTATGGAATCTCGAATGTAACGGTTAATCCTTCGCAGGGATTTCTATCTGACCACTATAATCCGGCAGACAAAACAGTCAATTTAAGCCCTGAAGTCTATAACGGAAGATCAGTTTCTTCTGCAGCTGTAGCAGCTCATGAATGTGGACATGCAGTACAGCATGCCACTGCATACAGTATGTTGCAACTAAGAAGCCAGATTGTGCCGGTTGTTAAGGTGGCTTCTTTTTTACAACAATTTTTACTCATTATTGCATTTACTTTGGCTAACACATTTCCGTCATTGTTATTAGTAACTATTGCAGTTTTTATGGTAACAACATTATTTAGTATTATAACATTGCCAGTCGAATTTGATGCAAGTAAAAGAGCTCTAGCTTGGTTGGATGAAACAAGTGAAACGAAAGGCGCTGAATATGAAGGAGCAAAAGATGCATTAAAATGGGCAGCAATGACTTATGTAGCAGCAGCACTTAGTTCACTGGTTATGCTTGTTTTTCTTATCTTACGCTACCTATCAGCTTCAAGAGAATAGAAATAAACTTTGTAGAAAATAAACGATCAAAATTAATAAATTTTATGTCAGCTGAATTAGAACAACATTTTAAAAGTGCAAGGACAGACTTTGAAAAAGCAATAGAACACTTGCAAAAAGAACTTGTTAAAGTTAGAACAGGTAAAGCATCTACATCATTAGTAGATGGAATTCAAGTGCAATATTATGGATCACCAGTTCCATTAACTCAAGTAGCGAATGTGGGTGTTGCTGATGCCAGAACAATTACAATTGCTCCATGGGAGAAAAAAATTATAGGGGACATTGAACAAGCAATATTTGCAGCCAATCTTGGGCTTACTCCACAAAATGATGGTGAGATGATTAGAATAACCATTCCACCTTTAACTGAAGAGAGAAGAAAAGACCTTGTTAAGCAAGTAAAACATTATGGGGAGGAAACCAAAATTGCCTTAAGAAACATTAGACACAAGTTAATGGATCTGATTAAGAAAGAAAAAACCAATGGGCTTTCAGAAGATATTGCTAAGAGTAAAGAAACCCAGGCTCAGAATATGTTAAACGACTTCGTAACTAAGGTAGACCATGTAGTTGAAACCAAGGATAAGGAGCTTATGACAGTTTAAGAATAGCACACTGAAAGACTATTACATATATAGAATTTATGTAATGTAATTTTGCTTAATAAGCTCTACGAAAAATTTCGTGAGATTTTTATGCTAGAAAAAATTGAACAATCCTTTATCTCTGGTAGAAAAGTAAACCCTAAATTTTCTAGATTAAATATTTTATTAATATCTTAAGTTGTGTTTTCACAACACTTAATATATTAATAAAATATTTATTTGAAATTATTAACTCGTATTTTTTTTCATATACAATTTTATTTTGTGCGATTGTTATCTTTGGCTTGGTTTATTAGATCTTAGGATTTAAAACCTTTTCATGTAATCAAACTTCTCAAGACGAAGCAAATACTGTTGAGAGAGGCAAGTTTCGGAACAGGCAATAAACCATTGTTGTAATTCTTAAAATATTAAAAACAAGTAAGTATTACTAATACTTGCAATATGTTAGTGTATCATTATGATACAACTAGTATAACTAAGTTCACTTTACTGAGTTCTTAGTGCTTGCAGTTTTAGTTGCTTAAAAGCCATGTTGTGTCCAATAACTAAAACCTCAATTCAATTGAATATATTGAAAAATATATTCTCATATTATAAATTATCACAATTTATAATTCAAGGCTTCAATCTTTTTCAGCGATGTTTGATTTATTGTCTAGGTAATATGGCGATAGATCGCTCAATTTTTAATTATAAAATGCTTAACAAAACATTGGTGAAAAATCAATCTAAGAAATTAAATTTTTATGTGACATTCCAGTCTAGACTCCGTCTAATTGGCGATTTTTTAATAAAAATCAAAGCATTCAAAATAAATCAATTTGATGAAAAATCTTTCTAATAGCTTTTTATTTTTTAAAATTTTTAAGAACAGCAAGTCTGCTCCCTTAATTGCTAATAGTCAAATTAATAAATTCCGTAATACGATATATTCTAATACACCATTGAACTTACCTATTCAACTTTCCAATTTCAAACCTAATTTCAAATCCATCTCATTCATGAAAACGATCAATTTAAATTTGAGCGCAGCATTATTAATTTTAATCTGCAGCTTTTTACAATTGAACACAATTCAATCACAATGTGTCTGCAATAATAACCAGGTATCAAATGGTAATTTCAATGTAAATACCAGTGGTTGGACTGCCTACAATGGGGATTTAACTGTTTCAAATCCATACCCACAGTGTGGTACTCCTCTTCATGCTCAATTCAGGTATGATATAGGAACCTTCGGTGGTTTTTATCAGGATTTATTTAGTTTTAGTCCTGGTCAGTTGCTTGATCTTAAATTTTGGGCAGGTGTTCATAATAGTTCGCCTAATGCTCAATTCGGTTTTGAGTTTTACAATGGAACTACATTAATATCGAGTAAGACATTACAAGTAGATTTTATTCTCGGATCGAGTGGATCCGGAATGCAATATTATACTATATTGGCATTTGTGCCGGCAACTACTAATAAAGTTAGAATTACAGGATTTTGTAACGGTGATTTTCTTAAAGTTGATGAAGTATGTCTAAATCTTACTGCTTGTGACCCTAATGATCCTACAGCAGGATCTGGATTTTGTACACAACAAACCAATTGTCCGGTAGGAAATTTTCTTTGGAAGCAAGAAGTTGACCCGAATGATGGTTCGACTCCATTGAGATTAGTTTGTGGAAGTACAACTACATTTTTAATTCCTGGACCTTATGGCACTGCATTGTCTTCAGGTCAACCTGTAAATATAAATTCTATTTCTTATGTTAGTTACGATGGTTATGTTGGCAGAAACTCAGCTACTCAACAAAATGAGAGATGGAGATTAATTTTTAAAAAATCATCGATTACAGTTGCTACTACACCTTATACAACAGACATTAATGACTTAGTAAATCAAAATACAAAAACGGGTACATTGGGAACTTATATGTTGCCGGCAGGAGCTGATCAAATATTTATAGAGCATTGGGCTGTTGCTAATGATGGTACTTGTTCCAATGGACCCAACAGTGTTGCTCCAATCAGTGTTTGTATTAACGCAACAACAATTAATCCTTGTGTAAATGTTACAAGTTTTGCACAAAGCGAATTAAATCTGGTAAAAACAAGAACAATAAGTGATGAGATTCTTGGCTGCGTAACAGGTCCTAATAGAGTAATGTATATTGAATGCTTACTTGATAATCTTCCTGGAGGAACTACCGGAAATAGAAAATATTGGAAGATAGTTTCTGGAGGTACTTTTAAAGAGTATTGTGATGGAACTGCATATGCAACTATGCTCGTTCAAAACGTAGATCTTCCATCATATCAGTTTAACGTGGCTTTACATTTAACAGGAAGAACATATTCTCCTCCTGCTGGAAGCCCAAAAATAGCAGGTTGCGTAACGTCTGCACAACCTAACTGGTATTATTATACTGGAATGAAAGGTTCCTTGATAGGTGTTAATTCGTTAAGCGGTGCTGTTCTTTCATTTACAAGATCTGGTGAATCATTTCAGTTAGGTACTGACGCCAGCTTATTCGGGCAACCAGGGAATTTTGGTGCTAGTGGTTGGTTCTCTCCAACGATTTTAATGCAACCAGGTGGACTTCAATTAGTACCTCCATGTGCTGATGCAGATTTTAATTTCTTTTTATCAGGTGGAGATTTAACTTCCACTCAAGCATCTGTATGTGGTAAAGTATGTCCTGGTGCAGCTGTAGTTTTAAATGGTTATGGAACCGGTGGTAAAGAACCTTATACTTATAATTGGCAAACTTTGGGATTAGGTCAAAATAAAACAGTTAACCCAACAACAACTACAACCTATACCTTATCAATAACTGACGCTCAAAACTGTGTTAGTGTTGATCAAGTAACAATCAATGTCAATACACCAATTACTGTAACTTTTACAGGTAATACTACCATATGTGCAGGAAACTCAACAACTTTAACTGCGAATGCTAGTGGTGGTACTCCGCCATATGCTTCTTATACCTGGAGTGGTGGTTTAGGAACTGGACAAACAAAAACTGTAAGTCCAATAATTCCTACAACATATACAGTAACTGTTGTTGATGCCTTAGGTTGTATTGGTACTGGTCAGGTTCTCGTTACAGTTAATGCAAAACCAGTTGCTAGTGCGTCTAATAATGGACCATTAACATGTGTGAAAAGTTCTGTAACATTAACAGCTCTACCAGCAACAGGTGTAAGCTATTTGTGGAGTAATGGAGCCACATCACAAACAACCAATGTTACTACACAAGGAATATACACTGTAACTGTTACAAATACTGGTACTGGTTGTACCGCAACTGCATCAACAACAGTAACAGAAAACAAACCGGCTCCAAATCCAAGTGCAAGTAATAATGGACCGATCACTTGTACTAAGCCCGTTGTTACCTTAACTGCATTGCCTTCAGGAATGTTATATATGTGGAGTAATGGTGCAAACTCACAGATTACTACAACATCAACTGCAGGTACATATACAGTTACTGTCACTGACCCTGCAAATGGTTGCACGGCTTCAGCCCAAACTGTAGTTAGTAGTAATACTACGCCACCGGTTGCATCAGCATCTAACGATGGACCAATAACTTGCGTTAAGCCTACTTCAACTTTAACTGCATTACCGGCTACAGGTGTTACTTATTTATGGAGCAATGGAGCAACTGGACAAACTACAGTTGTGTCATCTCAAGGGACATATACTGTAACAGTTACGAGTATGACTAATGGTTGTACCGCATCAGCTCAAACAATTGTTACACAAAATAAACCAGTACCGAATGCGAGTATTACTCACAATGGTCCATTGACCTGTGTTAAAACTTCTGTAACTTTAACTGCTACACCTAACTCAGGTGTTTCATGGTTTTGGAGCACAGGATCCACTTCTCAATCCATAACTACATCAACACCAGGTACTTTTACTGTAACCGTTACAGAATTAGGAAATGGTTGTACTGCATCCGCAACTGCAACTATTACTCAAGACATAACACCACCTGTTCCCGGTGCATCAAATAATGGTCCTTTAACTTGTACAAAGACTTCAGTTAATTTGACTGCTACACCTACTACAGGTGTTACTTATTTGTGGAGCAATGGCTCAACTTCACAAATTGCGTCAACATCTACGCCAGGTACTTATACAGTTACAGTAACAAATATGAGCAATGGTTGTACCGCGTCTGCTCAGACTGTAGTATCTCAAAATATTACACCACCAGTTCCATCAGCAAGTAATAATGGACCTCTTACCTGTACTAAACTAACAGTGAACTTAACTGCATTGCCAACTACGGGAGTTACATATTCTTGGAGCAATGGATCAACTTCTCAAATTACTACAACATCAAATCCCGGAACATATACAGTTACTGTTACCAATATAAGTAACGGTTGTACTGCATCTGCTCAAACTGTAGTCACTCAAAATATTCCTGTTCCAGATGCAACAGCTACTGCTACACCTCCTGTAAGTTGCGTAGGTACTACTGTCAATGTTTCTGCAACACCAACCACTGGAGTTTTTTATCTTTGGAATACTGGTTCAACAGCTCAAAACTTTAATACTACTACTGCAGGAACATATACTGTTACTGTAACTGAAATTGAAAATGGATGTACGAAATCTGCACAAGCAACTGTAACAGTTAACACTATTAACCCTGGAAGTGTAGGATCAGATCAGACAATATGTAGTGGTGGAGATCCAATCGCATTTACGAGTGTTAATGCAACTGGAAGTGGAGCAATTACTTATCAATGGCAATCAAATACAACAGGCTGTGCTGGAACATTTACGAATATACCTGGAGCTACATCTGCTACTTATGACATCCCTTCGGGATTAACAATTACAACATATTACAGAAGAGTAGCTACTTCGACCTTAAGTGGAGTTCAATGTAGTGGAAATAGTAATTGTTTAACAATTACAATAAATAATGTAACTGCTGGCTCTATTTCTGCAGATCAGACGATCTGTAGTGGAGGAGATCCTCTTGCCTTTAATAATGTTACATCAGCGACAGGAAGTGGAACCATTACTTATCAATGGCAATCTAGCACGACAGGTTGTGCTGGAACTTTTACAAATATTTCCGGAGCAACCAGCGCGACTTATGATGTTCCTTCTGGGTTAACTGTGACTACTTCATATAGAAGAGTTGCAACAAGCACACAAAATGGTGTTCCGTGTTCTGCAAATTCTAATTGTATTACTGTTACAGTTAATGATATTAATCCTGGATCAATCGCTGCTGATCAAACAATATGTTCTGGTGGAAATCCAAATGCATTTACTTCAGTAGCTGCAACTGGTTTTGGTACTATAACTTATCAATGGCAATCTTCTACCACGGGTTGTGCTGGTTCTTTCTCTGATATCGTTGGCGCAACTTCTGCAACTTACGATGTTCTTGCTGGACTTACTGTTACTACTTCTTATAGACGAGTTGCAACAAGTACACAAAATGGTGTACCATGTTCTGCAAATTCAAATTGTATAACTGTTACAGTTAATGATATTAATCCTGGATCAATCGCTGCTGATCAAACAATTTGTAGCGGTGGAAATCCAAATGCATTCACTTCAGTTGCTGCAACAGGTTCTGGGGCTATAACTTATCAATGGCAATCTTCTACCACGGGTTGTGCTGGAAGTTTCTCAAACATCGTTGGAGCTACTTCTGCAACTTACGATGTTCCTGCAGGTCTTACAGTAACTACTTCTTATAGAAGAGTTGCAACGAGTACACAAAATAGTGTTCCATGTTCTGCAAATTCAAATTGTATAACTGTTACTGTTAATGATTTAAATCCGGGATCAATCGCTGCTGATCAAACAATCTGCTCTGGAGGAAATCCAAATGCATTTACTTCAGTTGCTGCAACAGGTTCGGGTGCTATAACTTATCAATGGCAATCTTCTATTACAGGTTGTGCTGGTTCTTTCACAGACATTGTTGGAGCAACTTCTGCAACATATGATGTTCCTGCTGGTCTTACAGTTACAACTTCTTATCGAAGAGTTGCAACAAGTACACAAAATGGTGTGCCATGTTCTGCAAATTCAAATTGTATAACTGTTACAGTTAATGATATAAATCCCGGTTCAATTGCTTCTGACCAGACAATTTGTAATGGCGGAAATCCGAACGCATTTACTTCTGTAGCTGCTACAGGATCTGGTGCTATAACGTACCAATGGCAATCTTCTACTACGGGATGTGCTGGAAGTTTTGTGGATATCGCAGGAGCAACTTCTGCAACTTACGATGTTCCTGCAGGACTTACTGTTACAACTTCTTATAGAAGAGTAGCTACAAGCACTTTAAATGGTGTGCTATGTTCAGCTAATTCAAACTGCATAACTGTTACAATTAATAATATCAATCCAGGATCGGTAGCTTCCGATCAAACAATATGTTCTGGAGGAAATCCTAATACATTTACTTCTGTAGCTGCAACAGGATCTGGTGCTATAACTTATCAATGGCAATCATCTACAACAGGATGTGCTGGTTCTTTCACTGATATCGTTGGAGCAACTTCTGCAACATATGATGTTCCTGCTGGGCTTACAGTTACTACTTCTTATAGAAGAGTTGCAACATCTACTCAAAATAGTGTGCCTTGTTCTGCAA
>JABFRV010000167.1 GCA_013140975.1 Saprospiraceae bacterium
TATTTGCTACATTCCAGGTTACTTTATTACAAGAATTTTTAAATAAAGAATCAGATAAGGTATTTGGATAAGTGACAGAAAAAGGTCCCGCTTGATCAGTAACTTGTAATTTTAAATCCTTGTAATCTGTTGCTCCTCCGAGCGGATGATTATCCCTTACAAATAAACGAAAATTAAGTTCTCTGGATACAGATGGAAGAATCTCAGCCGGATCAAAATTTACTTTTCCCTGTATTTGATTAAGAATTGCTGTCCACCATGGAAAAACACGAATTGGACTTTTGGAAGGAAATAAAACTCTGAATAAAGGACCAGTTGAAGTGACATCACCAACAAAATCTCCATAAGGGCCGTTATCAACTTGTTCCCAACTGTAAGTTATCGTTGTATCTTCCATATCTGTGGCACTTCCTTTTAATTCAAATGGTGTAAGTATGGGTAAGGTAAGGTTTTTAGCAGTTTGAATTGTAACCGTAGGAGTAGTGTTATTTAAACTGGATCTAGCCCCACAGGTGGATTTACTTCTTGTAAAAGTATAAACCTGATCTATCGATATCGAATGGAAAAAATTAGGATGTGTACCATCACCAGTTCTGTTAGCAATATTCAAGCCTCCGCAAAGACCATTATAGGACATGATTGTATTCCCTCCAGCGGGTTCATATCTTGTTCCACTTTCATTTCCATTGCAATTAGAAAAAGTATGAGAAGCTGAAAACTGATGACCTAATTCATGACAAAAAATTCTTTGTGATACATAGGCAACATCTGAAGTATACCAGCACGTTACACCAGCCGCCTTTCCAGTACTACATAAACTTGCAAGACTTGCAATTCCACCAACATCTGTACATGAATTATTGAAAACATGACCAATATCAAAAGCGGCTAATGTTATACGAGGATTCACAACATCCGGATTCTGACCTAAAAGAGAACCTCCAGATCCATTATTATTATAAGGGTCTGTTTCAGGATTTAGGAATACAATTCTTTCATTGGTGTTAATTAAATTTAAGTGGATTGAAAAATCTTTTTCATAAACAGCGTTCGTGTAGGTTAATGCATCTGCCATCTTTGCAATAACTGTTGCAACTGTACCACCACCAAGATTTGAAGCTTCACCAAATTCTCCAGTACATGCTATAGCAATTCTATATGTAATTAGTTGAACCGGACTGCCTCTTGTTATTGTAGATGCAATGTTTGAATTATGATTTTTATCATGATGTAATTCATGTATATTTATTTCCTTTCCTCTTTCACCACATTTATTGGAGAGTGAGAAAGCATTAGGTTTAATATCATTAGAACTATAAATTCCATATTCATCAGAAGATTGGCCACTTAATGGTTCTATAATTACATCCCCATTACTAGTGAGCGTATATACTTTAATCCAATGAGGTGTAACAATCATTCTCATATAGTTTATACCATCTGTTCCTTTATATGTTTTAATATCAGAATACTTTGCAGCAATTTCTGATTCCATGACAGGAGACTCCATAATGTAATATGTTTTCAAAGTGCCATCTACCCATGGCAGCTGAATTTTTAAATTTTTGCCTTCATGATTTTCAAAGGGAGTATTGATGATAAGAAAATTTCTAAAATCTTTGAGGTTAATGCTCGCCTTAGAATAATTTCCTATAGATGACCAGGAGGAATGTAAAGTTGACTTGGATTCAACCAATTCTTTCCATTGAACAAGTTGTTGAGACCATAAATTTGAGCTAATTAGGAGTGCTAGCATTAAGCAATACAAATTCTTCATTTTAGAATAATTTTTGTGCAAAAGTAAGGTTAAATAATTTCAGTTTAAGAGCCTAAGTTAATAAAACGAAATTTCTACGAAAATGTACGTAGTTATTACAAGGTTTTTTTATTAAGTCCTGACATTATGGCACATTATACTGAATGGTATGGTTTATGACTTTAAGCCAGTCAAAGAAGGCTTAATGTCTTACTTTTGTGTTCTTGATCGACAAAGCATAAAAAATGTTTGATTTTCTTAAAAAAGTATTTGGTTCCAAGCAGGAAAAAGACCTGAAAGCTTATAATGACAGGGTTGCAGAAATTCTTCAATTTCAGAAGGAGTATTCTAATCTAAGTAATGATGAATTACGGGGAAAAACCAATGAATTTAAGCTGCATATAAGCGAGTATTTATCAGAGATTAAACAGGAAATCCAGAATCTTAAGGACAATGCTGAAAATGAAGAAGACATACATCTTAAAGAAGAAATTTTTAACCATATAGACCAAAAAATTAAAGAAAAAAATGAATTGATAGAGGATGTATTAAGAGACATACTTCCTAAAGCATTTGCTGTTGTTAAGGAGACAGCGTATCGATTTACGAATAATAGCACAATTGAGGTTTCCGCGACTGAACGAGACATAAATCTTTCCATTACTAAGAATTACATCAAAATTCAGGGAAACAAGGCTATTTATCAGAATAGCTGGACTGCTGCCGGTGGGGAAGTACGGTGGAATATGGTTCATTATGATGTGCAGTTAATTGGTGGAATGGCACTTCATGAGGGAAAAATTGCAGAAATGGCTACCGGGGAAGGAAAAACTCTCGTCGCTACTTTACCAGCTTACCTTAATGGACTTACAGAAGAAGGAGTACATATAGTAACGGTCAATGATTATCTGGCGAGAAGAGACTCTGAATGGGTTGGACCCATTTTTGAATTTTTGCAATTAAGCGTAGATTGTATTGATAAGTATAAACCTCATAGTCCTCAAAGAAAAGCTGCTTACAACTGCGATATAATTTACGGAACAAACAATGAGTTTGGTTTTGATTATCTACGTGATAATATGGTTCGATCAATTGATGAAAAGGTTCAACGCAAGCATCATTATGCGATGGTCGATGAAGTTGATAGTGTATTGATAGATGATGCAAGGACACCATTAATAATTTCCGGTCCTATTGACGTCGATGAAGAAAGCATTCAATATAATAATCTAAAACCGAAAGTAGAAAAATTAGTCAACGAACAGAAACGACTTGCCGGACAATTTTTAAATGATGCACGAAAACTTATTTCTGAAAACAATATTGGATACAATGAAGGAGAAGGAGGGTTAAGTTTATTCAGATCTTATCGTGCTTTACCTAAATCCAGACCACTTATAAAATATTTAAGTGAAGATGGAATAAGGAACATCCTAACTAAAACGGAAAATTATTATTTGCAAGAACAGTCAAAGAACATGAAGATTGCAGATAAACCGATGTTGTTTACGATTGATGAAAAAAATAAAAATGTTGAACTAACCAAACTTGGAGAAGACTTTTTATCTAAAGGAGAATCAGAGCCGGATTTTTTTATGTTGGAAGACATTGGGTCTGCATTACATAAAATTGATTCTGATGAAACATTGACGAAAGAGCAGCATACCGAGCATAAAGCAAAAGCACTTAGTATCTATGCTGAAAAATCTCAAAGACTTCACGCAGTAAGCCAATTATTAAAAGCTTTTACATTATTTGAAATTGACGAAGAATATATTGTTCAGGAAGGTGAAGTAAAAATTGTGGATGAAGGAACCGGAAGGATACTTGAAGGCAGAAGATATTCGGATGGACTGCATCAGGCAATTGAAGCGAAAGAAAATGTAAAAGTTGGAGAACTCACACAGACCTACGCGACTGTAACATTACAGAATTATTTTAGAATGTATCACAAGCTATCCGGAATGACCGGAACGGCTGAAACAGAAGCTGGAGAATTCTGGAAAATTTATAAGTTGGATGTTGTTGTTATTCCGACGAACAAGAAAATAGTTCGCGATGATCGTGAAGATCTTGTATATAAAACCTCCAGAGAAAAATTCAATGCTGTTATTGAAGAAATTGAGAAATGCAGAGAACAAGGAAGACCTGCGCTAGTTGGAACAACATCAGTGGATATTTCTGAAAAGTTAAGTCGTATGCTTCAACTTAAAAACATCCCACATAATGTTTTAAATGCAAAACAACATCAAAGAGAAGCGGAGATTGTTGCTGAAGCCGGACAACCTGGAAAAATTACTATTGCCACAAACATGGCGGGTCGTGGTACAGATATAAAAATTAATGATGAAGTTAAAAAGGCAGGAGGACTTGCAATAATTGGAACTGAAAGACATGAATCTCGAAGAGTAGACAGACAGTTAAGAGGAAGAGCCGGAAGGCAAGGAGATCCCGGTTCATCTCAATTTTTTGTGTCTTTCGAGGATAACCTTATGCGCTTGTTTAATTCAGACAGGATTACGGGAATAATGGATAAGTTGGGACACAAAGAAGGAGAAGTCTTACAACACCCAATGGTTACTAAATCAATAGAGAGAGCACAAAAGAAAGTTGAGGAGAACAACTTTGCAATGAGAAAAAGATTGTTGGATTACGATGATGTAATGAACATTCAAAGAGAGGCAATCTATAAAAAAAGAAATCACGCTCTGGAAGGCGAAAGACTAAGTGTAGACATTGACTATATGTTTACTTCTACTTTGGAAAATATTGTTGCTTCTCATAAATCCAGAAATGACTATGAATCTTTTATGTATGATTCCATTGGAATTTTGGGATTTGAATCTGAAATCAACGAAGCTTACTTTAGAGAAAGCACTCTTCATGACATTGTTGATCAATACATAAAACAGTTTAAAGAATTTTACGCAAAGAAAGAAGATCACATCAAGCAAGCTTTACTACCTATTATAACTTCTGTTCATCGTAATGAGGGACATAGGTACCAAAGAATTGTTATTCCATTTACCGATGAATCTAAGGAACCAATTCCTATAGCAGCAGAATTAGAAAAAGCAGTACAGTCGAAAGGTTCTTCAATAATGAGAGATATTGAAAGATCGATTGCACTTTCAAGATTAGATATGGATTGGAAGGAGCATTTAAGAAATATGGATGAGCTCAAAGAATCCGTGCAAGCTGCATCTTTTGAACAGAAAGATCCATTGGTTATATATAAGATGGAAGCTTATAAGCTTTTTGAACAACTCGTATTAAAAATGAATCAGCACATTACTTCCTACTTATCTAAAGGAAAGTTGAATATAGAAGTAAATCAAGAAATTCGTGAAGCACAACAACAAAAATCAGATTTAAGTCGTACTCGTACACATCGTTCTGAAGAAGAAGACAGAGCTCGAAAGGCAGCAGAAAGCGCAGGAAGAGAACCTCAGTCGATTCAGACAATTAGAAATACAGGACCAAAAATTGGAAGAAATGACAGTTGCCCATGTGGAAGCGGAAAAAAGTTTAAGAATTGTCATGGATCGACAATGAATTAATTTATTTGGAATATGAAGTTATTTATTTGCATACTCATTGTATTAATGTCAAAAGGATTATCTGCACAATCGTCTATTGTTGTCAATGAAGAACCAAGAATTACTGCACTTATGAATCAATATATGCGAATTAACCGATCAAATACGCATATTTCCGGATGGAGAATTACTGTTATAACGACAACAGACAGAAGGGTTTTAGAACAGACAAAAGTTGACTTTAATAAGCAATTTAACTATAATACGAAATGGGAATATAAAGAACCCTATTATCACCTAAAAGCAGGATCGTTTCTAAACAGGGCAGATGCGACTGGCACTTTAGAAGTCATCAAAAAGAAATTTCCAACAGCATTTATTTCTTTAGATAAGATTTCTTATGATGAATTATAATTTTTCTAATTAATATTTATTCCACTTCGACATGATCGGATCCAATAGAAAAAAGTATTTTGATTGGATTACATTGGGAATTTATTTAAGTCTTTTAACTATTGGCTGGCTTTCTATCTATTCAGCTACCAGCTCTTTTAATGAGAATGTAGATTACCTGGATATTTCTATTCCTATTGTAAAGCAAAGCGTGTATATGGTATCCGCTATACTAATATTCATGCTAGCACAATTCATTGATTGGCGGTTTTGGCACACATTCGCTTATTTAATTTATGGCTTGGCTTTATTATTATTGTTGATTGTACTAATTGTAGGGAATGAAATCAATGGAGCCAAAGCGTGGTTTATTATTGGAGGCTTTTCATTTCAACCTTCTGAATTTGCAAAATTTGCAACAGCTATTTCTGTGAGTAGTTATTTAGCATATTTTAAGGTCAACTTAAAAGCGATTAATTTTCAATGGATAGTTTTAGGATTAATTTTAGCTCCTGTATTGCTAATACTTTTTCAACCGGATGCAGGATCAGCAATAACGTTTTTCTCATTATTTATTTTATTATACACAGAAGGATTAAATCCATTGTATTATATAATTGGAATTGTACTCTTGATAATTTTTATTTGTTCTATTATTTTTCCGTTGCAATATGTGTTTATTTCGATATTAATACTTGCCTTACTTGTAAGCTTGTATAATATTCGAAAATTTAAGTATTTATGGCTTATCGTTTCCAGCGTTATCGGAATTATCATATACCTATTTATAAAAGTTGACCCTTTATATGGTTATCTGGCTTCTAGTGTCAGCTTAATTTTTGTCATGATAATTCTGTGGAGAAACCGCAACGAGAGGTTCGCAATTTTTGTACCTGTATCTGTTGTAGTATTACTTTTATTTTCTTATTCTTCACTCAGTGTTTTTAGTGGACTAAAAGAACATCAGCAGGAAAGAATAAAAGTCTGGTTGAAGCCATCTGAATGTGACCCTCGTGGATCTTTATATAATATTCTTCAATCAAAGGTTGCGATTGGATCCGGAGGACTATTCGGAAAAGGATTTTTAAATGGCAATATGACCCGATTAAAGTATGTTCCTGAGCAATCAACTGATTTTATTTTTAGTACGATTGGGGAAGAACATGGATTTATTGGTAGCATCCTAGTGATTGGCTTATTCTTCTTTCTTGTTTTTAGAATTCTTGACTTTTCAGAAAACTGCAATAACAAGTTTGCTTCATTTTATTCTACGTCGTTAGCAGGATTTCTAATATTACATGTAATTATAAATATCGGCATGACACTAGGTCTTGTACCCATCATCGGAATCCCTTTGCCTTTTATTAGCAAAGGAGGCAGTTCCCTGATAATCTTTTCATTAATGTTAGGAATATTTATGAGACTTCAAGCCAAATCGCAATGATTCAATTTGAGTTGTTAAAAACAGATAAAGAATCAAGTGCACGCGCTGGAATAATTCACACTGATCATGGAGATATTCACACTCCAATATTTATGCCTGTAGGAACACAAGCATCTGTAAAAGCTGTGCATCAGTCAGAATTAGAATCCATAATAAAGGCACAAATTATACTTGGAAATACGTATCATTTATTTTTAAGACCCGGGAATGAAATTCTGAATCGTGTTGGTGGACTCCATAGTTTTATGAATTGGAAAAAACCGATCTTAACAGATAGTGGTGGGTATCAAGTTTTTTCTTTGAGTGCGAGAAGAAAAGTTAAAGCAGAAGGCGTTTATTTTAGTAGTCATATTGATGGTTCCAAACATTTATTTACACCGGAATCAGTTGTCGACACACAGAGAATTTTAGGTTCTGATATTATGATGGCTCTCGACGAATGTCCGGCCTACCCTTGCACCAAACCGGCTGCAAGAAAATCCCTTGAAATAACAAAGGCCTGGCTAGAAAGAGGTATAGCACATTTTAAAAACACAGAACCACTTTATGGACATGATCAGATCTTTGTTCCTATAGCGCAAGGTTCAATTTATGATGATTTAAGAATAGAGTCACTACAATTTAATGGACAGTTTAAAACTCCAGTACAAGCAATTGGAGGATTATCTGTAGGAGAGCCTGCAGAAGATCTCTATAGATTAGTTCATTTATCTACGCAACACATGTCTGTTGATAATGCAAGATATCTAATGGGAGTTGGAACACCTGCTAATATTCTGGAGTGTATTTCTGCTGGAATTGATATGTTTGATTGTGTATTACCCAGCCGCAATGCCAGACATGGAATTCTCTTCACAACTCAGGGAATAATGAATATACGAAACAAGAAATGGAAAGATGATTTCAAACCTATTGATGAAGGCATTCAATGTCCTACAAGCAATAATCATTCGAAAGCGTATCTTCGTCATCTTTTTGTGAGTGGTGAAATATTAGGAATGCAAATCGCAACGTTACAAAATTTATCTTTTTATTTACATCTTGTGAGCCAAGCGCGAGAGATGATATTCATTGATAAATTTCAAGAGTGGAAGAACGCAATTCTTCAAGTAATTAATCAAAGATTATGAAGCTTGGCGAAATTTTTAGATTGCAAATATTCGATCGCTATATTCTCAAAAAATATATTTCGACATTTATATTTACATTGTCTATTTTATCTCTAATAGCAGTTGTATTTGATATTAGTGAAAGGATACAAAAATTTATTTCCAAGAATGTTGCTGCAAAAGAGATTATTCAAGATTACTATTTTAATTTCCTTCCCTGGATAAATTCATTACTGTTTCCTTTATATTCTTTGATAACAGTAATATTTTTTACATCCAGATTAGCAGAAAAAACAGAAATTATTCCAGTGTTTAGTAGTGGAATGAGTTATAAAAGATTTCTCAAGCCATTTGTTATTGCCTCAATCATTTTTACACTACTGCATTTGTTTTTAAATCATTACTGGGTGCCCAAAGGAAATAAGACGATGGGCGCATTTGAAAATAAATATATTAAAACCAGCAGCTTAATTCGAAAAGATAGAAATGCACATTTCATAGTTCAACCCGGTGTTGAGGTGTATATATCAGCCTACAACTCATTTGATTCAAGCGGAACAGGATTTCATTTAAGTCATACCGAAAATTCTCAACTAAAATCTATCCTGAGAGCCAACCAATTCAAATATGATAGCCTCTCCCAAAAATGGAAACTAAAGGATTATGAGATTAGAAGCTGGAGTGAGGATAAAGAGGCATTTGAATTATATTCAGGTAAAAGCCTGGACACCAATTTGAATTTAAAAGTCTCTGATTTTATTCAATTTAAGAATAATAAGAATATGATGCAAACAGGGGAATTATCAGAGTTTATAGAAAGAGAAATTGGTAAAGGCTCAGGAATTACCCGTGAATACATTGTAGAAAAGCATCGTCGGACAGCAGATCCCGTTACAACTTTAATATTAAGCATAATTGGTGTGTGTATAGCTAGTCGAAAAGTTAGAGGTGGTCTTGGCTTACATTTGGCTTCCGGAGTGATAATAGGAGTAATTTTTATTTTTCTGTCTAAATTAAGCCTAACTTTTGCGAATTCAGAAATGATAAACCCAATTATTGCCATTTGGTCACCAAATATTATTTTTTCATTTTTGGCTTTTAGGCTATATAAATCTGCACAGCAGTAAATTATTTACTATTTATAGTCTATTAGTAGGATAATTTTAGACTGCTATTTGTATATCACTAATTCCTCTGGGTATTAAATTGTAAATCAATTCTTTAGAATAAAACCCAATAATTAAGAAATCCTTAACGAAGTTTGTTTAACGTTTGTCCTCCAAATCTTAAACAAAGTATTACCTTTGAGGAAAATAAATTACAATGTCTACTGTAGAGTTTTTTGAATCCCTCCAAATGCAAACTAAGACTTTGAATAATTTTGCCTTAGGACTAACGAGGGATCTTGAAGATGCGAAAGATTTGTATCAAGAGACTGCTTTCAGAGCTCTTTCCAATCGAGATAAGTTTCAACCTGGAACCAACTTCAAGGCATGGTTAATTACTATCATGAAGAATATCTTCATCAACAATTACCGTCGAAAAGTAAAAGGAGGAATTGTTAATGACAACAGCGAAAATCAATACTACCTAAATTCAATCAATAATTCAATTGGCAATAGTGCAGAGTCGGACATGATGATGACGGAACTGAACAGAATGGTTGAAAGTCTTGATGATTCTCTGAAAATTCCATTTTTACGGTATTTTAATGGATTTAAATATCAGGAAATTGCAGATGAATTAAACCTTCCTTTAGGTACTGTAAAGAGCAGAATATTCTTTGCCAGAAAAGCATTAAAGGGTATGATTGGAAGCCATTACGGCATTTATAAGGAATTAGCAGTTGCTGATCTTTAAAAATTTGATTTAAGCGTAAATTATCTATCAACTAATTAATCGGCAGTCAGATTATAGAAATTTGGCAAAGTCAGAAATTTATTGGCTTTAAGCATTCCAATAATAAACATCTGATTAACAAAAAACCCGATAAAAATTCCTTTTTTGGAACTTACTTTTGCAGCCTAATTAGAGGCCTTGTTCATGATTAATGTTTTGAAAATTGTAGTTGCTTGTTTTGTATTTTGTACAGGAATTTATGCCCATGAAGGACATAATCACCAACATCCGTCTACAACAACAACAACAACTCAAAACAACGGACAAACAACGAATCATGATAATACTTTAAACAATAGTCAAGACCACTCTACTCATGACCATTCTACCCACAGTCATCAAGGTCATGATCTAGCAGCTCACACAGATTGTGGCCATGATAGCCATTCTGAATTCAAAGCAGATGAAACAGCGTTTCATCATATTTCCGATTTAAATGTCTATAGTATCGGACCTTGGAATTTCCCATTGCCTTGTATACTTTATTCAAAAGATCAGGGATGGTCATTTTTTTCTTCTTCAAAATTTGATATTGACAATCATCATCATGGATCAGGAAATAAAGCTGTAGATAGATATGCATTGAACATGGGACGAGTCATGAGAATTATTGATGCATCGTTCCCTATGGGAGAAGTTTCAGTACAAGGATTTACTACAGCAGAAACAGAAGTTGACGGAAAGAAAAAAGAAATCAACTACGTTTGCGCAAATGGTCAAAAATATGAATTGGAAAAAACCAGTTCGGTAGATGGTGGATTATTTGGTGGAGGGTTTACATCATTTTATGATTTCTCTATTACCAAAAACGTATTTGCAATGTTACTTGTCATTGGGTTTATGTCCATATTATTTTTAGGAATGGCAAGTGCATACAGAAGAAAACCAAGTACGGCACCAACAGGATCTCAGAAATTATTTGAGCCGATAATATTATTTCTTCAAGATGAAGTAGCAAAACCATTTATCGGCGCTAAGTATGAAAGATTTATGCCTCTTTTGTTGGCTATATTTTTCTTTATTCTAAGTTTGAATTTGTTTGGTCAGATTCCATTTTTTGGTGGTGCAAATGTTACAGGAAATCTAGCTGTAACAATGGTGCTGGCAATCATCGTTTTTATTGTTGTTAACCTGAATGGAAATAAGCATTACTGGGAACATATTTTATGGATGCCAGGAATTCCAGCTTGGGTAAAAACATTAATTACACCAATTGAAATCTTGGGTGTTTTTATTAAGCCGGTAACATTAATGCTACGACTTTTTGCAAACATAACTGCGGGACATATTGTAATCATTATATTTATTTCATTGATATTTATTTTTGGCAAGGCAGGAGCTGAACCGGGTGCGGCTTACGGTGCATCAGTTGCTTCAGTGTTATTGGCATTATTTATATCTGCAATAGAATTGTTGGTTGCATTTATTCAAGCGTATGTATTTACTCTCTTAACTGCATCTTATATTGGTGCAGCAACAGAAGAGCATCATCACCCAGAAAAAAATCATCATTAATTAACGTGTATTCAATTATCAAATAAATAAATTTATTATGACAGGTTCTATCGTAGCTATTGGAATGGGTCTTGCAGCAATCGGTGCAGGAATCGGAGTAGGCACTATCGGTGGTAAGGCGTTGGAAGCAATTGCTCGTCAACCCGAAGCGATTGGTGATATTCGTGCCAACATGATTCTTACTGCAGCTCTTGTTGAAGGAGCAGCTTTGATCGCAATTCTAATGGCCTTCCTAGTGAAGTAAAAATTTTAGTTAGAGGCATTCAACGGTTGGTTGAAATGCCTCTTTCACTTTTTAAAAAGAAAAATATGAATTTATTATTTATTATATCCTGGATAGAATTTTCTCCTATCAAACCAGAAGTGGGACTTTTGTTTTGGTCAACAGTAGTGTTTTCAATTTTCTGGTTAGTAATTGGTAAATTAGCTTTTAAGCCTATCATTAAGGCATTAAATGACAGAAGTAATACCATTCAGGAATCATTAGATGCTGCGAATCGTGCAAAAGAAGAGATGAAAAATCTTCAATCAGAAAATGAAAGAATCATGTCTGAAGCGCGAGAAGAAAAAATGAGAATTATTAAAGAAGCTAAGGATGCTGCTAATAGCATCGTTAATGACGCAAAAGATAAAGCCAAAGAAGAAGCGCAACGCATTACAATTAATGCTAAAAATGAAATTGAAAATGCGAAGATGGCTGCTTTAGTTGATGTAAAAAATCAAGTAGGTACTATGGCAACAGATATTGCTGAAAAAATTATTCGCAGGAATCTTGCCAATGATGCTAGTCATCAGGAGTATGTAAAGAAACTTGTGGACGAAGTTAAAATGAATTAAGACTATGTCAGTAAACAAAATTGCTGGACGTTACGCCAAATCCATTCTTGATCTGGCAACAGAAAAAGGATTATTGGATCAGGTATACAACGATATACATACTGTAGCAACCGTATGTGACAATAAAGACTTCTCACAGTTTATTAAAAGTCCGGTAATCAATCTTGATAAAAAGGTTAGTGTTTTTAAAAGCATATTTGACGGAAAACTGAATTCATTAACGCAAAAATTTTTGGAATTACTAATTCAAAAAGGAAGAGATTCGATAATTCCTACAATTTGTAATTCATTTATTGAGCAATACAAAACATTAAAGAAAATCAGATCAGCAAGATTGATTACTGCAACAAATATTACTGATGCAGAAGTCAATCACATTAAGAGTAAATTTCAATCCTGGCTTAAAGAAGGAGAAACCATGGAATTAAAACAAGTGATAGACCCTTCAATTATTGGAGGTTATATCTTTCAAATGGAAGGCCGACAGATTGATGCTACTGCTAAACGTAATTTAGAATCCATGAAAACTGGATTATACGATTCATCTTATACAAACTTAGTTATAAAATCATAGAATTACATTGTTATGGTAAATATTAGACCAGAAGAAATTTCAGCAATATTAAAACAACAGATCGCCGGTGTAAACACTGCATCCGAACTTGAAGAAATCGGAACAGTACTACAAGTTGGTGATGGTATTGCGCGTGTATATGGATTAACCAATGCACAGGCAGGAGAACTTGTAGAATTCGAAACAGGAGTTCAAGCCATTGTACTTAACCTTGAAGAAGATAATGTGGGTGTGGTATTGATGGGACCCTGGAATGGAATTAAAGAAGGTTCGAGAGTAAAAAGAACAAATAAGATTGCATCTATTTCTGTAGGTGAAGGCTTTGTAGGTAGGGTTGTAAATACCTTGGGTCAGCCAATAGATGGAAAAGGACCTATCACTGGAACGCGATATGAAATGCCTATTGAAAGAAAGGCACCCGGAGTAATATTCCGTCAACCGGTGAACGAACCATTACAGACAGGATTGAAGGCTATTGACTCAATGATTCCTATTGGTAGAGGACAAAGAGAATTAATTATCGGTGATAGACAGACAGGTAAAACTGCGATTGCACTTGATACAATCATCAATCAAAAAGAATTTTATGACAGGGGTGAGCCTGTTTATTGTATATATGTAGCTTCCGGTCAGAAAGCATCAACAGTTGCCAAAGTGGCAAAAACGCTTGAAGAATATGGAGCAATGGCTTATACAACCATTGTCTCAGCATCTGCAGCTGATCCTGCACCATTACAATTTTACGCTCCTTTCTCAGGTGCAGCAATCGGAGAATATTTTAGAGATACGGGAAGACCTGCTTTGGTTATTTATGATGATTTATCAAAGCAAGCAGTTGCGTATCGTGAAGTTTCATTATTATTAAGAAGACCACCGGGACGTGAGGCATATCCTGGTGATGTATTCTACCTTCACTCAAGATTATTGGAAAGAGCTGCTAAGGTTATTAATAATGATGAGATTGCCAGAACCATGAATGATCTTCCAGAGTCTCTTAAAAAAGCCGGTATTGTAAAAGGTGGTGGCTCATTAACGGCTTTACCAATTATTGAAACTCAGGCAGGAGACGTTTCTGCATATATTCCAACAAACGTAATTTCAATTACGGATGGACAGATATTCCTTGAATCAAATTTATTTAATGCGGGTATTAGACCTGCAATTAACGTTGGTATTTCTGTATCTCGTGTTGGAGGAAACGCGCAGATTAAATCAATGAAAAAAGTTTCCGGAACTTTAAAATTGGATCAGGCACAATATCGTGAATTAGAGGCCTTCTCAAAATTTGGTTCAGATCTTGATGCAAGTACAAAAGCAGTTCTTGACAAAGGAAAAAGAAACGTTGAAATACTTAAGCAATCACAGTATAGTCCGGTTTCGGTTGAAAAACAAGTAGCGATTATTTACTTAGGAACGTTCAATTTATTAAAAGATATTCCTGTAGAAAAAGTGAAAGATTTTGAAAATGTTTTATTTGCAACGTTAGATCAATCACATCCAGGAGTATTAGATAATTTCAGAAAAGGAAAATTGGAAGATGCTGATCTTAATGTACTTAAATCGATAGCGAAAGACTTGTCGATAAAATACGTTAAGTAATTAGTTAATATGATAATTAGTTAATACGATAATGAGACAATTTGCATTGTGATAATATTATCTTAGACAAATGCATCGAATTTTCATTAGAAGTAATGAAATTTGTACAAGTATTAGAAGAAAATAAGAAATATGTCATAGCGAAACAATTATTGCGATCTGCAACTTCAATTGGCTCAAATGTGCACGAAGCCCAAGATGCAGAAAGTAAATTGGATTTCATTCATAAAATGAAAATCGCTACAAAGGAAGCAAATGAAACTTGGTATTGGCTATTATTATGTGAAAAAGCAGATAATTATCCTAAGAATGAAGCACTAATTATATCATTAACTGAAATACTAAAAATATTAAATAAAATCATTAGTACGGCCAAAAAAAATCAAGCTAATAAATAACATTAACTCATAATCGAATTAACTCATTAACTAATTAAAGAAAAGTGGCAAATTTAAAAGAAGTTAGAAACAGGATTAAATCTGTAAGTTCAACGCAACAGATTACAAAGGCTATGAAGATGGTATCGGCGGCTAAGTTGCGTCGTGCACAACAAGCTATTGTTCAGATGAGACCTTATGCTAATCGGCTAAATGCCATGATGTCTAATATTATGAGTTTTTCTGATGGTCAGGGAGCTGAAGCATTTGGAAAACCAACGGAGAAGAAGAATCCGACACTTGTTATTGTTACATCTGACAGAGGTCTTTGTGGAGCATTTAATACAAATATTCTAAAGTTGGCACAGAAAAGAATTTCTGAAGATTATAGCGCTCAAGTTAAAAACGGAAACCTGACGTTTTTATGTATTGGAAAGAAAGGATATGAGTTTTTCAAAAGAAGATTTCCAAATGCTCAGTACAACATTAACTATAAGGATATTTTTGCCGGATTAAGTTTTGAAAAAGTGGCAGCTTGTGCTGATTATTTAATGACTGAGTTCTCCAATTCTAAAACGGATCAGATAGAAATATTTTACGGTAGGTTTAAGAACGCTGGAACACAATTTCCTGAGAACGAACAGTATTTACCAATACAAAAATCAGAGTTACCAAAGACGGATTCCAAAAAATCTAAACCTGATTATATTTTTGAACCTGGCCAGGAAACATTACTTAAAGAATTAATTCCATCCATACTTCAATCACAATTATACAAGTGTGTACTTGATAATGCAGCTTCGGAACATGGGGCTAGAATGACTGCCATGGACAAAGCATCTGAGAATGCTGAAAATATGCTTGGTGAATTAAAAATTAATTACAATAAAGCGCGTCAGGAAGCAATTACCAAAGAACTTTCCGAAATTGTTGGAGGAGCAGCATCTCTTGCAGGGTAGAGCTTACGTTTACTTATTTTATTTTCTGATCGGATTATAGCAATATTTTTAGCGAACTCCTAATCGTTAACTAATTATTTTTTTTGAAGAAAGAAGATTAGTAAATTGCAAAAATCCTTTTAGCTGGTTCGAGGTATTTGTAAATTTTTACAAAGTAAAGTAAAATGTTGATTGTAATTGAATACAACAACTCTAAGTCAAAAACATACTATCATTAAATTTTTCCATAAAAGTATATTTGTACAATGA
>JABFRV010000002.1 GCA_013140975.1 Saprospiraceae bacterium
CGGTAATCAATAATGCAGATGACAATTGTGCATTAATATCAATAGAATACAAAGACGAGATCTTTACAATTGAGCCTGATGCTTGTTTCAAAATCTTACGTACATGGACAGTTATTGACTGGTGTCAGTATGACCCATTCATTGATCCTGAATTCGGAAGATGGGAAGCACTTCAAGTAATCAAAGTTAGAGACAGAGATAAGCCAGTAGTTACATGTAATGTTGGACCATGTGAGCCAGCTACATTAAGTAATTCATTGGGAGTATGTGTTGGACATATCTCATTAACAGCAGATGCAACAGACAACTGTAGCCCAATTGACTGGTTGTTATGGGAATATAAGATTGATGCATTCAATGATGGAAAAGGTGAGCACGGTGGATATGATTTCAGAGTAGGATCACTTACAAAGAAGGGAGCTGCTGCTGGAGATACAACTGAGTATAGCCACAATCCATTTGCAGATGACAGACATAATCCATTTGATGCATCTGGAACTTATCCAATCGGTATCCACAAGATCTGTTGGTTTGTTGAAGACGGATGCGGTAACGTAGGAACTTGTTGTACTTTATTTGAAATAAAGGATTGCAAAGCTCCAACACCATACTGCTTAACTGGAATCATAACAGTTCCAATGCCATCTACAGGATGTATTGACATCTGGGCAAAGGATCTTGATCACGGATCATTTGATAATTGTACAGATAAGGATGACTTGTTGTTCTACTTCGATGGAGATCCAAGCAAAACAAGTATCAGAATCTGTTGCGAAGACTTCGTAAGAGCACAAGCTAACGATGCACTTAGAGTGGATGTTGAAATGTGGGTTGAAGACGAAGAAGGAAACAAAGACTATTGCAAGACTGTAGTTATCGTACAAGATAATTTAGATATCTGTCCTAATACAGGAAGTGCTGGAAAGATTACAGGAGAACTTAAGACAAATAAGGGTGAATTAACGAATCCGGTAGACGTACAATTGTACAATGCAGGAAACATGATGTCTCAAGTTACAGGTGGTCCATATAGCTTTGGTGATCTAAAATTATCACAGACTTATACAATTAAGCCGAATAGAAATGATGATCATATCAATGGAGTAAGTACACATGATATTACAGTTATCCAGAAGCATATTCTTGGAAAAACTGCAATCACAAATCCTTACTTATTATTAGCAGCTGATGTAAACGGTAATTCTTCAATCACATCTGCAGATATAGCTGAAATCAGAAAGTTGATCCTTGGATCAATCAGTGAGTTCTCAAAAGTTCAATCATGGACATTTGTACCAACAGCATATCAATTTGCAGATCCTGCAAACCCATGGAATGCACCAAGACAAAGCAGTGTTACATTCGGAAACACTCCTGAAGTTAAGGCAGTTCCATTCGTAGCAGTGAAGATGGGAGATGTTACTGAGAATGCAAGAGCAAGCAACGTAGGAGGAACTTCTACTAGAACAAGAGGTCAATTAAACATTGAACTTGATGAGAAGAATCTAGTAGCTGGCGAAACTTACAGAGTAAGCTTTAAGTCAAGCAACTTCGAGAACGTTAACGGATATCAGTTTACATTGAAGTATGATGCAACGGCATTAAGCTTTGAAGGAACTGAAGAAGGAGTTCTTGGAACTACAGAAGCAAACTTTGGATTAACAAGAACAGATAAGGGAATCATTACAACGAGCTGGAACGGAAACGCTCCTGTAAGCTTCGGAACGAATGATGTATTATTTACACTTGTATTCAAAGCTACAAAGAGCGGAAGAATCAGCCAGTCATTCAGCATCACAAGTGATGTTACAACTGCTGAAGCTTATGTAAATACAGACTTAGCAAAAGTTAATCTTGGAGTACGCACAGATCGTGGAGTTGTAGCTGGCGAGGTATTTGAATTATACCAGAACGAGCCAAATCCATTTGCAAAGCAAACAACAATCAGCTACAGATTACCTGAAGCTGGAGCTGTTACGCTTACAATCTATGATGTTACAGGAAAGATTATCAGAGTATACAATATTGGTGGCCAGAAAGGTCTTAACACATACAATGTGAATAAGTCTGATATCGGTACTAGTGGAGTATTATACTATCAACTTGATGCAGCTAACAATACTGCTACTAAGCGTATGGTTGTAATCGAGTAATAGTCCTATAAGATTTTACTCACTAAGAGAATCAGTTCATGAATTTGAACTGATTCTCGAAGTGAAAAGATAAATCGGTTTTTGGGATGGCCTCTCTTCAAGAAATTGAAGGGGGGCTTTTTTTTTGAGCAAACCCTTCTCTGTCAACTTATTATGAAGCACTTTAGATAAGACATATTTACTTTTCATTAATATAGCAAAAAAATATATTAAATAACTCTATGTTATATGATTACATATAACATATTTTTGCCATATGATTGTAAGCATTCTCTTGCAATCTTCCCTTCCTAAAAGCAATAAGAATTAAAAGTTCCATGTGATTGGATGATCCCAAATTTGATCATATGGTTTCCAGGCATCATTTGATTCCTGGTAAAATTATTATTGAATTTAGCAAAACTCAAGTGTATGTGCACTGTAAACTCTTTAGGTATTATTTTTAGATATCCAATTTCCCTTGGAGCTATTCTTATTTTAATCTTGACATCTTTTAAATCTTTGTCAAAGATTGATGAGAATAGCTCTTGTGCACTTTCTTCTAAATCAAACTATGCAACAAGCATAATCGCTCCACCGGATTTAGTACTGCACATAAATACTTTGAATCAATGTGACACAACAGTAATTCTTCCACCAGCTATTATTCAGGGAATGCCCGGCTGTAATATTGTATCAATAACTACAAGCTCAGCATTTAGTAGATTAAATTCTAATGGAGGTCCAATGAATTTTCACACTGGTATTCACAAAATCGTCTACTGCGTAGAAGATGATTGTAGAAATTCTGATTGTGATACTATGAATTTAATCGTACATGATAGTCAAAATCCTCAAATGACTTGTCTTCCTGATGCTGTAGTTAGTCTGAATTCAGAGGGTACTGGTATAATACCAGCGAATAAGTTAGATGGAGGCAGTTTTGATAATTGTGGGCATGTATTTTTTAAAGTCAAGCGTATGACAAGGCCCATTGGATATGATTGCACAACTGAAGATAACCCTAATTATATGTTCGACGACAAAGTTCAGTTTTGTTGTATGGATATTTTTAATTCACCAGTTCTACTCATTGTTCGGGCATATGACGTATACCCCGGAGACGGTTTAGTGAATGACAGTTTTTTAAGACCGCATTATGTTGACTGTATGGTTATGATAACAGTTGTAGATAAAATCGGTCCGACACTTGTGTGTCCTCCTTCAGCTACTATCTACTGTGGCCAGGATGTTGACAGTGTATTTAAGGGAAGGCAGCCTTTTTTTATGGACAACTGTTTTTCAGTTGATTTAGATACGCAGATAGTAAGAAACATAAATAGCTGTGGTTTTGGTACCATTGATCGGATTTTTACTGCTAAGGATTCATTGCAATCAGTGACACAATGTACACAGACGATTACAGTATTAAGGAACAATACATTTAATGGCTTAGATACGTCTCAATTGAAATGGCCGGCACATACAACCGTGTATGCTTGTAGAATTAAGGCAGATACAATTGATGCCGGAGAACCCATTATTAATGAATTTGAATGTGATAATATACTAGCCAGAAAGAAAGATAATTTATATTATTTTAATAGAGGAGGAGTATGTGGGAAGTTACTTCGGTTATGGGAAGTAATTGACTACTGTAAATACAATTCAAGATATACACCCAATCCAAATGTAGCTGAAAATGGATATTACTCATATTATCAGGAGATTAAAATAATTGACACAATACCGCCGCAAATTATTAATGCAAGAGACACAATATTAAAATCATTCGCGGCCGACTGTGGTAATGCACAATTCTTTCTTCAAAGTATATTATCTATTGACTGTGGGGATATTAATAATTTGAGTTTCACATTTGATGTTGATTACTTCACAGATGGAATCATTGACCGCAGTGGTAATGGACCTAATGCGAGTGGAATATTTCCAATGGGTAATCATACAGTTAGTTATCACGTAAAAGATTCTTGCAATAATATAGCAACGAAGTCAGCTTCTGTTCAAGTTAAAGATGGCAAGGCTCCTTCTGCATTATTGTTGTATGGTATTAGCACTACTTTGCAAGAAATGAGTACAGGTGTGATGGCAAGTGTAAAAGCTAGCCAGTTTAATAATAAGAGTGAAGATAATTGCACAAAGGGTAGTGATTTAAAGTTTTCTTTTTCTAATAATATAAATGATACAATTAAGGTATTTAATTGTAATGATAAGGGTCAGAATGACGTGGACATATATGTCTGGGATGAATGTCTGAATTATTCTGTTGTCAAAACATTTATTAATGTGGTAGACATAAATAACGTATGTCCAACATTTATAGTTAGTCATTCGATATCCGGGAAGGTTAGATCACTTAGTGAGGAGCTTCTTGAAGATGTTCATGTTACGATGAAAGACTCTATTCATTATGAAATTATAGGATCAAACGAAAAAGGAGAATACGCTTTTAATAATATACCAAGCGGTATGACATTTCAAATGAGTTTGCATAGTAATAAAGATGTAATAGAGGGGTTGTCAACAGCTGACATTGTTAAAATACAACAACATGTATTAGGTAAAAGATTGCTGAACAACGTCAATGAACTTATAGCTTCGGATGTAGACATGAACGGCAGAATTAGCAGCGCCGATATTTCGCACATTAGAAAAATTATATTGGGAATTACAACGGGATTTCCTTCTAATCAGACATTTGTTTTCATTAATAAATTGTATGAATTTAAAAATAAGACAGAGCCATGGATTGAATGTGCAGAACAATCAGAAATAAAAATAGCCAATATATCCAAGTCAGAGGTAATAGATTTTTATGGAATAAAATTAGGCGATGTAAACAATAGTTTAAAAGTAAGAAGTAAAAATAATGTATCATTATACTATAAGTTCAACAATGGGCAAATAGATTTTTATAGCAGCATTAGCAAAAATTTGTTTGGTATAGAATGTTTAGTAGATTATGTTAAAGGCGTTAATCCAAATTTAAATTTTAATGTAAGTAGTAATTTCTTCAATGTCGATCAAAATCGGATAGAAGGAGATGTGAGGATAATAATGGTTTCAGATGAAATTGTTCACATACCTGCGAATGCAGTTATATTTAGTATTGCATCAGACCAATTGTTGGATGAATATATATTTAATGATTGGCAATTAAAAGGAGAATTGATAAATGATGAGATTGAAGCGCAAAAGATTAATTTTTTCTCTTCGGATCTAGTAGAGAATAATAAGTTTAATATATTATCATTTGGCCCTAATCCAGTTGATGATTATTTCAATATTGAAGTCAAATCGGATGTCGACCGATTGTACATTGAAATTGTTAATCAAGAAGGAAAAGTAATTCTTAAAAAGAAGATAAAGATTGTTGATAATATACAATCTATAAGAATTGAACGAAACGAAATAGGAACATCAGGAATATATACGATTAAATTATTTAATAGTCAATATTCCTGGTCGCAAAAAATATTTATTCAATAAAGAATTAGTACAATGAAAATTCCATCTACTCAAATAAGTCCCATCCCAAAATGGCTTTGTAATATTAAAAGTATTACATTTATGTATTTGGTTTTAGTTCTTCAATTACAGGCTAGTCCAGAGGATTGGCCTGTATATGAAGACATTCCTCATCTTGGGTTAGTCAAAGTTGAAGAAGCTCCTCTTCCATGTTTTGGAAGTGTTCAAGTTTCCTTAGCTTTCAATGGCAGAGCTGTTCTAACTGCTAAGATGTTTATATCTGATCCAACAATTTCTGTTTCTGCGATGAAAGTAGAAGTATTGGAAACGGGAAGAAATTATGTGGATTGTAATGATATTGGAAAGTCCAGAAGTGCTAAGGTTAGAGATACCTTAACCAACAATTCATGCTGGGCAGTGATTACAGTAGAAGATAAGCTTATGCCTCCTTTATTATGTGAGAATGATACTTTTCAGTGTACAACAGATCCTTTTGATATTCGATATGAAACACTTATAGATGTAGAAGATAATTGTGATGACAACCCAACGATTTATTACGGATTGAATTTTCAAAAATTGAATTGTCATGTAATGATTTCTTCTATCATGCATGTCAATTATATTGTAAAGGATAAGAATGGTAATTCAGCAACCTGTGTAAAAGATGTGGTATTTAAAAAGTTACCATTAGATAGTATTCAATTTCCTGCAGATGACACAGTCTATTGTACTGCCCCGGGAAATTCCGGAGTTCCCGGTTATAATGGAGAACCTGTTAGTGCAATGTGTGATTTAATCGCATCGCGTCTTGATGATACAATACCTGTCTGCGGTGGCATGTATAAGATAAACAGAAGATGGACAGTAATGGATTGGTGTCTTAGAATTAGTAAGACTCAAATGCAGGAAATTTTGGTTTCTGATACAGGAAGACCTGTAATAATTTGTCCTCCTGACAGTTCATTAGTGTTACAGGGTCAAAATTGTATTGCTAATTATACGTTGCCGTCGATAAATGCAACAGATGGATGTGCGCCTTCAGAATTATTATATTATCTTATTCGAGTTGATTCATTATACACTGCAAGACCTGGAGAAACAGTAAGTCTTACAGAAGGGACACATACACTTGATTATATTGCTTTTGATCCGTGTGGAAATGCCGATACATGTAGCAGAAAAATTGATGTTCAGGATAAATCAGCTCCGTCATTAGTATGCCCAAGTAAATTGGTTATTTCATTAGGAGCTAATGGAGAAGTCAAGGTTGATATAAGTTATCTCGAAAAATTTATTTTTTATACGGACAATTGTGGTGTGACTGATATTTTTATAAGAAGGGTTACTAACAGATGTGCAAGACCTCAGGATACTATATATCGTCGTGATGTCACTTTTTGCTGTTTGGACTTAGGATCAACCGAAATGTTAATGGTAAAAGTTGTAGATCAGTGGGGAAATTCGAACTTATGCATGATCCCTATGGAAATACAAAACAAACTCGTAACTTTAGTAAATTGTCCAGCGGATAGAAACCTTCAGTGTGATCAGGATACCAGTGTGAATTTTACTGGTAAACCCAAAGTTACAAATGTTTGCACAAATCTAAGTTTTGTTATAACACACAGTGATTCCGGAACGCTTGATTCTTGTAGAGCAGGAATAATTAAAAGAAAATTCTTTATTCAATATTCAGATGGAACTATCGATAGTTCATGTCTACAAACGATTAATGTTGTAAATACTGTTAGTGTTTTACAAATTGAATGGCCTAGAGACACTTTGATAGCAGGTTGTACATCAAATGACCCGAATGATCTTGGTCAGGAACCTTTGGTATTGAACTTTACTTGCAGAAGGATAGCATTTGAGTATAGAGATAGTATTCCCGTTCTTCCGGTTGATTCATGCCCAAGAATACTAAGGATATGGAGATCAATACCAACATGTGGATTATCTGAATATAGGGATACGCAGACAATACTTTTACTGGATTTAAATCCACCAATATTAAAGGGTCCAAAGGATACTTTCCATTGTGTGGAGGATACTTTCTGTCATCCCTTCATCAATTTACCAGATTTGGAGATTTCAGGATGTAATACTATTGTTACCGTAACTAATAATTTCACTAATGGTGGCGTAAACTGTAGCGGTATATATCCATTAGGAAGACATACAGTGATATTTACTGTAGTTGATGGTTGTGGTCATGTTGTTAAAGATACTGTACTTATTGAAATAGTTGATAAGATTTCACCATCTGTAAGTTGTAGAAGATTATTAAGAAACATTCAAGCGAATGATAGTGCTAAAGTAACTGCTCGTGACTTGGTAGCTACTTTTAGTGATAATTGCACACCTTCTGGCTTATTAGTGTTCACCTTCGACCCTGCAAATCTAAATGATACTTGCAGATTTATTTCTTGTACAATGCACAAGCAATTTCCGGATTCTTTATGGCCAATATTAGTATATGTTAAAGACCTTTCATTTAATAAAGCCAGTTGTATAGCAAGAGTTGATGTCGATGACCCAAGTGGATTTTGCAACAACTTGGTTGGCAATAAGATTGGAATTACCGGATTGATTCGATCAACAACTAAAGAACCTCATGTAAATGTCCCTGTTAATGAAATGAATGAACACAAAGAAGCGAAAACAAATTACAATGGATTATTTGAAATGAGTGGATATAAAGAAAGCGATAGCATTGAGATTATTCCAATATACAATGAGGATTGGTTATCAGGTGTAAGCACATTGGATATAGTAAGAATTCAAAAACATATATTGGGAGTAGATCCATTCACTTCTCCATTTGAATGGTTAGCAGCGGATGTAAATAAAGATGGAAGAGTAAGTAGCCAGGATATCAGTCTTGTAAGAAAGTTAATATTAGGAACTGTAACAGAAGTTAAGGGAAATACTTCATATCGTTTCATTCCTGAAAATTATACATTTAAGGATTTAGAATTTCCGCTTAATGATGATGTAGAAGAAGTTATTCAAACGGATTATTTAACAACAGATTTTAAAGCTAATTTTACGAGTATTAAAGTAGGGGATGTGTCAGGAGCATTAGGAAATGTGAATACCTCTACTCTTACCCGAAATAGATATTATAGCATTGGTACTATGGATGCAATATTGTCAGATGACGTAAAAGGTATAAGTACATTTTCTGCGGAGCAAGATTTTACAGTTGAGGGTTATCAGCTAAGAATTTTGTTTGATCCTGATTTGGGTTACCCAGAAAGGTTGGTTGAGTACAGCAACTCAGAACAAGGAAGTAATATGTCTGAAGAACAATACAGTGTAGTCGAAGATAAATTAGTTATAAGTTACACAAATCAATTTCCGAAAAGAATACATAAAGGTGATAAGTTGTTTTCGATTGTTTGGAAATCCGCAAAAGAATGCAAAGTATCCAATATAATTAGGGAAACTGCATTTAATGATAATGAGGTTTATGCTTCCGCATATTCCAAATATCCTTTAATAATTCATATTAATGATCAGCAAGCTCTGAGCAGTACGCCGGAAATTGAAAACTTTAAATTGGCTCCTAATCCTTTTACTGAGGATTGTACTATAAGTTTTATTTCAAATATGGAAGTTGATTCGTATCTGGAAGTAATTTCAAGTAATGGTAAAATTGTCCTATCCAAGTGGGTTTCTATTTTAAACGGTTCTAATAGTATACGAATTGCAAAGAGTGAATTACAAGGACAGGGTATTTATCATTATAAGTATATAATTGGAAATTATATTAAGAAAGGAAAGATTGTATTAACGAAATAATGTAAAACCAACAATAAGAATTTATAGCCCTTACCATGCAAATGAGTAGGGGCTTAGTTTTAAAAGTTGAATAAGATTCTGTTCATTTTACGAAATAAGGACACTCTTTCAAATAAAAATAAGCCTGCTAAATAAAAATCTCAGGGACCAATCCTTATTCAACTGTCTATAATTTCACTAATTTACATATTATAAAAAAATATAATATAAAATATACCCATTTATGGTATATATATGGAAAACACTAATATGTATACATTTGCCTTGTATTAAAGATTTTTATATTTGTATACTTCTGATAAAAAGTAATTAACAAATAGATAAAATTAACAATACACAAGAGCTTTCAAAAAGCTACCTACAACCCAAGAAGAAATTAGTACCTCTCTTTAATGTAAGGCACATTTAGCCTTTTTTCCAACCCAATGATGATAGACACATGTCTGTCTTAATTGCTGATTTGCAGATGCATTTCCGCCTTTGAGATTGTGATATGATTACTCTTCGATCAGATTCTTGTGATCTGAACGAAAGGCTTGTATTCTTTAATCATTAAACATATAGATCTCATGGAGAAAACGGTTATTACTTCTCTTAGCTTACTAAACAAAAAAATGCGATGGACTAGACCATCCACATTGATTTTGTTGATTGGAATGTTTCTGACACTCACAGCAGTAACGGACCTCAATTCACAATGTAGCCTCGCATGTAATGGAAAGGTTCAAATTTCACTTGATCAAAATTGTCAAGCAGTTATTACACCTGGAATGGTTATTAACGATACGATGACTTCCTGCCCGGGAGCTACATTCGTCGTTAAAGTGCTTTTATATAAAAAGGCAATTCCTACTTCTCCGATGGTTACTGAAAATGAAATTGGTAAACCATTGCAAGTTGAAATCACAGCTCTTCCTTCGGGTAATAAATGTTGGGGTGATCTTATTGTTGAAGATAAGCTTCCTCCGGTAATCACTTGTAAGAGTGATACAGTTCCATGTTTTTTTGCATCGAAATCTGTACCTAGTGTGGTAGATAATTGCAATACAATTCTTGGACGAAATGATACATTAATCAAATTGGATGAGAGAATTGAAACTATAAGTTGTGATCCAAATTACATTAAAAGAGTAGTTAGAACATGGGAAGCTAAAGATTATTATGGTAATAAAACGCTTCCGTGCAAAGACACAATTTTATTAAAGAGATTTGATACGTCTAAAGTGATATGCCCTTTAGATAGAACTTTGGCATTAGACAATCCTATAAATTGTAAAGAGTTAGTATATAAAAGAATAAAGCTAGATAAGAATGGTCATCCACATCCTGATGTAACAGGTTGTCCTTTATATAGAGATACTGTTAGTAAAAATCCACTTGATATTCAAACAATCAAATTGTGGCCTGTACTAGACATATATTGTAATGTGGCTGTAACATACGATGACATTGATCTTGGCACTATAGGTTGTGTACATAAGATAATGAGAATGTGGAGCATTCGTGAATGGTGGTGTAGTTCAGAAAGAATTCGCACTTGCATCCAGATTTTGGAGATTGTTGATAATGAAGCTCCAGTTCTACATTGTCCATATAATATTGATGTAACTACTGATGGAAATTATAAGTGTGAAGCAACTGTAAGCATTCCGCCAGTCGGCGTATTTGACAGTTGTTTGTCTACAATTAGAGTTGATGTTGAATACCCTGGAGGATTTTTGAAAAACTCTAACGGTGGAGTAGTAAAGTTACCAGTTGGACAAAACATAGTAACATATATTGCTTATGATCATTGTTACAATTCAAGTTCTTGCTCATTAGTAATAAATGTGTTAGATAAGACAGCTCCTGTGGTTGTATGCGATAGAGAAACTACTGTTGCATTATCATTAGATGGAATTGCACATGTTTATGCAAAAACATTTGATGATGGAAGTTACGATGACTGTCATATTGATTCTTTCTTAGTGCGAAGAATGTCAGATGGACCTTGTGACAGAGACAATCTACTTGATCCATTTAAACCTTATGTTGAATTTTGTTGTGAAGATGTAGGGCGAAACATAATGGTTGTGTTTAGAGCTAAAGACAAGCATGGTAATTTTAATGATTGCATGGTCGAAGTTGAAGTTCAAGATAAGATTAAACCTATATGCAAAGCACCAGAAAATATAACAATTGGATGTGATGTTCATGTTGACTTAAATAACTTGAATGTTTTTGGTAGAGTTGTGCCCAATACAACTCAACCTTCAGGATACAATACAATTAAGTTCTGGGGGCCTGCTCACGATACTGTAAGATTAACAATACACAATGGTTATGCATATGATAATTGTGCATTAACAGTAGATAGTGGGTTTATTGATCTAAGAACGCAATGTAATACGGGTGACATCAGAAGGTTCTGGGTTGTAAGAGATAACAACGGCTTTGATACTTGCTGGCAGAATATTCATATTGAGAATTATCATCCATTTGATTTTGCTGACTTGATTTGGCCATTAGATTCTACAATAACTAATGGTTGCCCTAATCCATCAACGTTAACTGTTGAACGATTCGGTAGACCAAGAGGATTAAATGAAGATAAATGTGATTTACTTGGATTTTCATATGAAGATCAAGTATTTCACTTTACGAATGGAGCCAATGCTTGCTTCAAGTTAATCAGAACTTGGAAAGCGATTGATTGGTGTCAGTTTGTGTACAATACAGGAACACGTAGATATGAGTATCAGACAGCAGTACATCAACAAATCATTAAAGTTAATAATACAATAGATCCAAGAATTATTGGCTCTTTTACGGATACAACATTCTGTACTCTTGATAGCTGTAATACTGGACTTATTAATTTGTCTGTTAATTTTAGTGATGACTGTACACTTGCAGCTGATTTGTCATGGGAATATTTAATAGATTTAGGAAGAGATGGAAGATTTGAACATTCTCACAAAGGAATAGGAGGAAGTATTAATATAAATGGTAGATATCCTCTTGGAAGACATAGAGTAAAGTATGTCGTTGAAGATAGATGTGGCAATAAAGTTTCTAGAGAAAGAAACATAACCATATTGAATTGCAAGCCACCAACTCCTTATTGTCTTGTTGGAATAGCAGTTGATTTAATGCCTATGGATTCTGATGGCGATGGAAGAATCGATACTGCAATGATATGTGTATGGGCAAGTGATCTTGACAATGGAAGCCACCACCCATGTGGAAATCCGGTGACTCTTAGTTTCTCAAGTGATACTACAGATAAGAGCAGATGTTTTACATGTAGAGATAGAGGTCAACAATCTGTATCAATTTGGGTAACAGATGTAACAACTGGACTTCAATCATTCTGCAATACTTTTGTAGAAATACAAGATAATAACAGAGCATGTAACAGGAACTTGACTTCCGGTAACGTGTCTGGTTTGCTTTCATTTAATGATAAGGATCCTTTGAGTAATGCAGAAGTTACTCTAGTTGGAAGCGCTGAGCCTATGCAGGTTACTTCGCATACAGGAACATACGCCTTCGTGGATATGCCATTCAATGGTGCACAATATACCGTTCATGCCAATCGAGATGATGATCCTCTTAATGGAGTTTCTACTGCGGATATCGTAAGAATTCAAAAGCATATTTTAGGTAAGCAATATATAACAAATCCTTACCAAATTATTGCTGCGGATGTGAATAAATCTTTATCTGTTACCTCTGCGGATATCAATGAGTTAAGAAAACTAATACTTGGTGTTTCTAATAGATTTAGCAATAACACAAGTTGGGTATTTGTTGATAAGAATTATAAATTTATTGAAACTGATGATGCAGTTCTTACAGAATATAAGGATTTCGCTCCAAAGGATATAGTTATTAATTCTTTTAATCAATCTTTCATTGGAAACCTTCAAGGTATTAAAGTTGGAGATGTTAATGGAAGTTTTACTGGTCTTCAGAATACAAAGACCCGCACAAACTCAATGTTGAATCTAATTGTAGAAGAGAAGCAGTTCTCTTTAAATGATGAAATTCAAGTACCAATCCTTGTCGCTAGAGAAAATATCATTTCAGGATATCAGTTTACGATTCAGTATAATCCAACACAACTGGAATTGCTAAATATAGTAAACGGTGAATGTTCAATAGGTAAAGAAAATTCGAATTGGACAAGAACTAATGATGGGTTAGTAAGTATCAGCTGGAATGCTACTTCTTCTGGTACTTCAAACGATGAACTAAAATTACTTTCTAATAGTGCAATATTTACTTTGAAATTTAAGGCTCTTTCGACTGGTCAGCTTTCAAAATCATTAGAAATTAATTCAACAATAACTAAGGCAGAGGCATATGATTCTCAATTAGAAGAAATGGAAATTGGATTAAGCTTCAGAAATGGAGTTCAATCAGGTGATCATTCATTTGTACTTTATCAGAATCAACCGAATCCATTTTCGGAAATTACGAGAATTGGATTTGATATGCCAAAAGCTGCAAAAGCTACATTATCTATCTATGACTTAAATAGCAAGTTGGTTTACCAACAGACTATTCAAGCTAACAAAGGATACAATAATGTAGAAATCAATCATGCTCAGCTTGGTGTGACCGGCGTCCTCTACTATCAGTTGGATGCAATCGGATCAACAGAGACGAGAAGAATGATTGTCATTAAGTAGGCTAAATTCGTTTTGTTCTAAAGAGTTTACTGTTTTTGGGATGGGACCCCTCTTAGGTAATGATCTAAGGGGGTCTTTTTTATTATGTAAAATCCAGAACAATTTTATTATTTAATTGTCTAAGGATAATTGATGGCAAGAATATTAGGAATCGACTATGGAATGAAAAGATGCGGAATCGCAGCTACCGATCCAATGCAAATCATTGTAACCGGCTTGAATACCATTGAAGAATCTAAGCTTCTGGAATTTATTTCAGTGTATTTGCAAACTGAAGAAGTTGAAAAGCTTGTTATTGGAAGGCCACAACACGCCGATGGCACAGACACTTATTTAATGAAATACATAAATAAGTTTTGTGAAGTAATGAAACAACGATATCCTAATATTCCAATAGAACTCTATGATGAAAGAAAAACTTCAATTCAAGCTGCAAAAATTATTTTTGATTCTGGCATTCCAAAGTCCAAAAGACAAAATAAAGAATTGATAGATAAAGTGAGTGCTGTCTTAATTCTTCAAAAATATTTAGGTCATATATAATATGAAATGGATTGATACACACACGCATCTTAATGTAAGTGAGTTTGATAATGATAGAATTCAAGTTATAGAGAATGCATTGCAGAATGGAATAATTAAAATGATACTCCCTAATATTGATGCATTCCATATACCTTCAATGAGTTTAACAAAATCCTTAAGACCTGATTCCATTGAATTGATGATGGGACTGCATCCTTGCAGTGTTAAAGAAAATTATAAGGAAGAACTTGTTATAATTCGAAAGGAATTATTTGAAGGTAAATACAAAGCAGTAGGAGAGATAGGGCTTGATTTATATTGGGATAAAACAAGTTTAGATATTCAGAAGGATGCATTTATGGAGCAATTAAAATGGTCTCATGAATTAAATCTGCCAGTAAGTATTCATAGTAGGGAAGCCACTCAAGAATGTTTAGAATGTATTGTTGGCTTGAATAAAATGATTCAAGGTGTATTCCATTGTTTTAGTGGAACGGTTGAGCAAGCACGAAAAATTGTGGAATTAGGAATGTTTCTTGGTATTGGAGGAGTTGTAACTTATAAAAAGACAAACCTTCCCGAAATAATCAATGCTGTCGGTTTAGAAAATCTTGTTCTTGAAACAGATTCTCCATATTTAAGTCCCGTTCCAAATAGGGGAAAGAGAAATGAATCAAGCTACATTTCTTTAATTGGTAGAAGTATTGCAGATATATTGAATAGTCGGATAGAAGAAGTTGCCGAATTAACGACATTCAACGCGCAACAGATCTTTAGAATCTAAAAATTTAATCAAATATTGATCTTCATGGATTTCTTAGTAGATTTGCGGACTGAAAGAAATTTATTTCAGATATAGATATTAAATTGAATATCTAAAGTATTGAAGGAGAGTTGTCCGAGTGGTCGAAGGAGCACGCCTGGAAAGTGTGTATACTCCAAAAGGGTATCTAGGGTTCGAATCCCTAACTCTCCGCACATCGTAAATATTGTAATTTATTTATCAGAAAATATCTAAATATTATTATTCGTATTTACCATCATAAAAAATTGATAACTTTTTAAAGGATAGTCATTGTAATTAAAAGTATCGATTTAGTTAGATTGAATTATCGAATATTCTATTAATGTATTGCCATTTTCCCTTTTTTCTGAAAGTCTCCAGCTTTAAGCTCCCATTTAACAATAGACGGCAGTTTTTTCTTTGTAGGAATATTAAAAAAATTACGACCTACTCTCAAGCTATCGATTTCTTTAGTAAGTAAAATTTTATCCATAGTATCTTTTACAGTAAGTAACGCGTGATAGTGTTTTTTACGGAGTACAATATATAAATGGAAGTTATATGGATTTGAAGTATCTTTTTTAAGAGTATCTTTTAAAGTTTCACATGGTATTTTTTCAAATGTATAAGAGTCCACATTAAGGGATCGATACGGCAAAGCGAGGGCATAAAAGCCTAGGAAAATAAGAAAAGACACACCAAAGGCTTTCATTAATTTACCGTTATTTGATTTGAAATGGATCTAAATATCTTTACAAAAGTACAAAACTTACCCTGAAAGCTAAACTTTCATATCGATGAATAATTGAACAACTGTAGTATGATTAGGTTTATAAGAGAGCAATTAGTAATATGAAAAACTTAAATTTTCTCAATAACGCGCACCCTGCATATATAGAGAATTTGTTTAAGCAATATAGTGCTCATCCTGAGATGGTTGAACCGGAATGGAGACAATTTTTTCAGGGATATGAGTTAGGTTTATCTGAATCTGCACAGAATTCAGAACCGGAGACGCACAGTATTCATAAAGAATTGGCAATTTTTAGAATGGTTGAAGCATTTAGATCAAGAGGGCATTTGCTTTCTGATACAAATCCGATCAGGCAAAGAAAGGATCGAAAAGCCAACCTTGGATTGCATGATTTTGGTTTAGACGAGCATGATTTGCAAAGGAATTCAATTGTTGGTAAGACTATTAAAAACCAATCAACAACTGTTGAAGAATTATTTAAATATCTTAATTCTGTGTATTGTGGATCAATAGGGTTTGAATATAGCCACATTGAAGACCAGTCTAAAAGGAATTGGCTTCAGGAACGAATTGAAAGTATGACTCAACGTGTTAATTATGGATTAAGCGTTAACGAAAAGAAAAGAATATTGCACAAGCTAAATGGTGCAGTAATGTTTGAAAAATTTCTTCATACGAAGTATGTCGGACAAAAAAGATTTTCATTGGAGGGCGGTGAAAGTACGATTACAGCAATAGATACAATTATTCAGGAGTCTTCAAATATGGGAGTAGAAGAAGTAGTTATTGGAATGGCTCATCGTGGAAGATTGAATGTTCTTGCTAATATTATGGGAAAAACATATGATCAGATATTTAGTGAGTTTGAAGGCACAGCAGTTCCTGATTTAAGTTTTGGTTCTGGCGATGTAAAGTATCATTTGGGGTATAGCTCTATGATTGAAACAGAAAATGGCAAAAATGTTTATTTGAAATTGGCGCCGAATCCATCACATCTTGAAGCTGTAAATCCGGTAGTAGAAGGTTTGTCACGAGCTAAAGCAGATTTATTGTATAAGTCAGATTACGATAAGATTCTTCCTATATTAATACATGGCGATGCAGCAGTCGCTGGACAGGGAATTGTATATGAAACTTTACAAATGTCTCAGCTGGATGGATATTATACAGGAGGGTCAATACATTTTATCATAAACAACCAGATAGGATTTACGACGGACTTTGAAGACGCACGTTCTTCTACGTATTCTACTTCTGTTGCCAGTTTGGTGCAAGCACCCGTTTTTCATGTGAATGGGGATGATCCTGAAGCAGTTGCATTTGTATCCAAGTTGGCAATAGAGTACAGGCAAGAATTCAATAATGATATTTTTATTGATATGGTCTGCTACAGAAGACATGGTCATAATGAAGGGGACGATCCTAAATTTACACAACCCAAAATGTATGCATTAATTGCTGATCATCCTAATGTAAGAGATATATATGTAAAAGCGTTAAGTGAAAGAGGTGAAATAGAAAAAGCGCTTGCAATAGAGATGGAAAAAGAATTCTGGTCTTTGTTACAGGAAAGATTAGATTATGTAAAACAGAAGCCACTTCCTTATAAATATCAAGAACCGGAACTCGCATGGAAAGAATTAAAGAAGAACCAGAGAAATATTGTAGGAAATAATCCGGATACTTCAATTACTACAGAAATGGTATCCATAATCATGGAGAAATTATTCACCTTTCCACCAGACTTTAATGTTCTTCCTAAAATTAATCGCTTAATTGAGGCTTCTAAAAAATTATTTGATAGCCAAAAACTTGACTGGGCTATTGCTGAATTATTAGCATATGGAAGCATTTTAATGGAAGGGATGAATGTAAGAATGAGCGGTCAAGATGTAAAGAGGGGAACATTTTCTCATAGGCATGCAGTATTATATGATGAATTACATAATACAGAGTATAATCGATTAAGCAGACTTTCGGAAAAACAGGGTCACTACTTTATCTACAATTCGTTGTTATCAGAATTCGCTGTTCTTGGATTCGAATATGGATATTCTCTTGCAAATCCACATCAATTGGTAATTTGGGAAGCGCAATTTGGGGATTTTGCAAATGGTGCTCAAGTCGTTTTTGATCAATTTATTGCAACTGCAGAAGTCAAATGGAATCGCTTTAGCAATATAGTATTATTATTGCCTCATGGTTATGATGGACAAGGTCCTGAACATTCCTCAGCAAGATTGGAAAGATATCTTCAGGCAGCAGCGGAAAATAATATAATCATTGCGAATGTTACAACTCCTGCAAATTATTTTCACTTACTTAGAAGACAAGTTAAAGCAGATTTCAGGAAACCACTTATTGTAATGTCTCCTAAATCTTTATTAAGACACAGTCGCTGTGTTTCCAACATAGAAGAATTGACTGTTACAAAGAAATTTTCAGAGATTATTATTGATAGAATTGATACTACTGTAAATATTAATAAAGTTATTTATTGTTCAGGCCAGATTTATTATGATGTATCGCAGAAAGTGATTGATGAAGGACGAAAAGATATTGTCATTGTTCGGTTAGAACAATTATATCCATTTCCGTTGAATCAAATAAAAGAATTAATTACTCAGTATGGGGAGTCTCAGCATATCTGGGTGCAGGAAGAACCAAGAAATATGGGAGCGGCAGATTATATCTATATTAACTGGCCAAATAAGAATCTAAATGTAATAAGCCGTTCGGCTAGTGCTGCTACAGCTGTTGGTTATAAAAAAGTGCATGATGAACAGCTTGTTTCTATTTTAAAGCAGACGATTGGTTTAGTTGACGGTTGACGGTTGACAGTTGACGGTTGACGGTTGACGGTTGATTCGTTTGAAAGATAAGACGAAAGTTGGAAATAGTAAAAGGCTCGCTTACGATTTCATTGCAAGTAGTTTGTAATACTATTTTTAAATTATTCGAGGGTAATTAAATAATCAAATCTGTAATTCGAATAAGGTTGCCAGGATTCTTGGGCAATATGCTCTCCTTTTAATTTAAGTGATTGACAGATTGAATCCAATTCAGAAGGACTCCAAAATTTACCCATATCAGAATTTTGAAATTGATTTTTGATATGATATTTCAATCTGTCTATAGTACTTGGATAATAAACGGATAATTTTTGAATATCAGGAATATCGCCAATGAGTATACGAGTATTTGGATTGGACATTCTAATGACGTTTTTAATTAAATCTTTTCCTTTTTCGAAAGTGTCAATATATTGAAATGAAAAATATAAAAGTATTTTGTCATATTTTTTATAAGAAGCATAAGTTAAGACATCAGAATTAATGAATTGGATTTTACCAGAGTTGTATTTGTCTTGAGCTTTGCGTATAAGATTGCTTGAAATATCAACGGCATCAACTTGACGGCAGTGTTTAGAAATTAAATTTGTTAGTAAGCCATTGCCACAACAAAGGTCTAGAAGTGAATCTTCTGGTTGAAGTTCAAGTTGTGAAATAACCCTCAAAGCAATCTTATCTAAAATTTCTTCTGAATGTTCTTTGCCATGAATTATTCTGGCAACCTGCTTGTATTCATTAGAATCATTCGCTTTTTGATTCCAAAATTTTTTCCAATCCATTGTGTTATTTTTTACATGTTTCTTCTATACTTTCCACCTACTGAAAATAATGATGAAGTAATCTGTCCTAATGAACAAGTTTTTACTGCCTCCATTAATTCTTTAAACATGTTTTTATTTGAAACAGCTGCTAATTGTAATGAATGTAATGCATCTGTGGATTTTTGAATATTTGATTCTTTTAAATTATTTAAGGATACGATTTGGTCTTTCTTTTCTTCTTCTGATGCTCTTATAACTTCTTTAGGTAAAATCGTTGGAGATCCATCTTTGGAAAGAAAAGTATTGACGCCAATGATAGGATATTCACCATTGTGTTTTAACGTTTCATAATAAAGGCTTTCTTCCTGGATTTTATTTCTTTGATACATAGTTTCCATAGCACCTAATACGCCACCTCGTTCTGTTATATTATCAAATTCTTTTAGCACTGCTTCTTCCACAAGGTCTGTTAGCTCTTCAATGATAAAGGAACCTTGTAAAGTATTTTCATTTTTTGCAAGACCCAATTCGTTATTGATTATAAGTTGAATAGCCATCGCTCTTCTCACCGATTCTTCCGTAGGCGTAGTAATCGCTTCGTCGTAAGCATTGGTATGAAGTGAATTGCAATTGTCATAAATTGCGTATAATGCCTGAAGTGTTGTGCGTATATCGTTAAAAGATATTTCTTGAGCATGTAAAGATCTTCCGGATGTCTGAATATGGTATTTTAACATCTGTGATCTTTCGTTGGCTTTATACTTGTGCTTCATGGCTTTGGCCCAAATTCTGCGAGCTACTCTTCCGATTACTGCGTATTCCGGGTCTACACCGTTGGAAAAAAAGAATGAAAGATTGGGTGCAAAGTCATCGATGTTCATTCCTCTTGATAAGTAATATTCTACAAAGGTGAATCCATTACTTAAGGTAAATGCCAATTGTGAAATGGGATTGGCTCCAGCTTCGGCAATATGATATCCGCTTATTGAAACAGAATAAAAGTTACGTACATTATTTTGAATAAAAAATTCCTGAACATCGCCCATTAACTTCAGAGAAAATTCAGTTGAAAATATGCATGTATTTTGTGCCTGATCTTCTTTTAAAATGTCTGCTTGAACGGTGCCACGAACAGAATTTAAGGCTTTAATTTTTATTTTGTTATATGTTTCTGAGTCCAATATTTCATCCCCGGTACATCCTAATAAAAGCAAACCAAGTCCGTTGTTATTGGAAGGTAACTCTCCTTCATATCGTGGTCTTCTTATTCCTAGGTCATCATATTTTCGTTTAAGAATTTCTTCAACTTTAGGTAATAGATTATTTTCTCTAATGTAAATTTCACATTGTTGGTCAATGGCAGCGTTCATAAAGAAGGCACAGATTGTTGCAGCCGGACCATTAATGGTCATACTTACTGAAGTGCGAGGATCGCAAAGATCAAAACCACTATATAATTTTTTTGCGTCATCGAGAGAACATATACTTACGCCGCTATTACCAACTTTACCATAAATATCAGGCCTATAATCAGGATCTTCACCATATAATGTTACAGAGTCAAATGCAGTGCTAAGTCTATTGGCAGGCATATCAACACTTACATAATGAAAACGTCGGTTCGTTCGTTCCGGCCCTCCTTCTCCTGCAAACATTCTTGTGGGATCTTCTTCTTTTCTCTTAAAAGGAAAAACGCCAGCAGTATAAGGAAATTCACCAGGTACATTTTCTTGTCCAATCCAATGTAGTATATCTCCCCAATCTTTGTACTTAGGCAATTCAACTCTTGGAATTCTAGTGTGTGAAAGTGAAGTAGTATAAGTTGGTACCTTTATATCTTTAGAACGAACCTGATAGACAAATTCATCTTTTCTATAATCAGCTTTTTTATTGTCCCAGTTTTCTAAAATATTTTTTAATTGGCCATCTAAGGATTGTTCTATTGAATTTATTTTTTGATCAATGACTTGAATTACATTAGCTTCTTTAATTTCAGAGCGAACTTCTTTAAATGATTGTAGTTGAGAAGCAATTTTTGACTGCGTATCAATCCATTCATCATACTTTCGGTTATTGTCGGATATTTCACTTAAATATCTTGTTCTACTTGGCGGAATAATATAAATTTTCTCAGAATCTCCCACAGGTAATTGAAGTGTAGAGGTTAATTCAAATCCTGTTTTTTTGTTTAATAATTCAATAACTTTCTTATATAATAAGTTCGTTCCAGGATCATTGAATTGTGCTGCTATCGTGCCAAAAACCGGCATCTCATCAGGTTGCTGATTCCATAATTGTTTATTTCGCTGGACCTGTTTTCTCACATCACGCAACGCGTCCATGGCACCATGTTTGTCAAATTTGTTAATTGCAATTATATCTGCAAAATCAAGCATGTCGATTTTCTCAAGTTGAGTCGCAGCCCCATATTCCGGGGTCATAACATATAAAGAAGCATCGCTAAAGTCAACGATTTCTGTATCACTTTGACCTATACCTGAAGTTTCAAGAATAATAAGATCAAATTCTGCAGCTTTAAGAATGTGTAGAGCATTTTTTATATGAGGAGATAAAGCGAGATTGCTTTGGCGCGTGGCCAATGATCTCATATATACTCTTCCATTATGAAATTCTGGATGAATAGCATTCATTCTTATTCGATCCCCTAAAAGCGCTCCTCCAGTTTTTCGTTTACTTGGATCAACTGAAAGTATAGCAATTTTTTTATCCGTAAAGTCCAGTATGAATCTTCGTATCAATTCATCAACAAGACTAGACTTTCCAGCTCCTCCTGTACCAGTTATACCCAATACGGGAATATTTTTTTCAATAGGTTTTTTTTGTAAAGAAAAAACAATGTCTGATGCTTTCTCCGGAAAGTTCTCGACTGCTGAGATTAACCTTGCGATTGATTTAGAATCTTGTTGATGAACTGCGGTCATTTCGCCATTCAAAGATGAGCCGGTCTGAAAATCACATTTCATAAGAAGATCATTGATCATTCCCTGAAGACCCATGTGGCGTCCATCATCAGGACTATAAATTCTACTAATTCCGTATGCGTGAAGATCTTCAATTTCAGAAGGCAAAATAGTACCGCCACCGCCGCCAAAGATCTTTATATGACCACACCCTTTTTCTTTTAATAAATCAAATATATATTTAAAGAATTCATTGTGACCTCCCTGGTAAGAGGTTATTGCAATACCCTGGACGTCTTCCTGAATAGCAGCATCCACAATTTCCATTGCAGAACGGTTATGTCCAAGGTGAATTATTTCCGCACCCGAAGACTGAAGGATTCTACGCATTATATTAATGGCTGCATCATGTCCGTCAAAGAGTGAAGCTGCGGTTAAAATCCGGATTTTATACTTTGTTTGGTAGGCCGCGGTCTGAACTAACATACTCCTAAATATCGGTAAAGATAGTGAGAAAACAAATACTCTCAAATGCTTTATTATGGCCTTCCGAATGAATTATTCATTGAATAATTAACTTCAAAATTATCGATTAAGAACATCCTGAATCAAGTAACTACTCGCTATAAAACAGTATATTTGACATTTATACGATTGAATCAGTAGATTATGCCAAAAATTATTCTTTTATTATTATTTTCATTATGTAGTGCAGTAAATTCTAAAAACTATCATGTTCAAACCCGCGGAAATGATGCAAATGATGGTTTGAGCTTTGCTACAGGATTCCTGACTATTCAGAAAGCGACGAATCTGGCTCAAGCAGGCGATAGTATTTTAGTTTATGATGGTAGCTATAAAGGCTTTGATCATTTTTATAAGAAAAGTGGTACAGCTACTTTACCTATCGTCTATTTTGCTAAAGGAAAAAGTGTAATTATAAATCAATCCTGTGGCCGAGGAGGTGACGGAATAAATATTGAAGGGAATGATTATATAGAGTTGATTGGTTTCAAGGTTCAGTTTATTCCTGATATAACAGGAGGAGGGGAAGATGGAATAAGAGTTGTGTTAGCCAATCACGTGTCAGTTAGAAATTGTGAAGTTGACAGTTGTTATCGTGGAATATTTACTGGATATACTGATGATTTTCTAGCTGAGAATAATATTTGTAAGCGATCTTTTGGCGAACATGGTATTTATGTTTCTAATAATAGTGATCGTGTTGTAATTCGAAATAATATTTGTTTTAATAACAGACGAGCGGCAGGAATTCAACTGAATCCAGACTTGAGTAGCGGAGGGCCTGGCATTTCCGGTGATGTAAAAATTTATAATAATATTTGTTATGGTAACCGGATTGGACTTAATCTTCAGGGAATTTATTATAGTGTGATATATAATAATCTAATTTATAATAATGGCTCAGGAGGTGGAGGAAACGGAGTCACATTTTTTCTAGGTGACGCTGCAACCGGTTGTAATGATGTTAAATTTTATAACAATACAATTGTAGTTCCTTCTACTTCACAATGGGGAATTCTTGCAATCGATAGCGACAGTCTTCAAATCTATAATAATATTATAGTTAGTTTTTCAGTCAAGGGATCATTATATATTGATAAAAGTTGTACAAATTATCTGAGTGATTATAATGTTTTGAATGATAAGATGACCCAGGACGATGGAGCAACTTATATTAATTTTCAACAATGGCAAAAACTTGGTTTTGATATTCATTCTATATTGGTGAAGGACAATAATATACTTTTCAGAGACTATTCAACACTCGATTTTCAATTGTATGATAAATCCCCGGCAAGAAATTCCGGAAGTAATCAGGTTTCTGCTGTAGTGAAAGATGATTTATTGTCAATTTTGAGACCACAGGGAATTGCTTATGATATAGGATGTTATGAATTTCAGGAAATTACCGGAGTTCATAAAGTGAAAAATAAAGAAAAAATTAATTATATTTTGAAGCTAAATTCTCTTGAAATCCTTAGCTATAAAAATAACGAAATTTATTCTCTTTATAATTTGCAAGGAATAAAAGTTCGTGAAGGATTTCACATGGATGTTGATGTGTTAAGTCCTGGTATATATATTTTAAGTAATGGCAAAAATGTTGATAAGATATTTATCCATTAAGAGCCTATTCTTACCCAACTAAAACGAATAATTTTACGTCATCTATTAAATTTGTATTTTATGACGAAATTGATCATTGTTTCTTTTATTTTATGTATTGGTAATTTGACTGCCGGTAGTTTTATTGAAGAACATAATATTAATTGTGGGGATAAGGTAGAAATTGATAAGTTGGGATACCCTACCTGGAATCCTGCTGTTATATTTAAATTGCCAAAGCATGGATATGCATCTTTAACTTCAAAAGATCTTGCGCCACAAAAGCTTGTTTATTCCGCACCAAATTGTGTTAACATAACGGATACTGTTGTTGTATTATGTGCAAGAGCTACTCAAATAACCTGTGATACCGGCTATTATATTTTTAAAGTTCATTGTAATTCGGTGGATACAGCTGAATTCATTGTTGTGTCTCAATTGAAATGTAATGACACTTTAACAATAGAAAACCTGAATGCTTTTCAAATCCCAGTAATTAAAGATTCAGCAAAATATGGATCTTCAGAACTTATTTATTTCCCTACGGATGGTGTAGCTGTAAAGTATATTCCTAATAAAGACTATGAAGGGCCAGATTTTATCAAGATTAATTTACGCAATAACCGGATCATTTTCTACCTTATAAATGTGTATTGTAATTCCTTAAGTTCAGTAGATGAAATTCCTAAAAATAAACTTGATGTTAAGGCATATATTCAAAAGTCAAATGTAGTAATTCAAGCGCCTGAGAAAATACATAAGCTACATTTATGGACACTTGAAGGCAATACGATTTATTTTGAAGAAGAGTCGATAAATGAGAACACTTTGCATGTTCGGTTCCGGGATGATTATAAAGGGCTTATAATTGGAAACGTGAAAACCCAAAGCGGATCTGCTTTTATTAAACTTATCAAGCATTAAGTATTAGGAGATTTAAATAGAAAGACTTTTCAAGACTTTAATTTCACAATCAAATTTTTAATTTGATGTAATTAATATCGTTAAAAACCGTAGTTGATCTATCGAATATAATTTCTAGATTTCGATACAACCACCTTATAGAACTGATTCACTTCAGGCGATATTTTTAATAATATAACTGCAGGTATAAAAATGAGCGCCCAGATTATACTTTTAATACTAACCTGGATTAGTGCTGAAATGTACATATGACTTCCAATCCTTAAGTCGAGATTATTCAATAAATACCATGCACTGAATCCTAAAAAAATACTGAGCACTACAGCTTTTAATGTATTCATTGTAAAGGGTTGAATACCTAGCTTATAATAAATAAATATGTATCTGGAGAAATTGAAAAGGAATAATACTGCAAGTCCTGATATGGCGATTCCTTTCATCCCCATACTCTGAATCAGATAATAATTTAGAATGACCTTTACGATTGAAACAACGATAATTGTATATAGATTAAAGACAAAGTATTTGGAGAGGATAATTATCTCTGAGTTACAACCCGTTATCATATCTAATAATCTTCCTACTCCAAGAAAGAGGACAATGTACATGGCTGAATCGTAACCTAATCCTTCAGGCATGAGCTTCAGCATTTCCGGAAAGACAATTAAAAGTAAAGTAAAAATGAAAGCACCAATAATATAATTATTCAATGAAGTCTGCCGATAATGACGAAGAACTTCATCCCACCTTTTATGACGAATTGCAGAAGAAAGTAAAGGCGTTACAACAGCAATTATTGCCGCAAATGGAACCGACATAATATTTATGATGTAGTAACCAATATTAAATTTTGCTACTTCAGCCTGTCCTTTAAGTGCGCCTAACATGATTGTGTCAATATAAAGAATTATGAGCAAAAATGAAGAACCCAATATTGCAACGCCTCCATATCGAATCATTGTTTTATAAACTCTTTGTGTTAGTTTGCTAATTTTAAATTTGGCATTCCAGCCATCAAAATATTTTATGTAGATCAGTATACTAATTGAACTTATGGTTGTTAAAGTGCAAAACCAAAAAAAATACTGACTAAAAGATAGCAGGTTGAATGCGAATAGAATTATTAAAAGAGTATTTCCAATTTTAGGAATGAGTTCATTGATTGCTTTCGGAAATATTGTTCTTAAATGAGCAACGCAAAAAGCAGAGGCCACTGATCCAAGCATTGTAAAAAATGTAAGATAAAACATTAAGGGTATATACGATTTTAACTCGGAACTGTGCTGAAAGTAGAATTGATAAAAAACTCCCTTTAGTAAAAAAGTAATGAATCCAAAAATTAAAAAACCTATTAATGGTAAACCAAAGACAATCCATATCAGATCTTTCGAATTGTTACGTTGGTATAAAGGAAGGAAGCGAAATAATATCGAACTTGCTCCTAATTCAGAAAATCCAGCCATTAGAACTGCAAGTGTTAGAATTGAGCGAGTCATCCCTATTTCATCCGGGGAGAAATATTTGGGCATTAATACCAATAAGTTGATGTAACCGATAAACATCGATACATATACTAGTATTGAAGAATAAATACTTTGTTTCCTTACTATACCCATTCATATGAAGGTAACTGTTTCGCTACCATTGTACTGATCTTAATTTTTTCTGGTATTCAGCCATACACTTAGACCAATAAGGCACATTAATAAAATTGAACCTATTGCAGAAAGTGTTTCACCGGTAAAATATGAAGAAGGTTGGAATTTTAGTACAATTTCATGTTTGCCAGATGGGACACGTAATGCACGTAAAGAATAATTAGACCTAAATAATGGAGTTTCTTTTCCATCAACAGTTGCAGTCCAACCCAAATCAGGTCCATACCATATTTCAGATAGAACAGCTATTTGATCAGAAGCTGATTCTGAAGTATATTTTAGCTCGTTAGGCGAATAAGATGTAAGTTGAATATTTCCAGATCCATCACCGTTTGAACCCGCAATCTGTTTCCATTCATTATGAATAATTGCAGTATTCTTTAAATTATTTTTACTCAGAGAAGCAATTTCTTCATCTGCGGAGTTTACCCATTGAACATTGCTTACGAACCAAGCTGCTCCATTGGCAGCTGTATTTGGCAATACAACTTCCTTTCCGGGTTCTCCAAAAATAAAATACTTTGTGTTGAGCATGTTTAAAACCTGAAGTTGATTCATGGATTGAATAAAACTACTGTCATTTGGATTTCCTGAAAATGTCTGAAGAATTTGCTGCATTTTCTTCATCTCTGCATCAAGGCATTGATCGATAATATCCTGATATCTGCGCAATTTAGCAGGATGATAACCTCCGACAGTATGGTGATAATATGAAGGAATAGAACTGTTATAGGTATTCACCGTTGCGTCGTACACTCTGTATCCTGGTGCTTTGTCTGAAAGAATTTGTTCATCAACTTTTCTCTTCTGAAAAATTGAATTTCCTGCACTAGTACTCATAAAGTCATCATGAGTTAAATATCGGCTATTGATTGAAAATATATCAAACAATGCTATGGCGCCGAAAACACCTAAAAATAAATTTGATTTTAACTTTCCAAGGTTATAAAAATAAATCAATGAAGAACCAGCGATTACTATTAATAAACCCCGTAAAGCATCACCACTCATCATCGCCTCACGTAAATTTATTAGAACTTTTGTCTGATCATCAGTAGCACCTTTGCTCATATCAAAAAATCCGGGACCAATAATCCAAAAGAAAGCACATATCGCTCCTAATATACCTGCACTGTAATACAAAGCCTTTTTCACAGCATTGGAATCGAATTCTTTTCGATACAATTTTGCCAATGTGAAGAATGCGAATATTCCCATGTACAATGCAACAATTGTAAGTATTGAACTCGGGGCACGGAACTTGTTTAAGAAAGGAAGTGTGTTAAATAGTAATTCGTTCAGCAATTCAAAATGTCTACCCATAGACATTAGCATTAGAAATGCGGTACTGATAGCGAACCACCATTTGAGTTTTCCATCAATGAGAAAACATCCCATCAAAAACAATAATGCTATAAGAATACCGATATAGAAGGGACCTCCAGTGAATGGAAGGTCACCCCAATACGTAGGAACTTGTGTTGTTTTGTTAACTGGGATTCTATTTTCTTTCAATGCTGACTTTAAGGAAGAATTATTCATTGCTTTTTCTCCACTTGCACCTCCTACAACTCCAGGTATTATTGTAGCAGTTAAATCAAGAATTCCGTTGCTCCATGCCATTGCATAATCCCACTCTAATCCACTTTTGTTAGATGCTTCACCAGTAGATGCTGATGTGGAAAGTACAGATCCACCTCTCATTGTTTGTGTTACATATTCTTTTGTTGTCAGAAGTGTAGTTGCGGATCCCATTAAACCTATTACAGTTACAGCTGCTAATAATCCGGTATTAATTGAGAAATCTTTCCAATTTTTATTTTTAATTGTCTCATAAAGTATGAATGCAATTAAAGGTACAATTCCAAGTAAGATATAATACGTCATTTGAACGTGATTATTCACAACTTGCATTCCAAATCCAAATCCGAATAATGCAAGACCCAACCAACGGTTCTTCGTGTATGTAGCCCAAATTCCAGTCAACACGCATGTTGCAAATCCTATTACTGCGAGCTTGGTAAGGTGACCGGCTTCTAATAATAAAATATTTCCAGTGCTGAATGCAAGAACTACTGATGCTATTGCTGCTACGTAGGAACCTAATCCAAAAAACAACAATCCTATATAACTAAAGAGCATAAGAGCAAAGAAAGTATTAATTGGAGGTTTCGCTAATTTGAGAGGTATTAGTTGGAGGTAGTTTAGAAAGTTCGTTTTTGATTCCATAGAAGTTTGGTATAAAGGCATACCACCAAACATATTGTTGGACCATAATGCCACGTCATCATTGGCTTTGTTATATTCTATGCTTTCATGAGCCATTGCCTGCCATGATTTAAAGTCAGATTGCTGTAAAACCTTACCCTTCATTGCCGGTAAAAAATATAAAGTGGCAATGACATAAAATAGAGCAACTATAATAAGGTGAGGAATTAGCTTTTTGAAATCAAATTTATTCATATATATATTTTTCTAATATGTATCACAAAAGTACAAAATCCTTTATCAATTTATGAGAATGGATTCAAAGTCGGTGACCTGTTTGGCAATTTATAGAATTGAAATGGTCTTCAAGGGTTCATGAGTTTTTATATTTTTTGTTTTAATTGCAATATTATTTAAAGACACCTTTATCGAATTAATAATTTATTCACATCAGTTTTTGCTCCCTTAAATTATTGATAATTAAATACTTATATTATAAAACATTAAAACGACGTTTATAAACTTCAAAAAATATATAAAAAAGATTAATAAGAACATCAAAAAAAAGTATATTTGCAGTATAAAAAAATCAATAACAATATAAAATAGATGAATAAATACATCAAATAATATAATAATAGAATTATATAAAAATCAAAAATGATATAAAATGAATAATAAAACAATCAAAAATAAATAAAAATGATGACTATAAACATCATTAATTAACTTTGTGGAATGGATTCTTGGGAGAATTTAAGGCAGGAGCATAACGAGTATCTACAATCTGTAGATGAATCGTTTAGCAGACAATCCAGGTGGAATGACATGGATTGGGCTGAAAAGCTGCTTTTTATCAAAGGACCAAGGGGAGTAGGGAAGAGCACAATGATTCTTCAGTACATACGTGACAAATTTCAATTTGATGCGAAAGCTTTGTATGTGACAATGGACAGTCTTAATTTATCAGGAATGTCAATTCTGGAAATTGCTAAGAAACACCAGAATCTTGGAGGTACACATTTATATATAGATGAGATACACAAATACGAGGGTTGGAGTAAAGAACTTAAGAATATTAATGATCTCTATAAGAAGTTGCATGTAGTAGTGTCAGGCTCCTCAATATTAAAAATGGATAAGGGAGAAGCAGATCTAAGCAGACGTGCTGTAACATATAATATGGAAGGCCTTTCTTTCAGGGAATATATATGGTTTAAGACAGGAATAGTTCTTGAAACTTTGAAACTGGAAGATATAGTAAAATCTCACGTAGATCTTTCAGTTGAAATTAGCAATAAGATCAATCCTTTATTGCTACATAAAGAATATCTGCAATTTGGGTATTATCCATTTTTTATGCAAGGCACGAAAAGCTTTCGACAAAAACTCAATAATGCAGTAAATCAAAGTATTGAGCAAGACATTATGCAGATTAATGAGATCGAAGTAAATAATATTGGAAAAATTAAAAAGTTATTATATCATCTTGCTATTAGTGTTCCCTTTAAACCGAATTCAACGAAACTTGCTGAGAGTCTTGGACTTAATAGGCAGACATTGAATCTATATCTTTTTTATTTGACCGAAGCAAAAATAATTCAAAGTATTCTTGCTTCCGGAAAGTCATACAGCATGATTTCCAAACCCGATAAAATCTATTTAAATAATACGAATTTATGTTACCTGGTACCAGAGAGCAGGGTCAATACAGGGAATCTAAGAGAAACTTTTTTTGCAAATCAACTGAGTAAATTACATAATGTAAATACATCAGACAAAGGAGATTTTCTCATAGATAATAAATATATTTTTGAAGTAGGAGGTCCGAATAAGAAGTTTACACAAATAGCAGATTTGCCTTTTTCTTATACAGTTGTTGATGATGAAATAACCGGATATGGAAATAAAATTCCGTTATGGTTATTTGGAATGTTATATTAAAGATAATGAGTATTTCAGATAGTGTGTTTTTTTATTAATAATTTTCATCATGTACTTCTTGGTCCGCGGGAGCGGGCCAGGAGGTGCAAGGATGAATTGAATACGAATTGCTTATCAAGCAAAGTTCTTCGTAAGAAAAAATCAGCGATTTAAGAAAATTTAGTTTATTTATATTATAGTGAGAATATTTATTGCATTTGTAACCATTATAGCTTTTATAGCATTAATTTTGCGTTGATGTGTGGTATTGCGGGAATTTTTCATTTTGATGATAAAAAAGTTAATTCTGATTGTATCAGAAGAATGAATGATATTGCGCAACATCGCGGACCAGATGATGAAGGATTTGCGATGATCAATACTGTAACGAATAATGTTCAAGTATTACTCGGGCATCACTCAGACAAAAACTTGGTGAATCGTTTTCCACAAATCAGTAATTTTTATAATCAGCATTATAACCTGGTTCTTGCATTTAGAAGATTAGCGATAGTAGATCTTAGTATTGCTGGCCATCAACCCTTCTCAGATGAAAGTGGAAATTATTGGGTAACTTTTAATGGAGAAATCTATAATTATATAGAACTCAGGAATGAACTTCAGAACTACGGATTTCAATTCAGAACTTCCAGTGATACGGAAGTTTTGTTAAAAGCATATATTCATTGGGGAGAGGAATGTATTTCTCATTTTGTTGGAATGTTTGCTTTTGTAATTTGGGATGGAGTAAAACAATTAATGTATGGTGCCCGTGATCGATTTGGTGTAAAGCCATTTAATTATTATATTGATGAAGATATATTCATATGGGGATCAGAAGAAAAGCAAATTATAGCCAGCGGATTACTAAATTTTCAAGTTCATCAAAATTCAATCAACCGTTTCTTTCTTCTTAATCAACTACATGATAGTGAAGAGACATTTGTAAATAATATTAAAAGAATTCCAAGTGGTCATTGTTTTACAATAAAAAATAAAAAATTTAGTATCGTAAAATATTGGGATCTGGATCCACTTCAAGATCAATCCTATTTGAGTAAAGAGGATAGAATCGAAAAATTTCGATCCCTTTTTACTGAAGCGGTTAAATTACGATTGCGATCTGATGTTCCAATTGGTATAGCATTAAGTGGTGGATTGGATTCGTCCAGTATTGCAATGATATCTAAAGATCTTTTGACAAGTAATGTAAAGACATTCTCGGTTTATTATGAACAAGATAAAAAGTATGATGAAAGAGAATTTATAAAAGCCATTCTAGATACCGGAGGGTTTGACCCAATTTTTTATACGCAGGATGAACAGATAAATTTTGATGCGATTCGGAATTGGGTATTTCACCAAGATGGACCAACATCCGGAGCAAGTCCGTATAGCGCATATTTAAATTACAAGAATGTAAGAAAATCAGGAATCATAGTGTTGTTGAATGGACAGGGTGGTGATGAAATTCTAGCAGGATATCCATATTATTTTAAGTATTTACTGGCAGATTATATTAAACATGGGAAATTTGGAACAATACTTAAATGCTTAAATCAATGGCGCAAAGATCAATCCCTTGAACAGAGTCTTAAGCATCTTGGAGGCGGAATTCTTAATTTGTTCCTGTCTCAGGAAAGTATGATTAAAAAGGAAACATCTAAGTATTGCACTACAGATCTATATTTATGTAAAGAAAGTTTTAAAGTTCAAAGTACATTCAATCTGAAATTTAAATCCGAATTGAAACAAGTATTATATGATACATTAAAAGTTCGAATGTTGCCACATTTATTGCATTGGGAAGACAGGAACAGTATGGCATGTTCTATTGAAAGCCGGGTTCCGTTTTTGGATCATCGTTTGGTTGAATTTTCATTTTCTTTACCTGATGATGAAAAAATTGATTCTGGTATGACAAAAGTTATTTTGAGAAAAGCAATGGAAGGAATACTGCCTGAAAAAATTATCCATCGAAGAGATAAGAAAGGATTTGGAACCCCAACGGACATTTGGACAAAAGGAACATTACATAATAATATTAGTGACCTGATTCATTCAAAGTCTATTGAATCAAGAGGAATATGGAATATAAAGAGCCTGCGTCGCTCTTTTCAAGAAAATCAGTTTGGCGAAAACGAATTGTGGAAAATAGTAACAACGGAATTGTTTATCCAGGAATTTGAAAAACTAAACACTAGAAATTAAAGAATGGACATTGAAAGGATAAAAGAATTTTCCAAAACGTTAGAAAGCGAACTAATGAATATGGATTTTCGAAAATTAGGTTTAAGTGAAGCGGGTGTAGCATACTATGAATTTAATTTGGGAAAATTAAAATTTAATAACTTTTCAAATGCAATATCACTATTTAGAATTATAGAGAAAAGTGCAAAACCTATAAATGAGTTATGTATTATTGATCATGGTGCCGGAATAGGATTTTTTGGATTATTGGCAAAAAAGTGCGGCGTAGGAAGTATAGTTTGCCACGATTTAAGTGAGGAAATGATTCACGATTGTAAAATACTATCTGATAGGCTGGGGTTATCGTTTGAGCATTATGTAGTAGGAGACACAGATATACTAGTGCGCTATTGTTTGGAAAATAAATTATTCGTTGATGGATTGTCATCACGGAATGTTATTGAGCATATTCCGGATTTAGAAGTATTTTTCAATTATTTATCTCAGCTGCCAACAAAAAAGTTAGTGATGATGATTACTACTTCAGCAAATGTCCATAATCCTATCGTACATCAAATACATAAAAAGTTGCATCGAGAATTTGAAGAAGTTGGATCAAATGAAGACATGATGCGAAGTAAAATTGATAAGTCAAAATCAGGAAGAAACATTCGAAGGAAAATTATTACTGCAGAAATTACAGATGTCAGTGATGAAAAATTAGAAGCTTTAATTACAAATACAAGAGGGTTAACGCGACAAGAAATAGAATTATGTATAGAAGATTTTAAGACTTCTGGAATTATTCCATCTTTAAAGGAGAAATTGACAAATACCCGAGATCCTAATTCAGGAACATGGGTTGAACGTTTGGTTCCTTTTGATACTTATCTGAAGATATCATCTAAGTATGGATTTAGCGTTGAAAGCCTTCCGGGATTTTATAATCAGCATTATAAGAATTTATTATTGAATATAGCTGGTAAGGTAGTGAATCTTATAATTTATAGTATCCCATCTCTGCATAAACAATTATCACCATTTCTGGCTATGAGATTTGTATTGCAAAAAGATCAATGAAGAAAGTATTAATTATAACATACTACTGGCCGCCAAGTGGTGGCCCCGGCGTTCAACGTTGCTTATATTTTGTCAAATATTTGAGGGAGTTTGGATGGGAGCCAATTGTGTATACAGTTGATAAGGGAGAATTTCCGTATTATGATTATTCTTTAGAAAAGGAAATACCGGATGGGATACAAATTTTAAAGCACAAGGCGGTTGAACCTTTTTCCATTTATAAAAAGTTGGTAGGATTAAAAAAGGAAGACAAATTAAAGCCGAATGTAGTAGTTGAAAAGTCTAAGAGGCCATTGCTCCATTCCATTGCAACCTGGATTAGAGGTAATATTTTTATTCCAGACGCCAGAATGTTATGGATTAAACCTTCCGTTAAATTCTTATCTGCCTATTTATCTGAGAATAAAACTGATGCAATATTGACATCTAGTCCTCCACATTCCTTGCAATTAATTGGATTGGAGTTATCCAAGAAATTCAACATCCCCTGGTTGGTTGATTTGAGAGATCCATGGACAAGAATATTTTTTGCTGACAAACTCAAAATGAGTGCCTATGCTAAGAAAAGGAATTTAGAATATGAAAAGAATGTTTTATCACAAGCTACATCTATAGTTACTGTTAGTCAGTCTTGTGCGGAAGGTTTCAAAGAAATATGTGGACGTTTACCTTATGTAATAACAAATGGATTTGATAAAGTAAGTGAATCCATTATTCGAAATGATGATAATATTATAATTGCATATGGCGGTACTCTTTCAGGAGACAGAAATCCGGAAAAATTATGGATTGAAATTAAAAATTATATAGATAAGAATGTCTCTTTAAAATCAAAAATTAAATTGCAGTTCTTCGGAGCAATTGATCCGGCAGTTTATGAGTCAATAAAGTCAAATAAATTAGGAGACTACCTCGAAACATTTGATGCCTTATCTCATGATGAATATTTAAAACGAATGAGTCTGGCCGATATATTATTGCTAGTTGGGACTAAAAATGACAAAGGAGTAATTACCGGAAAGTTTTTTGAATATCTTGCAATGAAAAAACCAATAATTTCAATAAGTCCTAATGATTCTGATGTCGAAATAATATTAGAACAAACACAATCCGGTAAAAACGCCGGCTATGAGGATGTTTTAAAAATTAAAGAAATAATAAATTGGGCTATTGATATTTGTAAAAACAAAGAAACTTTTCAACCGAATGCAAATGAAATAGAAAAGTATAGTCGAAGAATACTTACAAAAAAATTGGCAGATTTACTTGATGCGTTCAGCGATAGTAAGTACAATTGATAAAGAAGCAGTAGCTGCAGGTGAAGGAGCATTGCACACATTTATGATATTTCCTGTTTCGAAAATGACGAAATCATCAATTATGGAGCCTTCCGGATTGCATGCTGAGGCTCTGACTCCAGAACCTCCTGGGACAAGGTCTTCTTCTTGTATTTCTGGAATCAACTTTTGAAGCGATTTAGTAAAAAGATGTTTCGAAAAACTTCTTTTATATTCTTCAAATCCCTGACGCCAGAATTTCCGTGCAAGTTTTCTAAATCCGGGATAACTTAACGTCTCAATTAACTCGAAGATATTCACATCTGATTTTTTATAACCTTCTCTTTTAAGCGCTAAAACTGCATTTGGACCAGCTTCTAAAGCTCCATCAATCATCCGCGTAAAATGTACTCCAAGAAATGGAAAATTGGGGTCTGGGGTTGGGTAAATTAAATTTTTTACTAGATGTTTTTTCTCCTCTTTTACTTTATAGTATTCTCCACGAAAAGGAAGAATTTGCAGGGGAATATCTTCTTGAGTTAATCTTGCAATTTTATCACTATACAATCCAGCACAATTTATTATTGTGTCAGTTGAGTAGCTATTATTCTCTGTCTGAATTTGTAAAGCATTTTTATCTCTATGAATGAATTTTACTCTTTGATTCTTTATTATTCTTCCGCCTTTAGATTCAATTATTTCTAAATATTTTTTGCCCACTTCTGTGTAATCTATTATACCGGCTTGAGGAACGAATATGCCTTTAATTCCTGCTACATGCGGTTCAATTTCCTGAAGTTCATTTTTAGAAACTAACTTAATGCCTTGTAGTTGATTTGCCAGACCTCGTTCATAAATATTGTTCAAAGGCAATAATTCTGATTCCTCGGTAGCTACAATTATTTTACCACAAATCTCATGACGAATATTATATGTTCTACAGAAATCCAATAACATTTTATAACCTCTAATACAATTTTGAGCTCGAAGACTTCCCGGTTTATAGTATATTCCTGAGTGTATGACACCTGAGTTATTTCCTGTTTGATGTTTACAAATTTCAGATTCTTTTTCAAGAATTGTTAATTGTAAATCAGGATGTAGCTCAAGAAGTTGATATGCAGTAGCAAGTCCTACAATTCCTGCACCTATAATAGTTACTTTCTTTGAAGCCATACCTGAAAATTAATGGATGAAAAAACTTAATATTCCAGCCAATATTATTGTCCATCCTGTAATAATTCCGGAATTATGTTCCCATTTATGAGAATCAATTTTTTGAAAGCCGTGCCACAAAAAATTTACCCACAACATCATAAATAGAATAGAGCAGAAGGTGTAAATGATAGATATTAACAGTAAACTTAGCCATCCATATTTGGAAGCTCCGAAAAAAAAGCCTGTTATCTCAATACAAGGAGATAATATCATAAACATCATTAAGGATAAAAACAATTGTTTCTTTCTGACTGGGGGTTGTGTAATTTCATCATCTACATGAAAATGATGATGGGTATGATGCCTCCATAAAAAATAGATTCCAAATACAATAATTAGAGTTGGACTTAACCAAAGCGTAATATCATGAAACCATTCATTTAGGCCGATTCCTATTGCTCCAAGCATTATTCCAATTATGAGTGTGCTAAACACATGGGCACATGCAAGATAGAAACTCATGGTTAGGGTTTCCTTCTTTGACCATTGATATGTTTTTGAAATGCCTAAAAGAGGAATCCAGTGACTAGGAATTAAAGCGTGTAGTAAACTAACCAAAATGGTTCCAATGATTAAATGGATCATACAATGCAAAGATTAAAAAATTCCTAATAATAATTTATTATATAAATATTTTATCGGTAAATTATACATTTGCATTATATGAATAAAAGATGGAAACAGCTTGAAAGTGAAGCCCAATCGAGAATATTAGTACTCGATGGAGCTATGGGTACAATGATTCAAAGACATAAACTCACTGAAAGCGACTTTAGAGGAGTAAGATTTTCCAATAGTAATATTGACTTGCAAGGAAATAACGATTTATTGTCAATAACCAGACCTGATATTGTTTTGAATATTCATAGAGAATACCTAGAGGCTGGCTCGGATATAATAGAAACCAATACTTTTTCAGCTAACAAAATTTCACAAGCAGATTATAATCTTGAAGATATATGTTATGAGCTAAATTTTGAGAGTGCGAAATTGGCAAAGCAGGCTGTTAATGATTTTGAGAATGCACATCCCGGTCATTATAAATTTGTGGCGGGCGCGTTAGGTCCAACTACAAAAACTGCAAGTCTTTCACCGGATGTAAATAAACCAGAATTCAGAGCTGTTACATTTGATGACCTGAAGGATGCATACTACGAACAAGCAAAAGGATTGGTAGACGGAGGAAGCGATATATTATTGATAGAAACGATATTTGACACTTTAAATGCGAAAGCGGCAATTTATGCTATAGAAGATTTATTTGATAAACTTGGGTATCGATTGCCTTTAATGATTTCAGGAACTATTACAGATGCAAGTGGCAGGACATTAAGTGGACAAACGGTAGAAGCATTTTATGTTTCAATGACACATGTTCCTTTATTTTCCATTGGATTAAATTGTGCATTAGGTGCGAAAGAAATGAAGCCACATTTGCAAGCATTGGATAAAATTGCAGAATGTAAAATTAGTGCATATCCAAATGCAGGTTTGCCCAATGAATTAGGAAGTTATGACCAGACGCCGGAAGAAATGAAGGAGTATATCAGAAATTTTGCTTCATCCGGATATGTTAATATAGTTGGTGGATGTTGTGGTACAACTCCAGGTCATATTCAGCTCATGGCGAATGCAGTGAAAGGAATAGAACCTAGAAAGCCTAAGCAGAAAAATCAGAATACCCGATTATCAGGATTGGAAATGTTTGAATTCAGACCTGAATTAAATTTTGTAAATGTTGGAGAAAGAACAAATGTTACAGGATCTAAGGCATTTGCTAAATTAATTCTTGGAAATAAAATGAATGAAGCAATTACGGTTGCTAAACAACAGGTTGATGCTGGAGCACAGATAATTGATGTCAACATGGATGAAGGACTTCTTGATGGTGTTAAGGCCATGAAAGAATACTTGAATTATATAAGTTCCGAACCTGATATTATAAAAGTACCAGTCATGGTAGATTCATCCAAGTGGGAGGTGATAGAAAGTGGATTAAAATGCTTGCAGGGTAAATCTATTGTAAATTCTATTTCCTTAAAAGAAGGAGAAGAAATTTTTAAGAGTCAGGCCAGAAAAATACGAAAGTATGGAGCTGCTGCAGTCGTAATGGCATTTGATGAAATTGGGCAAGCTGATACTATTGAAAGAAAAGTTGAAATTTGTGAAAGAGCATATAACATACTTGTTCATGATATTGGTTTTCAACCTTATGATATAATTTTTGACCCTAACATATTTGCAGTTGCAACAGGTATTGAAGAACATAATAATTATGCCATTAATTTTATAAACGCCTGCAAGCTTATAAAAGAAAAATGTCCAGGAGCAAAGATTAGTGGAGGAGTTAGTAATCTTTCATTTTCATTCAGAGGAAATGAAACTGTACGTCAGGCAATGCATTCAGCATTTTTATATCATGCGATTCAAGCAGGGATGGATATGGGAATTGTCAATGCTGGTATGATTGATGTTTATTCAGATATTCCAGCAGATCTACTTCTGTTGGTTGAGGATGTTCTATTTAATCGAAGACCTGATGCGACTGAAAGGTTAACAACTTTTGCAGAATCTGTAAAGTCAAAAGGCAAAACTGAAAGCAAAGAGATTGAAGAATGGAGAACAAAAGATGTAAGAGCCAGATTAACATATTCATTGGTAAAAGGAATTACAGAATATATAGAGACAGATGTTGAAGAAGCAAGAATTGAGTTAAACTCTCCTATAAAAGTTATTGAAGGACCATTGATGGATGGAATGAATGTTGTCGGTGATTTGTTTGGTTCAGGAAAAATGTTTCTTCCTCAAGTTGTAAAAAGTGCTCGGGTTATGAAGCAGGCAGTGGCTTATTTATTGCCGTATATGGAATTGAATAGCACTGAAAAAGCAAAAGCAAAAGGAAAAATATTGTTAGCAACAGTAAAAGGAGATGTTCACGATATTGGTAAAAATATAGTAGGAGTTGTCCTAGCTTGTAATAATTATGAGATTTATGATATGGGAGTTATGGTAAGTTGTGATAGAATTCTTGAGGAAGCCAAAAAAATTAATGCTGATGTTATTGGACTAAGTGGGTTGATTACTCCTTCTCTGGATGAAATGGTAAATGTAGCAACTGAAATGAAAAAAAGGAATTTTAAAATTCCTCTTCTTATTGGAGGTGCTACTACTTCTAAATTGCATACAGCCTTAAAAGTTGAACCCGAGTATGATTGCCCAGTAATTCATGTGTTAGATGCATCAAGAGCTGTTACTGTAGTTTCTAATTTATTAAGTGATGATATTCAATCTAGAGATAGTTATCTTGATGCTATAAAAAATGATTATGAACAAGTTAGAGTCCAGCGGCAGAATAGAAATATCACGAAAGAAAAATTAGATTTGAATGAGGCAAGAAAAAATAAATATGTTATTCAATGGACTTCTTACAACCCTATTAAGCCTGCTGAATTAGGCATTCAAAAAATTGATTTCGAATTACGGACTCTTCTAAATTATATTGATTGGACTCCTTTCTTTTTATCGTGGGAATTAGCCGGCCGTTTTCCACAAATTTTAGATGATGAAATTGTAGGAGAGGAAGCTCTAAAATTATATAATGATGCGAATCAAATGTTAAATGAAATTATATCTAACAATTCAATAGCGGCAAGGGGTATTGTTGGAATATTTCCAGCTCAATCTAAAGATGATGATATAATTCTATTGGATAAGGACAATCAAGAATTTATGAAGTTATATCATCTAAGACAACAAGTTAAAAAAGCAGAAGGACAGGCAAATTTATGTCTAAGTGATTTTATTGCTCCTTATAATAGTGGAATAATAGATTATTTAGGTGCTTTTGCAGTGTCAGCAGGATTTAATGCTGATGAATTGGTTGCTTCCTTTGAGAAAAAACATGATGATTATTCCGCGATAATGGTTAAGGCAATTGCAGATCGACTTGCTGAAGCTGCAGCAGAATATTTACATTACATAGTGAGGACTAAAATATGGGCTTATCAAAAAAATGAGAATTTAAGTAACAATGAACTAATTGCAGAAAAATATATTGGAATAAGACCAGCTCCCGGGTATCCGGCATGCCCTGAACATACAGAAAAAGATTCTTTATGGAAATTACTGGATGTAGAAAATGAGATAGGTATCAAACTTACAGAAAGCAAAGCAATGTATCCTGCCGCTTCAGTGAGTGGTTGGTATTTTTCTCATCCTGAATCCAAGTACTTTGGAATATCTGAAATAGAGGATGATCAGGTTTCTGATTATGCTAAAAGAAAGGGTTGGGATATTGCAACTGCGAGAAAATGGTTGGGACCGATTATAAAATAAATACAATTGCGATTTACAAAAACTAAATTCATCTAATAAAAATTTCCAAAACTCAATTTGGAATACTAAGTTTTAATCGTATGAGTAAAATAAATGTAATATATAGATTGGCTAATATCACGAAAACTAGTAAAAAATAATAATTATGAACTAGTCTTTTGTGTCAGCCAATTTTAAAATAGATTCTACTAATTTATCTAGATCATTAAGGGAAGTATACACATTGGGTGTAATTCTCACGCTATTTATATTTTCCCAGTTAATTGCCACTGAATGAATTCGATTGTCGTTATAAATGAAGTCGGCTAGTTCATTCGGTTTTTTTCCTAATACGCTAACATTAGCAATTGCGCCACTAAATTCTTTGGAAAGAGGAGAAGTAATTTTTACTTTCGGATGTTGTATAACTTTATTTGTCCAATACGTCTTTAATTCAAAGAGGCGATCAAATTTTCTTTCAGGACCTATCATTCTGTAAAAATCGATTGCATTAGCGATGGCTTGTTCAATTGCCAATGATCTTGTGCCTAAACTTTCGAATTTTCTTATATCAGTGCTTTCAGAATCTGCAGAGGCAAGAAGTGGATAAAGATTTTTAATTTTTTCTTTACGAACATAAAGTAACCCACTTCCGATTGGAGCACTAAGCCATTTATGTAGACTGGTTCCAAAATAATCACAATTAAGATCTTTAATTTTGTATGGAAAATGAGCGAATGAATGAGCGGCATCTACTAAAACTTCAATACCATTTTTTCTTGCAACATCTGCAATTTCTCTTGCTGGTAGAAGTTGGCCATTCCAATTGATTGCATGTGTAATATGAACGACCTTTGTTCTTGGTGTAAATTGTGCAGAAAAAGCATCAATAATTTTCTTTTTATCTTCAATTGGAAAATCAAAGTTAATCCATTTTAAAACAATGCCATCTCGTTTTTCTCTTTGTTTCCAAGCGTTAATCATATTGGGATAATCTTGTTTTGTTAGGACAACCTCATCCCCTTTGTTAAGTCGAAGGCCAAAAATGATTGTTTCAAGTGCTTCCGATGAATTACGATTGAAAGCCAATTCTTCCATATCGCAACCTGCGATTTCTGCCATATTCTTTCGCATTGGTTCTCGTCCGCCATCTAAAACTCTCCACATGTAATATGAAGGTCCGTCATTGCACATTCTATTATAATAATCTAACGCTTCTTGCACAACTCTTGGAGATGGAGCAACACCACCATTATTAAGATTTATCATTGTTGGATTAACAGAATATGCAGAGCGAATTCCAGCCCAGAAATCATCGTCTTTGAGTCCTGATAGCTCCTTTAAAAAAGCAAGACTTCCTGTATATTCTTTCTCCATTGCTTTTAAAATAGAGCCGGAAGTGCTTAAGCCTAAAGCCGATGCTCCTAAGTATTTAAATAAATTTCGCCGTTGCATTTGATAAAAGTTTACCAAAAGTAAGACTTATTATAATATTAACTATTGAAAGTTGAGTATATTTAAAAGGCGAAGGTATAGTTCAATGTAATTGGCATTTTTGATGCCCATAGAAGTAGATTTAATTCGAATAAATTAAGTAATTCGCGGAATCGAAATTAAAGTATTTATTAAATACATTTTGGATATCTGAGCAAGTTATTGATTTGTAATTTTCAAGCTCAGTATTTACGAGGTTGGGGTCACCTAAAAATTCCGAATATGAAAAATTAAGGGCTTGATTAATAACTCCTATTTGCGAAGAAATAAAAGCACTTTCATTCTTATTCAAATACTTTTGATAAATATTGTTCGAAATCGGATTTTGTTTTAACTCAATTAGAATGTTTTCAAGAGCGAATAGTCCTTCTTCTATTTTGCGGTCTTTCATTATTTTGCCTTCAATTATGATTAAACCAGGATCATAAGTTGAAGTTAAGTAGCAATCTATAGAAGAAAATAGCATATTTTCTTTTTTAAGACGACTGTATAATAAAGATGATTTTCCTTCGGCAAGAATATCTGTAGCAAAATCAAGGGCATAAAAATCTTTGTGTTTGCGGTTACTTGCATGAAATGCTATATACAGAGCTTCTTCAGGATAATTTCCACTAACAGATAAAACTCTTTTTGAATCTTGCGTGGGTTCAGAAATAAAATTGTTCGAGTTAGGTGTACCTGAAGGTATTTTTTCAAAGTAGTTTTTAATAAGATGGGAAGTGATGTTATTGTCAAAATTACCTGAAATTACCAATATTGCATTTGCAGGACAATAGTATTCAGAATAGAATTTTTCTATATCGTTTAATTTTAATTCGGATAATTGCTCTTTGCTTTTTCCAATAACGGGCCATTGATAAGGGTGAGTTTTGTATGCCAAAGGCATTAATTGATGTGAAAACATTCCATAAGGATTATTAAGATAGTGTTCACTAAATTCTTCAATTACTACTTTTTGCTGGACTTCAAAGTCTGTTTTAGTGACCTTAAAACCATTCATTCTAGAAGCTTCGAGTTGTAAAAGTAAATTTATTTGAGAGGCAGGCGCAACATTATAATATTGCGTTGTATCAGTCGTAGTAAATGCGTTACAGTCACCACCAGCATTTTGAATTAAGTCATCAAAATCAATGTTTTTACCACAATTGGAAAACATTAGATGTTCAAATAAATGTGCTATACCTGTTTTATTTGAATTTTCATCACGCGAACCAACTTTGTAAAGAACACAAACGCAAACTAAATTTGTCAAATTATTAGGAACTGTAATTACAGTTAAACCATTGTCTAGTACGTTCTTAAAAAATTGTTGCATAGATGAATTATTATCTTACATCCAATTGTAAATATTCTTGTTAATAAATTAAATGAGGTTTGTAATTCTGATTATTCAATTGTTATTGAAGATTAACCATTGATTCTGGAATAACCCACTCATCGAATTGTTCTGAAGTAAGATATCCTAAAGAAATTGCAGTTTCTTTTAATGTTTTACCGGTTTTGTGAGCAGTTTGAGCAATTTCAGCAGATTTATAATATCCTATTTTTGTATTTAATGCTGTTACAAGCATTAAAGAATTGTCTAGATTTTTCTTAATATTCTCATGTAATGGTTCTAATCCAATTGCACACTTATCATTAAATGAAACACAAGCTTCACCAATTAACTTTGCACTGTGAATAAAATTGTAAATCATCATTGGCTTAAAAACATTTAATTCAAAATGCCCAGTTGCACCACCTATATTTATTGCTACATCATTTCCAAGTACCTGAGCAGCAACCATAGTTAAAGCTTCGCATTGCGTGGGATTCACTTTTCCCGGCATAATTGAAGAGCCGGGTTCGTTATCAGGAATAAAAATTTCTCCAATACCACATCTAGGACCTGAAGCAAGCATGCGAACATCATTTGCAATTTTCATTAATGAGCAAGCGACAGTCTTTAATGCGCCATGAGCTTCGACGATTGCATCATGTGCAGCAAGAGATTCAAATTTATTGGGAGCTGTCTTAAATGGAAGTTTTGTTAGCATGGCAATGTTATTTGCAACATTAACAGAATAATTTGGAGGTGTATTAATACCTGTACCTACTGCTGTACCACCAAGTGCTAATTCTGAAAGATGTGATAATGTATTTTCTATTGCCTTTATTCCATAAGATAACTGTGCAACATAACCTGAGATTTCTTGTCCCAATGTAAGTGGGGTAGCATCCATAAGATGTGTTCTACCAATTTTTACAACTCTCATAAATTCTTTTGACTTTACATCGAGGGTATCTCTTAATTTTTTCAAGCCTGGAATGGTACATTCTACAAGAATTTTATAAGCTGCAATGTGCATTGCTGTAGGGAAAGTATCATTGGATGATTGTGATTTATTCACATCGTCGTTAGGGTGGATTATTTTTTTATCATCGGATAATTTCCCTCCATTTATTACATGAGCTCTATAGGCGATCACTTCATTGGCATTCATATTGGATTGAGTACCGGAACCTGTTTGCCAGACTACCAATGGAAATTGATCATTGAGTTTATTATCAAGAATTTCATCACACACTTTTGATATTAATTCGCAAGATTCTTTGCTAAGAATATCAGCTTCAAAATTTGTTATCGCTGCGGCTTTCTTAACATAAGCGAATGCATGAATAATTTCAATGGGCATTCGATTAATATCTTTTGCAATTTTAAAGTTCTCAATTGAACGTTGTGTTTGAGCACCCCAATAAGCATTTTCAGGAACATTAACCGAACCCATAGTGTCTTTTTCAATTCTAAAACTCATTTCTAAAGTTATTATTATATTATTAATGTTTGGTTTCAAGTCAACTTCAATAGAATCGTTTTGACTATCACAATAAGGACAATTATTGTCTAAATTGGTTCAAATTTACGAACTAAAAAAGAAGTAATAAATTATTGTTTTTTATATGTGTATTAGCTGTATTTTTGAGACTTGATTATCAACATATGGAATTAAAAGACTCAAAATGCCTTGTAATAGGAGGGGCAGGATTTATTGGCGGATTCGTAGTTTCTGAATTGCTTAAGCATCCGGTTAAATCTGTAATAGTTTACGATAATTTCACTCGTGGAAAATTAGATAATTTACAGAAGAGTCTTGAGGATCCCCGCTGTGTGATATTTCCTTTTGGAGGTGATATTAGAGATTTAGATATTCTGAATAAGGCAATGGAAGGTGTCGATTATGTTTTTCATTTAGCCGCAATGTGGTTGCTACATTGCAAAGACTTTCCAAGAACTGCTTTTGAAGTGAATATAGCTGGTACTTTTAATGTTTTAGAAGCTTGTGTTAATAACAAGGTAAAAAAACTCGTTTATTCATCTTCTGCTTCAGTTTATGGGGATGCAATTGAAGTTCCAATGACGGAAGACCATCCTTTTAATAATAAAAACTTTTATGGTTCTACTAAGATAGCCGGCGAAGCAATGTGTACAGCCTATAATGATCGATATGGTCTTGAAGTAGTTGGGCTTCGTTATATGAATGTTTATGGTCCGGGACAAGATCAACATGCGGCATATACAGGAGTTATACCTATAATGCTCAATAAAATTTCATTGAATGAACAGCCTATAATTAATGGAGATGGTTCTCAGGCTTATGACTTCATTTATGTTGAAGATGTAGCGCGTTGCAATGTAGCTTGTATTTTTTCAGATGTAAAATATGGTTTTTATAATGTTGGCACAGAAGTACAGACTAGCATTAGGGAACTTTGTGACAAGATCTTGCAATTGAAAAATTCTTCATTACTCGTTAAGTACGTACCATATTCGGAAGACGATGCCAGACAATTTGTCCAAAATAGAATTGGTTCACGTCTTAAGTCAGAAACAGAACTTAACTTTAGATATAAATATTCACTTGAAGAAGGATTAGAAAAGTTAATCAATTGGAGAAAAAATTCTGGCATTGATAAATAGCTGTACTTAATAATTTAGCAATATATATTGCTTAAAAAATTTCTTTTTAATACCTACTTAGTTTTATTTTTTCGAAGTTCATTCCACCTAATTTTAAGAATTTCAACTCGTTGTTTTCATTCAAATAAAATTATTTTACTTTAAGAAAATTTTGAACAACCTGATTATTATTCGTTTTTATTTCAATATAGTATTGGCCGTAAGTCAAGAAGCTTATATCTATTGTTTCTAAATAACTGCCAGCTTTATAATACTTTAATTCAGGAACTGTAAATACATTTTTACCTTCTTCATTGAATATTTTCATTTCGACTAAAGATGATTCATCTAAGTTGAATTTTACGTTCAGGTAATCTTTAGCAGGATCTGGATATATATTTAAATTAAATTTTTCTGATTTTTTAATGTTTACCGATCGTTCTGGACTATAAGTATACGACTTATCAAAATCGATTTGCTTAATACGATAATAATAAATTCCACTCGTTTGAACATCGAAGTCATCAGAATGATAGTCATTAATTACGTTTATATTATTTTTAGACTTTACTTCGCCTATTGCAGAGTAATTCTTTTGTCCTGGTGATTTTCTTTCGATAATGAATTTATCTGTATTAAATTCTAGCCCTGTTTGCCAATCTAATTCAACGAATGTGCCATTATAAGTTGCTGTAAAACCTAACCACTCTAAAGGAACTGGACCATAAATTACTCCTGCATCAATGTCCTGATTAGATTGACCTCCAACCAGATTTATTAAAGCTGTCGTTCTTGTTAAAGGATCGAAATCACTGTTTGTTGCACTGGTAGCATTTGGAGAATTATGAGCTGTAAGAATATATCCCTGAATAGTATCAACTAAGAATTTTACATAATAGTTTCCAGGTATTAAATTAGTAAATTGATAATATCCTGCCTCTCCTGTCACTGGATTATTTGCAGTTATAGTTGTGCTTAATATATTTCTATTTTGATCTAAAAGTGCAAGTTCAATATTGTTTACCCCCGGCTCATTTGCATCTTGTACACCATTATTGACACCGTTAGTATCATCTAACCACACATAATTACCGATTGAACAACCATTGAAAAAACCTGCATCTATACTTGTATTGATATCGCCACTCTTCAATTGTATAAGAGTGGTACTTCCTGTAAATGGATCAGCATCACTATCATTAATATCATTTGATCCAACAGCGTTTGGTAGTGTTGCTGAATATTGAGCCGGTTTTGTAAAATTAATTATATAGTCACCCGGGTCAAGTTCAGTAAATTCATAATATCCTTGTTCATTGTTTTTAGTACGAGTTAATGTTGATGCAAGAACCTTCCCTCTAGTATCTCGAAGCTTAACTACAACATTGTTTATTCCTGGTTCACCGAAATCTTGTCTTCCATTTCCATTTGTATCATCCCAAACAAAATCACCAATTGATACAGCTTTTACAATTCCTGCATCTATTGATGTGAATTCTTCACAGTCAATAACGATATATACTTTTGTATTACCTGTAATCGGATCCGGGTCACTATCTCTGGAATCATTTGGTGTATAATCTTGTTTCGTAAATTTATAACCAAGAGGTAAAGTAAACTTTACAGAATAGTTTCCAGGAGAAACATTTAGAAATTTATAGAAACCAGAATTGCCTCCCGGACCGCCAGTTCTTGTCAATTGTGTTTCTATTACTCTACCAGTATCATTTAGTAATGTTACCAAAACATCATTAATACCAGGCTCACCAGAATCTTGTCTTCCATTTCCGTTCATATCTTCCCATACATAATCTCCTATGGCAGTATAATTTAAATCAATTACTTCTGTTGAAACTATTGAATCACAACCATTTTCTAAATTCGTTACCGTTACAGTATAAGTACCTTTCTTTTTGGTTGTCAGTGTTTGTGTTGTTTCTCCTGTGTTCCAAAGATATGTTACTCCAGTATCTGGTAAAGCAATTAAGGTTACGGATGTTTTTTGGCAAGTAATTGGACCATCATTACTTGCAATTGCACTCGGCTTCGTTAAGTTTTCAATAACTGTTGTTGATGCGGTTTCGCTACATCCACTTGAATCTGTTACAGTTACTGTAAATGTTCCTCCCGATGTAACAATTATTGATTCTGTTACAGCCGATGTATTCCATAAGAATTTAACTCCTGGTGTAGCTTGCGCAGTGAGAGTGGATGAAGTATTAATGCAATTTATTGAACCTTTATTTAAAAGAATTAAATTTAATACAGAATTGTCCTTTGTTACTGATGTTATAGCAGTAGAAGTACATCCATTATTAATGTTAGTAACGGTTACAGTATAAGTGCCAACATCAGTAACATTTAATTCTTGAGATGTAGAGCCATTACTCCATTTATAAGTTACATCAGTTTTAGGTTCTGCAGATAATGTAACACTTGATTTCAGACAATTTATTGGCCCATTATTTGAAGCTATTGCGATTGGAGGTGATTTATCTTCTATAATTGTTATACTTGAAGTTGAATTACATCCATTCTTCGATGTAACTGTTATTGTGTAAGTACCACTTTGATTGACAGAAATTGAATTTGATGTTGAATCATTACTCCAACGATATTTAGCATCAAGAATAAAATCTGTACTTATTATGGTATTTGTTTTTATGCATGTAAGAGGTCCTTCACTTCGAATAACAACTTTAGGAGTCAGGCTATCAATAGTTACTATTGTTTCTGCACTAGCAGTACAGCCATTACTAGAATTAGTTACTGTAACAGTATATGTTCCTGGTGTAATAACAGTTGTGCTTCTTGCAATTGAATTAGTGCTCCATTGATATGTGACATTGGTTGTTGGAGAAGCAGTTATTCTTACTGATGGATTTATACAATTTATTGGACCGTTATTTGTTGCTATTACATCTGGTCTCGTAATATCCCATGCTACATAGCTTGTTGAAGAAGCTGTACATCCATTTGATTCTGTTACAGTAACAGTATAGACTCCAGAAGTTCCTGTATTAATAGATTGAGTAGTTGAATCATTACTCCAACGATATTTTACTAAAGATGAAGAAGTAGCACTTAATGTAACATTTAATTTCTTGCAAGTCAGAGGTCCATCATTTGATATTGTTACAGTTGGATAAGTTTTGTCTTGAGTAACGACAGTTGTCGCTTTTGCAGTACAGCCATTTAATCCGGTAACAGTAACAGTATAAGTTCCTGGAGTTGTAATAATAGTAGTTTGAGTTGTTGCATTATTAGACCATCGATAAGTCATGTCTGTAGCTGGAAGAGCTGTAAGAGTTACAGTGGTTTTTGTACAAGTTATAGGACCATCATTTGAAGCAGTTGGATTTGGCTGTGTGATGTCTTGAGTAACTATTGTTGTAGCAGTTGCGGTACATCCGTTAGAAGAGTTTGTAATCGTAACGGTGTAAGTTCCTCCTGCTGTAACATTAACAGACTGAGTAGTAGCATTATTAGACCAGTTGTAAGTTACGCCAGTAGTAGGTTGAGCAGATAAAGTAACAGAAGTTTTAGCACAAGTAATTGGACCATCATTAGATGCTATAGCATTTGGCTGTGTGATGTCTTGAGTAACGATAGTTGTTGCAGTACCTGTACAACCGTTTGCTGCAGTGATAGTAACTGTGTAAGTACCAGGAACTGTAACATTATTGGATTGAGTGGTAGCATTATTCGACCATAAGTAAGTAACCCCTGTAGTTGGAGTTGCAGAAAGCGTTACAGAAGTTTTAGTACAAGTTAGTGGACCATTGTTAGTAGCAGTTACAGAAGGAATGGTTTTATTTTCAATAACTGTAGTTGTAGCAGTTGCGGTACATCCGTTTGAAGAGTTTGTAATCGTAACGGTGTAAGTTCCTCCAGCTGTAACATTAACAGACTGAGTAGTAGCATTATTAGACCAGTTGTAAGTTACGCCAGTAGTAGGTTGAGCAGATAAAGTAACAGAAGTTTTAGCACAAGTAATTGGACCATCATTAGATGCTATAGCATTTGGCTGTGTGATGTCTTGAGTAACGATAGTTGTTGCAGTACCTGTACAACCGTTTGCTGCAGTGATAGTAACTGTGTAAGTACCAGGAACTGTAACATTATTGGATTGAGTGGTAGCATTATTCGACCATAAGTAAGTAACCCCTGTAGTTGGAGTTGCAGAAAGCGTTACAGAAGTTTTAGTACAAGTTAGTGGACCATTGTTAGTAGCAGTTACAGAAGGAATGGTTTTATTTTCAATAACTGTAGTTGTAGCAGTTGCGGTACATCCGTTTGAAGAGTTTGTAATCGTAACGGTGTAAGTTCCTCCAGCTGTAACATTAACAGACTGAGTAGTAGCATTATTAGACCAGTTGTAAGTTACGCCAGTAGTAGGTTGAGCAGATAAAGTAACAGAAGTTTTAGCACAAGTAATTGGACCATCATTAGATGCTATAGCATTTGGCTGTGTGATGTCTTGAGTAACGATAGTTGTTGCAGTACCTGTACATCCGTTTGCTGCAGTAATAGTAACTGTGTAAGTGCCAGGAGTTGTAATGTTTATACTTTGAGTTACAGCAGAATTACTCCATAAGTAAGTTACCCCTGTAGTCGGAGTTGCAGAAAGTGTTACAGAAATTTTAGTACAAGTAAGCGGACCATTATTTGTAGCAGTTACCGAAGGAATGGTTTTATTTTCAATAACTGTAGTTGTAGCAGTTGCAGTACATCCGTTTGAAGAATTCGTAATCGTAACGGTATAAGTACCACCTATTGTAACATTGACTGACTGAGTCGTTGCATTATTAGACCAGTTGTAAGTTACACCAGTAGTAGGTTGAGCAGATAAAGTAACAGAAGTTTTAGTACAAGTTATTGGACCATCGTTAGATGCAATTGCATTAGGTTGCGTGATGTCCTGAGTAACGATAGTTGTAGCAGTACCTGTACATCCATTTGCTGCAGTAATGGTAACTGTATAAGTACCAGGAGTTGCAATATTTATACTTTGAGTTACAGCAGAATTACTCCATAAGTAAGTAACCCCTGTAGTTGGAGTTGCAGAAAGCGTTACGGAAGTTTTAGTACAAGTGAGTGGACCATTGTTTGAAGCAGTTACCGAAGGAATCGTTTTATTTTCAATAACTGTAGTTGTAGCAGTTGCAGTACATCCGTTAGTAGAATTCGTAATCGTAACGGTATAAGTACCACCTATTGTAACATTGACTGACTGAGTCGTTGCATTATTAGACCAGTTGTAAGTTACACCAGTAGTAGGTTGAGCAGATAAAGTAACAGAAGTTTTAGCACAAGTTATTGGACCATCATTAGATGCAATTGCATTTGGTTGTGTGATGTCTTGAGTAACGATAGTTGTAGCAGTACCTGTACATCCGTTTGCTGCAGTAATGGTAACTGTGTAAGTGCCAGGAGTTGCAATGTTTATAGTTTGAGTTATAGCAGAATTACTCCATAAGTAAGTTACACCTGTAGTCGGAGTTGCAGAAAGCGTTACGGAAGTTTTAGTACAAGTGAGTGGACCATTGTTTGAAGCAGTTACCGAAGGAATGGTTTTATTTTCAATAACTGTAGTTGTAGCAGTTGCGGTACATCCGTTAGAAGAATTCGTAATCGTAACGGTATAAGTACCACCTATTGTAACATTAACAGACTGAGTCGTTGCATTATTAGACCAGTTGTAAGTTACGCCAGTTGTAGGTTGAGCAGATAAAGTAACAGAAGTTTTAGTACAAGTTATTGGACCATCATTAGATGCAATTGCATTAGGTTGTGTGATGTCTTGAGTAACGATAGTTGTTGCAGTACCTGTACATCCGTTTGCTGCAGTAATAGTAACTGTGTAAGTACCAGGAGTTGCAATGTTTATACTTTGAGTTACAGCAGAATTACTCCATAAGTAAGTAACCTCTGTAGTTGGAGTTGCAGAAAGTGTTACAGAAGTTTTAGTACAAGTTAGTGGACCATTGTTTGAAGCAGTTACCGAAGGAATGGTTTTATTTTCAATAACTGTAGTTGTAGCAGTTGCAGTACATCCGTTTGAAGAATTCGTAATCGTAACGGTATAAGTACCACCTATTGTAACATTGACTGACTGAGTCGTTGCATTATTAGACCAGTTGTAAGTTACACCAGTAGTAGGTTGAGCAGATAAAGTAACAGAAGTTTTAGTACAAGTTATTGGACCATCGTTAGATGCAATTGCATTAGGTTGCGTGA
>JABFRV010000019.1 GCA_013140975.1 Saprospiraceae bacterium
ATTTTCTAGAATTATCCTTATTATTTGTACTATCTTTACACTTGTTACTAAAAATTATTTTTTTATGCGATTACTCGGAATATTTCTCTTCTCATTTTTATCCATTACTATATTTTCTCAGCAATGGGTAGAAACGAAATATTCTTATGATAGTATCATGAATTTAACCTATGGTTCATCCATAGATTTTGCAGGTGATCTTGTAAATCATAAAATGAATATTTATCTGCCAAAATGTGGAGACGGTAGTAAAAAATATGTAAAACCATTAATCATGTTTATACATGGTGGCGCTTTTCTTGCCGGAAATAAAGACGAACAGAACATTGTTCATCTTTGCAAACAATTCGCGAAGAGAGGTTATGTAACAGCAACGATATCTTATAGATTAGGATTTATTTCTGATGATGCTGCCTGGTCTTGTGTATATCAAAATTATTCTTGTGTATTTGCCAGTGACAGTTCAGAGTGGTCCAGAGCTTACTATAGAGCTGTACAAGATGCGAAAGGTGCATTGAGATTTTTAATAAACAGAAATGCAGAATATCAAATTGATGTCAACAATGTATTTGTATCCGGTGAAAGCGCAGGGTCCTTCTTAGCACTTGGAACTGCATTACTAGATTCTGAAAGTGAAAGATTACCTGATACCTATACTCTTCCAGATGCTCCTGCTCCAAACACCAATACTTCATCTTGTATTTATCGTGTAAATAAAGTCTTAAACAAACCCATAGCAAGACCAGATCTTGGTTCAATCGATGGATCAATTGAACCAACTTCAATAGATTTTACCATTCAAGGAATCGGAAATATGTATGGTGCCATGCTTAATGACTTACTAAAAATTCATAACTCTAATAAACCCAAGCCCGCAATTTATTCCTTTCATCAACCCTGTGATCTTGTTGTGCCCATTGATTCTGGTGTCGTTTATCAAGGTCTATCCTGGTGTTTTACAAATGGATATAATTGCTATGGGATTCAAAACAACAATAAGAAATTATATGGAAGCAGGGCTATCAGTAATTTAAATCAAGAAAATAATTATGGGTATCAAATACATAATGAATTTACTTCAACGAATTTCCCCTATAACTTTTTAATAGGACAAGGTTCATGTATTGATCAGGTCAATAATCCCTGCCATGCTTACGACAATTTTGGATTAAGAGAAATGAATCTTGCACGATTTTTTGCACAGCTAATTCAGAATAATAATGGTTGTACCGAAAACACTCAGGTTGAAAATATTTCACCAATTGAAGACTGCATTTCTATTTCAACAGAAATAAATTCTGATAAAATACTCATTCATAATTATTGCCATAGCGATTTCCGGATTCAAATATTAAGTTTGGAACAAAAATTAGTCAATCAGTTTACAGCTTACAGTAAATCATTAATTGAAGTGAACACGTCTGAATACAATACAGGAATTTATGTTATTATTATTGTAGATCCGTCAGGTCCTGTTGTAGCAAAAAGGATTTTTATCCAATAAAATAGAGTTCTTATTGCCTAATAAATATTTTATTAAGAATCAATCAGTACTACTGAGATAGTTGATTTATGTCAACAAAAAAAACTAAGAATAAACATTGAGATAGCGTAAACTATACTCTCACCAACAGATTCACTTCATTATTCAAAACTTCACAGAAACCGCGAAGAATTTCAAATTTTTGCTTGTCACCTTTTTCAGTTGTAATATTGATACTTCCTTTTCCTAAAGCGGCAATCATTGGAGCATGTTTGTCAAGGATTTCAAATTGACCTCCAAGCCCCGGAAGGATAACAGATTTAGCTGATCCCTCAAAAAGATTTTTTTCAGGAGTAAGAATATTGATTTTCATTGATGTTATGAATTTGCTTCTGCTAAAATCTTCTTTCCTTTTTCAATTGCATCTTCTATTGTACCAACAAGATTGAATGCTGCTTCCGGATACTCATCAACTTCACCATCCATAATCATATTAAATCCACGGATAGTATCTTCAATTGAAACTAAAACTCCTTTGATACCTGTAAATTGTTCTGCAACATGAAAAGGCTGAGAAAGAAATCTCTGAACACGTCTTGCACGGTGAACTACCAATTTATCGTCTTCAGAAAGTTCTTCCATTCCCAGAATGGCGATAATATCAAGTAATTCGTTGTAGCGCTGTAATATATTTTTTACTCTCTGTGCAGTATTATAATGTAGATCTCCAATTACTAAAGGATCAAGGATTCTTGATGTTGAATCCAATGGATCCACCGCAGGATAAATACCTAAGGCTGCAATTTTTCTACTTAATACAGTTGTAGCATCAAGGTGAGCAAATGTTGTTGCCGGCGCCGGGTCTGTCAAGTCATCCGCAGGAACATAAACCGCCTGAACCGAAGTAATGGATCCACGCTTCGTGGATGTAATTCTTTCTTGCATTACACCCATCTCAGTAGCAAGAGTAGGTTGATATCCTACCGCTGAAGGCATACGACCTAATAAGGCAGAAACTTCAGAACCTGCTTGCGTAAAACGGAAAATGTTATCAATAAAGAATAATATATCTTTTCCGCCTGCAGGATCGTTCATGTCCCCATCACGGAAGTATTCTGCAATTGTAAGTCCTGAAAGTGCAACTCTCGCTCTTGCGCCCGGAGGTTCATTCATTTGACCAAAAATAAAAGTAGCCTGTGAATCTTTTAATCCTTCCATATCAACTGAATTTAGATCCCAGCCTCCTTCTTCCATTGAGTGCTTGAATTTATCACCATACTTAATAATGCCAGCCTCGATCATTTCTCTAAGAAGGTCATTTCCTTCACGGGTTCGCTCTCCTACTCCTGCAAATACGGATACACCACCGTATCCCTTTGCAATATTGTTAATCAACTCCTGGATCAATACAGTCTTTCCAACTCCTGCACCTCCGAAAAGTCCAATTTTTCCACCTTTTGCATATGGCTCTATAAGGTCAATAACCTTAATACCGGTATATAAAACCTCTGTTTCAGTCGATAAGTCCTCATAAGTAGGTGGCTTTCTATGAATAGAATAAGTATTCTTCCTTGAAACGGGGCCCAAACCATCAATTGGTTCTCCAACCACATTAAATAGCCTTCCGTTTATGTCTTCTCCAACAGGCATTGATATCGTTTCATTCATGTCAATAACCTCAGCACCTCTTGTAAGTCCATCTGTAGAATCCATTGCAATAGCACGAATACTATCTTCTCCTAAATGCTGTTGAACCTCAAGGATTAGATCTTCCTTTCCTTGACGCTTAATACACAATGCATTGTAAATTTCAGGAAGCTTGGAATTAACCCCGCTAAAAGAAACGTCCACTACTGGACCGATGATCTGACTTACTCGACCGATATTTGCCATATTATTAATATTTCTAATTTGCCGCAAAGATATATTTTCAGACTCGCTAGTCCAATGCCGATCTTCCTAAAAACAAGTCAATTTTGTTAATGATGCTTAAAAATCAACAATTAAATTTTGACTTCCTTGCAGAATGGGAAAAAATATCCCAAAGTGGGAATATTGAAGAGAAAGCCAAAAAGCTATCAATGCTAGCTCTTATCAAAAAAGGAGCTATTTCTCATAAATACCTAGGCAATCCTATTCAACAACCGATCGGTCATATACGGCTGGAATATGACAAATTGCTGAGGATGGCTTGTCAAAATAGTCTGGATTCCTTACTATTTGAATATGTCAGAATCGCCCTTCAAAAATCCCAAACAATTCCTGTTAACCTAATCGTTCCACTCATTGAAATTGCCGACAAAAACCATGATCTGGCTATTCCGATTCTTGACATTTTTTATGAGCCTGAGTTCTTTATACTTTCTCAAAATAAGGAATGGGAATATTTACATCCCCAGACTTCAATTCTTGTCTCATTTTCCACTGTAAAAAAATTTGCATTCTTATTTGCATTGCAGCTTAAAAAAGACCCTGAAAAGACTTTTTCTGTATTATTGGAAAATGTTCAACAATGGAATGATAAACAATTGGAAAGCCTAATTCCTGTTATTTATAGTTCAAAACAGTTTATTCCTATCGAACGAATTCTCGATCTACATTCTCAATTAAAAGGAAAGCTAAAATTTAAAATAACAGGAGCATTGCTTCAATATTCCGATTATCAATATTCTACATCTTTTCACACATCACTCCTTGAAATTCTCTCTAATACGAAAATAGATTATCAGTCAACATCTCATGGCTTACCTGGTTTTGAGAAAATGGCTTTACACAAAGCTCTTGCTTCTATACCGCCATCGCTTTATTCTGAATTACCGGCTTTCAAAAAAATAGTATTGGAATTATATAATAACAATCAACTCGAAATTCTAATTACCAGTATACATAATTTCAAAGATTCTATTTCAGCATTCAGGCTCATCAAAATTCTTATAGATGAATCACTTTTTACTGAAGAAATCGATGTAAAAAATCTTACTTCATGCCTGGATTATAACAGTTTCAATAAGATTGCAATTTATTGTTGCCAAACAATGAAAGATAAAAATGATCTGGAAGCATTTCTTCATCTTATCAATTACTTCAGGCATTTCTGGTCTGACGAATTATTAATCGAAATTTTAAACTTACACCGACATAAAAGTCTGTTACGCAAATATCATCTGGATGTTTTTTACGAATTTATACCCTACAGAATAAATCCGCTATCGAAACAGGAATCAAATGTTCCACAGATAATTAAAGATAACATTTCGCAACCTCTTTCCTATACATCTATATTAAACTTTAGAAAATTACTTCGAAAATGAAAAATATTTTGACAATCTTTTTATTCCTGTTAATCAGCCTGGAAGGCAATGCCAGAAAATGGAAACCTGAGAAAGCCGTACTGGAATTAAATCAAGCTCTAATTCATCGTGAAGCAGATATTCTTGATAAGATATTGGATAAGAATCTTAGTTATGGTCATTCTAATCTGTGGATTGAAGATAAATCAACACTCATTAATAATAATGCTTCAGGGCATCTCATATATAAGTCGATTGAGATTGATAAAATCACTACCGAAAAAAATGGAAATACTTGTGTCGTTAGATATTATGCCAGGCATAATGTAATACTCCAGGGAAAAGAAATCAGTTTAAATCTTCATGTTATGCAAGTATGGAAAAAGAAATCTTGTAAATGGAAATTATTGGCAAGACAAAGTGTGAAAATCTAAATTTGAATTATAGCTCGCAGAGAAATTCTGCAAGAATCATAGATGAAAGCTTAACTATATAATCAAATGGGTCTGGTTAAAAGTCCGACAGAATCAAGAATCAATTAATTTGCTCACTTTGCCTTAATAATCTGGTATTTGCTGTTCTCATTAAACATTTGTTAATTCCGATTCTAAATTTCATAATATAGTTAAATCTATTCAATTTTGTATTCAAATAAATTCATAGTGAAAAAATACAATTCAATTGTTTTACTATTTGCAAGTCTAATAATTATTAGTTCTTGTAAAAATGACAAAACTCAAAAAGAAATATCTTCTACCCCTGATTCCGAATTAAAAGAAACAGAAGCATTAGCAGTAACTATGGAAGGTGAAAAACTGCTATACTGGAAAGATCACGACACTGTATGGGCTGCAAGAAAGAAAAAAGTAGATGATATGAGAATTGCATATCTTTCTAAAATAGAAGATCCTAAATCATACTTAAATTTTGCAAAAGCTTATTCCGAAGCGGGTAAAATTGAAAATGCAATTGATATATTAACAAAGGGAATGAATAAGTTTCCTGACGTACCTGATTTCTATCTTTACAGAGGTGAGAATTTGTTGCGTAGCAGACAAATTACAGAAAGCATAGATGATTTTTGGAAAGCCGGACAAAAAATGGAAAAAGCAACTCTTGCAACAGGATTAACAGGCATGCCGGTTGAAGATTCAATTGCCGGAATGACTTTGTCTTATCGCAATTATTTATTAATGGCAATAGCATTTCATTGCAATCAGGACTATAGCAGTGCCGATAAGTTTTTTGAAGTGTGTGGTGATTTTTCAACCAACAGTGACTTATGGGCAAGATCATATTACTGGCAATATTCTTGTTACAGCAGATCAGGAAGAACTCAGGATGCTCAAGACATCCTGAAAAACCTAAGTGAGAATATGCAGATCCTCCCTTCATCTAAACACTACCTGGATGCTCTTAAATATTACAAAGGATCAATTAGTGAGTCGAATCTGGTCGATATAAATTTCAAACCTACTAATTCCGAAGAAGCCAATATCTGGTTGGTGAAAATGTATGCCGTTGGTGTCAAAAATCTTCTGGATAATAAAAAAGATAAAGCATTAATAGCCTTCACAAAAATTAAGGAATCAGGGTATTGGAATACTCTTCCTTACATTGCGGCGGAAGGAGAGCTACTGAAACTCGGCGGAAAAAAATATGTATCTCCGGAAAAAATAGATCTAGACAATAGTGCAAAGAAGAAAGAAATTAAACCTCAAGGTTAATTTTTTATCATTTCTTGAATTCATCGGTTTATTTTAGGGATTCGTCGACTTTAACTGTTTCTTAGAACTTCGTTGACTGACCTTCTGTTATTTAGGTATTAAAACGAATCTTATGGAAGAAAAAATTATTACTCCAATCTCCGGATGGCCAATACTATTAATTGTATTAATCCTTCCACTTGCCGCATTTCTATATCATAATCCGATTTTTTGGATTGTATCAGGAATCGTCTTTACCATATTAATTCTCGGGTTTGTAATTGTAAATCCCAACTCTGCAAAGGCATTAGTCCTCTTTGGCAAATACAACGGAACTATAAAATCTGAAGGATTTTATTGGATAAATCCCTTGAATGTTGCAAAAGCAATTTCATTAAGAGCTAACAATTTTGACAGTGAAAGAATGAAGGTCAATGATAAAAGAGGCAATCCAATCCAGATTAGCGTTATTCTTGTCTGGAAAGTTAAAGAAACTTATAAGGCCTTATTTGAAGTCGATCATCTACACGAATTTGTAAAAATTCAATCTGATGCAGCTGTTAGAAAACTTGCCAATCAATTTGCTTATGATCATATAGATGATCATGATGAAATTACACTCCGAGCTTCAAGCAATGAAGTCAATGAAACATTGGAAAATGAGTTGCAGGAACGTTTAAATATTGCCGGAATTGAAGTCATGGAAGCACGAATAGGGTATCTTGCATATGCTCCTGAAATTGCAGCTGCAATGCTAAAACGCCAACAGGCAGAAGCGATTGTTTCCGCAAGATATAAAATTGTTGAAGGAGCTGTAGGAATGGTTGATGGCGCATTAAAACAATTAAAAGAAAAAGGCATCGCCACTTTTGATGAAAAAGAAAAGTCAAGAATAGTGAGTAACCTTATGGTAGTACTTTGTTCTGATAAAGAAGCAAGTCCTGTCATCGAGATGAACAACTAAAACGCCTTTAGCTATTAAAGAAATTGAGCTTAGGAATTAAGGATTAGAGATGAGTAATTTTTAATCCTTAATTTTTAATTTCTAATTCGTAATTGAATTACCCTTTATCAAGGTCATCAACATCAATGCCACAAATTTGGAAATAATAATTCCGGTATTTAAAAAATCTATAGCAATTGCGGTTAACCTGAGAACGATCAGAGGTTACATATAAATATTTAGAAAACCTGTTTACTGCACATCCATATTGAATTTGACCTGTAAGATTATCTATTGTTTCATTGGATTTTTCATTGAAGCAAATTTTCCAAAGTTGCTTAACATTAATATTGCTCATCAAAAATTCTGCCTTGGATATTTTCATTACAGGATCAGAACTCAATGAAACAATTTTTAAACTATCAATAATAAATCTTACCTGCCGTGAAATCTCAGCATTGCTAAATTTATGAAGCCTTAGAGAATCATCAGTTTTTAATAATAAACCCTGAACCGTATTAAATTCATAATAATTGCTGTCTGTACTAATGATCTTGTAATCATTTCTTTCAAAATCCCAGAAGTCAACGCATTCCATTCTATGGATATCCAGATTGCTTAATTGTTCCATATTGCTTATACACCTGTCAAGTGTTAGAAATTTATCATTTTGCCTGCACGAAGAAACGATAGCAGATAAACCAATCAAAGAGAAAGCAATGTAATATTGATATAACAGACGATTCATAATTTTGCAATATTAGAACTTTTTTTTAGCAATATTGTTATACTAAGCTATGAAAAAACGCAAAAAGAAAAGCGTCTCCCTCCTCAATTCTAATCAGATATTAAAGTTTTTTGCAACTCATTCAGATAAAGCTTATGGTCTGAGTGCTATTAAAAGAAAGCTCCAACTTGAGAAAATCGGTGACCTTGAGAATCTTCTAAATCAATTAGAAAAGAAAAAGTTACTGGAGAAAGTAAGCCCTGGAAAATGGGTCTACAAAGGTCTTGTTGCATCCGGAAAGAAACAATCCGAAGAATTACTGGAAGGAACAGTCGATATGGCAAGAGCCGGTTTTGCGTATATATTATGCAAAGGACTGAGTCGTGATATATTCGTTAGTGCCAAGAACCTTAATGGTGCTATGGATGGTGACTATGTTCAAGTGAGGTTGATACGTCTTTATATGAATAAACCTGAAGGTGTTGTTCATAAAGTTATTACAAGAAGCAAGACACAATTCGTTGGAGTGTATAGATCCTATAAGAATCACGAAATTGTAATAGTCGATGAATATCCTCAGGTTTTAGAAATAACGGTAAAGAAAAACACAGATTTAAAACTGCATGATTTTGATCGCGTAGTTGTTGAAATATCAAAGTGGAAAGAAAGGCCAAGTGACTTGATGATGGGTATCATTACAGAAAACCTTGGGCGCGAAAAAACCACTGATATGGAAATGCTTAGTATTATTGCTGAAAGTGGTTTCCCATTGCGCTTTCCGCAAGAAGTACTAGTTGAATCTGAAAATATCGATGAAGAAGTAAAAGATCTAAAACATAGAAAAGATTTTAGAAAGGTGACGACATTTACCATTGACCCCGTTGATGCCAAAGACTTTGATGATGCATTATCCATCCAAAAGAATTCTGATGGCACATTTGAAGTAGGAGTACACATTGCCGATGTAAGTTATTATGTCAAACCTGATTCTGCTTTGGACAAAGAAGCTTTACGCAGAGGAAATTCAGTATATCTTGTTGACAGAGTTATCCCTATGTTACCGGAAAGGCTATCTAATGAATTATGTTCGCTAAGACCGAAGGAAGACAAGCTCACTTTTGCTGTTGTCTTTACATTTGATGAGAATTTAACATTAAAGAAACATTGGATTGGAAGAACAATCATTCATTCACAAAGAAGATTTGCGTATGAAGAAGTTCAAAAAATCATAGAAGGCAAAAAAGATCCTATAAAAAAAGATCTCGACCTTCTTAATAATCTTGCAAAAAAAATTCGAGTTGAAAGATTAAAGAACGGCGCCATAGATTTTGAAAGTGATGAAGTGAGATTTAAGTTGGATGAACAAGGACAACCTCTTGAATTGTATGTAAAGGAAAGATTTGATGCTCATAAGTTAATTGAAGAATTTATGTTGCTTGCCAATAAATATGTTGCAACATTTATGTCCTATAAAAACAAAGGTATTCCCGTACCTTTCGTCTATAGAGTTCATGATCTTCCTGATCAGGATAAATTACAAGATTTTATGATTTTTGCTAGGGAGATGGGAGTTAAGTTGGATCTTAGCACACCTAAAAAAGTTGCCAAGTCTCTCAATTATCTTGCAGACATTGTTAGACAAAATCCGGATTATCAAATTTTGCAGCCTTTAGCAATTCGAACAATGGCGAAAGCTGCCTACAGTCCAGAAAATATAGGACACTATGGACTGGCATTCGAATATTATACACACTTTACTTCTCCAATAAGAAGATACTCTGACCTTATTGTGCATAGAATATTATATGATAATCTTCAAGCTGAAAAGCGTTACAGGTTAGATGCTCTGGATGCTCAATGCAGACATATATCAACGCAAGAGAAGAAAGCCAATGAAGCAGAACGCGCCTCCACTAAATACTATCAAGTACTATACATGTCTCGATTTTTAGGCAAAAACTTTGAAGGCAGAATTACCGGAATGAATGATCGTGGTTTCTATATTGAATTAATTGCAACCAAATGTGAAGGCGTTCTTCCAATGACAGAAATACCCGATGAAATAGAAGTGGCAGGCAATAGACTCTCTGCCAACTCCAGTATTACAGATGTTGAATGGAAGATCGGTGATAAAATTAATGTAAAGGTTATATCTGCTGATCTCGATGATCGCGAGCTGGTTTTTGGAATTGCAGAGTAGATCTTCCTATGACAAATAAATTATTGGAAGACAGGCAATACTTTTCGTCTCTTTACTATGGATTTATTTCTATCAATTCCAATCAAAATAAAAAAATCTGGATTTTCTATTACAACTTCGTAATTCCACTTCGAATCACATTACCATTTGCAAATTGAATTACCGCTATATAATAAGCGGAATTAAGCTCTTCGGTAGGGATTCGAATTCTCTCATCGAGAATTGATTTCTTTTCGATTATGGTTTTACCATGAAGATCAATAATTTTTACATTATCTATATTTCCATTCATTGATTGAATAAATAACTCATCTTTGAATGGATTGGGAGTGATTTTGATTTTTACTTCTTTATTTAGATCTGTTACTCCGACTTTATTCTGAACCTCAAAGGTTTGAATATTTGTACATCCATTATTATCGGTTACACTTACTGTGTAAGTACCGGGAATTAAATCCATTATATTCTGAGTCGTATCATTATTGCTCCATTTGTATAAATATGGATTCCTTCCTCCTACAACATTTAATAATATGCTTCCATTATTACCAAAACTTGGACTCACACTAGCATCCACAAACAATAGATCCGGAGAAATTACTTCGTACACTTTCTCAAATCGACAACCATTATCATCAATTACAATTGCTGTGTATTTGCCCGTTGATAAATTTTCTACTTTATAACCTTGCGTTCCCGTGTTCCAATTTATTGTAAATGGACTTTTACCACTGAGAACTTCTATCTCAATGCTACCTGTTTTTTCTCCAAAACATTTCACTTCTTGTATACTAGGTTTTACAGAAACAGAATCATAATTTTCTACAATGATACTCTTAGTCAATTGACAATTCCCATCATCTGAAACCGTCACTGAATATGTACCTGATTTAATACCTGTTAGACCGGAAGTCGTTGAAGAGTCTGACCATATAAATTTTAAACTACCCTTTCCTCCGCTAGCATTAATAATAAGATCAGTTCCAATATTATTGCACTTTTTATCATAATTAGATGTCAGCTGAATTTCAGGATTTACTCGAATAAATCTATTGTGAATACTATCACATGTGCTAAATCCGGACATAGTATCAATGATATAAATATCCTTTGTCAATTTAATATTCTTGTAAACATCATTAAAGCATTTAAATATAGTATCTGAAGTATAAACTCTTGGAATAAAATTTAATACGGTTGTTATAAGGCTATCACAACCATTCGTTTGTTTTAATGTATCAATATAAGTTCCACTTTTATCATATTGCTTGTTTCCAATTGTGAGTTTCTTTCCTTCACATAAAGTAAGATTCTGTGAAAACGATGTATTTACTTTTACCATATTTACAGTATGCGTGCTGGAAAAACTTCCTCTGGTTACTGTAACTCCTATTGGACCTTCAGTATTGACATTCACAATTTTTAATGTAGATCCATTAGACCATTTATAAACTGCATTGGGAATTCCTGAATCTAATAGTCGTGGCTTATTGTCACAAAATAATATATCACAAGTAGCTACAGAATCACGATTCCTCCAGGAAATGACAATTTTATAAGTCACAGTTGCATCAAATCCTTGTGCATCGCTTCTTGTATCTATTCCGGAAAATTTCCACTTCCCAGCCGGATCGAAGTTCCCTAATATTCGCTTAAAGCTGCCTGTTCTAGTTGAAAAAGGAAAATTCTCGTTAGGAATGAAATTGTCATTCTTTATTTTAAGAGTATCCGGAGATTCATATTGGCTAATAACGGATCTTACAAAGGATGTACTTTTAGCTGCAACCACCATTTGTAATTCAACCAATACATCTATTGCGCCCTTAGGAACTTGTTGGTATAGTCCGGAAGGAAATTCTAGTGAATCCGTAGAATATGCAGCATTATCTACTTCTAATTTGACTTCTCTGACTATAGAATCCCGAAATCCTTTTATTACAGGACAACCTAAGTTTACTATAAAATCATTTATGTTTATCGTGTCTGGCTTAGCATATTCAGTACAATTTACATTTGAAACAGCAAGAGTATAAATTCCAGAATTTTTTATAGTTACTGCAGTATCTTTTTTATTAAAAATATAATCGTGGTGAAGCCATTCATACTGATACTTATTATTATATGGTCTTGCTTGTAGTCTTATGCTGTCTCCTTCATAATAAGGGTTTCGGATAATTTTACTGGTAAAGGGAGTGAAAGAAGCAGGGATACAGGATTTATTTACAATCGCATTTCGCAACACTTCTCCTGGTTCAAGTCCAAATCCTTTTGAGAAATTTATCCCGATTCCTGTTAAATGACAATAGCTCATTACAGTCCCACCACCAACAGGAGTCTTACCATCATTACAGTTTCCTATGTCAGCAGGTTGACAATTATCGATTTGTGAATTTTTATTCGGACCCCATACACAGGAATGCGTATGCCAACTGCCGAAATTATGTCCCAACTCATGAGCCATAACTTCAACGATCCATGAATAGGTTGGAAGGCTTGAATAATTTCCAAAAATAAATGCGAATGAATGTGGACCACCCATATTTGGATCCCAGGTTCTGCACATTCCATCTACAAATGCAATTCCCCCTTGTTGTTGTATTGGAAATGTTGTAATTAATTGAGCAAGGGTTCCGTTGAAATTATTCTTTACCCTATTCCCATAATCAAAAAGTATATTCGCTAGTGTGGTTTTTAAATATGGATCTTGAGTTGTCCATACCTTTATTTCAGAGATCTCTAATACAACTTTCTCAGCAGCATACAATGCCTTTACGACATTAAATGCACCTGTTATAAAAATTTCAACTTGTGATTTAGAATTACCCCTATCTGAATACATCCGATAATCACATTCTAAAAAAATCTTTACTGCTTTGCACGAATTAGGAAATGTACTTTCAAAACTATTGGATATTGCATTCGAATGAGATGCATCATGATGTAAATCATCTATAGCACATTGAAAAGGATTGTTCACCGGCAAACTGCTTTCTTGATATACAACGTGTGAATGATTATTTTCAATGATTCCTTGTTTTTTACCAATAACAATATTGCCATATTTATGATTAGAAACAACGCCTATAACTTCTTGCTCATAAAACGAAATTGCAGCAATCGATTCCGGATCATTTTGAATTATTCCCTGATAAAATATTCCTTGTGATAATGGAATTCCCAATTTATCAGACTCTGTAGTTAGAGTAGCTGCGTCTTCATACAAATAGACTCTTTGCAAAAGTAAATCCTGGTAAGTACCATCTGGCAAGGGTAATGATAGATTTATTCCTGCAGGCTTTGATATGAATAAGTTCCTGATTCCTTCCTGACTTAGGTTCAAATGCACCAATTCACTCATTGATGAATTCTCAGTTAATGTCAATGGTAATCCAAGCTGGATATTTTCGAAAATATCAACTTTAGTGAACTTTTGCTGTGACTGAATGGCTTCTTCAATCTTTAATGCAATCCCATTTGGTTTTTGCGCCACAGCAAAAGTATTGCAACATATTATAAATAATAATAATATGTATTTAACAATTAGCCGTGTGTCTAATACCGTATTTGATTTCATGCCCCAAAATTAATCAAAGCCATGAAAAGAAACAGCAATTTCTAATTGATCTTATTGATTGCCTAAATAAAATAGATCCTTGCTTAATACAAAGGGGAACAAAGGCTAAAAATGGATCTTATTTAAAAATTTTTATGAAGTTAACTTCTTCATTCTTGATAAAGGATAATAAATAAATACCCTGTCTCAGCAACATAAACCCTTCGAAACTTGAACTTACTTCCAGTCCGGACAAGTTATACACTCGCAACTCTTTATGAATTTTAAATAGATTTTCGATATAATTTAAGTTGCCTTCTTTAATATTCCTTACAATCAATTCTTCTTCAGAATTTAGCTTACTGTATTGCTGACAAGATTTAATGTATTTACCTCTCCAAATACAATCATCCTTCTTAACTACAACACTTAAAGTATTGTAATAGGGTTGCATCATATGTACAAAAGACCCTTTACCACCTGTCGACCATTGTATATCGTATAAAGAAGGATTAACAAGTTTTCCATCCGTTTCAAATAAAGCGACGATAAAATTACATTCATCGCTACACACAGATTCACAAATTTCCGATGGGAATAGTAGATTTTTTGATTTATCATAATCATCTTCACATGATGATAAAATAAATTCTAAATCAACACAAGGCCCACTGCATTTCAACTCAATCTTGCTTTTTATTCTTTGTGTACATATTTTAGCATTCTCATATGTCTGCGGATCTTTAGGATGCCAGGAAAAATGATTCGACGTCAGGCTGAATTCATCACCAGAAAATAAAACGATTGGGTTTTGATTTTTTAAAGTATATTGAGGATGCGTCGGAGAAGCTAAAATATTCCAAAACAATTCATGCTTAAAGGTTGCTGGATTTACTAATTTTCCATTTGAATCAACGACTTTCACTTCTATCATTCCATTCGGCAAACATTTTTTCTCGATAAATATTTCACAAGGATCTATTATACATGATTTCACGATTACAGTAATAGTATCTAATCTTTCACAATTAACTCCTATAGACCGTAGTATATATTGTGTTGAAACTTTAGGAAAAGCCTTTGGATTTGGACAATCACTGCAACTTAAATCCGTAGCTGGAGTCCATTCATAAATATAGGTTCCCGGGAAATCTCCTTTAATTTCCAATGTATCATTTCTGCAAATAGTGTCTACAATACTCTCAAATGTGGGTTTAAGAATTTTTATTATAATTTCTTTACGAATTGTATCTAAGCATCCGGAAGCAGAAGTAATTATAAGCTGAGCGCGAATAATTCCTTCTTTGGTTATTGTAAAATTGGGGTTTTGAATTGTGGAATTGATGTTGGAAACCCCATCACTTATATTCCAATTCCAGCTTTGAATTGTTGATGTATTGTCTACGGATAAATCCGTGAATTTCAAATTCACCGGAAACTTACAACTTGCATATTCCGACTTAAAATCCGCAATAGGTTTTTGAATCTTAATATTCTCAAATGTCAACATCGTATCCTTACATCCGGCTGCATTGGTGACAATAAGAATTATCCTAACCGTTCCTTCCTTATTAATTATAAAACTTGGATTTGCTAATGTAGACGTTTGATTACTTGTTCCATCATTTAAAACCCAGGAACGTGAAACGATCGTAGAATTTGTATCTGTAGATAAATCTGTGCACTGTATAAGAATCGGAAATGAACAAGCCTTAAATTCTGTTTTGAAATCTGCATTTGGTTTCTGAATCTTAATATTCAATTCTTTCTGAATTGTATCACTACAACCTGATTCAGATTCAACAACAAGTCGAATTTTAACTATTCCTTCCTTATTGATTGAGAAAACAGGGTTTTGAAATGTTGAATTCTGGATATTTACTCCATCATCAACCAACCAACGCCATGATTGAATGGAAGAAAACGCATCCTTTGACAAATCAGTACATTGGATATCTACAGGTAATTTACAAACTGCATGCTCTATTTTAAATTCTGCTTCAGGAGCCGAGCTACAAATTCTTACATTAATTTGAAAGTCTCTTCTCAATACCGAAAGCAATACACCTTTTCTATATTCTTCAATACAATATGCGATGAGATATTGTGCGATTACAGGCTCAGCAAATCCAATCATTCGTCCTGAAGAAGAATTTATCTGTAAAGGAGGAACTCCTCCAATCATATTATTCAAATCATAAGAAGGTTTAAATTGCACGAATGTATAAGGAGGATTACTTGGAGTTGTAGGAAGTGGAATCGCCTGACTTGCACCTACATATGGAGTACATAATTTATAAACAATTGAATCACCTTCTGAATCAGTTGCACGCAAATCAAAATCAATAGAATTCCCTCCACAAATATATATTGGAGGAAAAGCACCTAATTTTGGACTGGAATTACAAATCTTCATTGCCTCTTCCTTTATTTCCAGTGTATATGTAGCTCCTGAAGCTTCGGGCGATATAATGTTATTAATTGTCATATTTCTACAACATCTCTGGTAAGCAAGTATATATCCTCCCGGAATTATCGGCAATGTAATAATTTCAATATAAGTTGTTGTATGCACACACACATCTCCACCAATAATTCCACAATCTTTGGTTAATACTTCATTTAACGTGTCATTATTTAATAGGCTCATCCGCAATACTCCGTTAACGCCTAGCTGAGTTTGTAATACACCATCAGAATTAAAAATTCCTACATGCGCAGGATTATCAAATTGAGCTCCAGGATTTCCATTTATACAATCTCTTCTTAATGTTAAAGAAATCTCATACCTGTTTCCTTGCAAACAACGGTATTGAATATCACCTCCAACAATATGAGATGCTTTTAAATTATTACCACTAATTATCAAAAAGACAATCGATACGAAATTAACAAGTCGCAAAAGGAGTTTAATACAATAATTCATGTTACAAATTTTTATTATTTCAAATGAGTAATCAGCAAATATAAGACAAAAGGGCTAATTTAAACGGATATGGACTTATTTTGAATCGCGTTCTTGGACTCTAAATTACAAAACTAAAAAAGCCGTTCATTACAAACGGCTTTTCTTTTCATACCTTAACAGTGGTTAGCTGTTAAATTGTTTGGTTCAGTTTTGTATGTCAACTACAAGTTGAATTCGTTTTTCGTATCTCGTAATTCCTAATTGACAAAGCTACCTATATATAACTAGTTTGTCAGTTGATGATTGATCATCTTCAAATTGAATAATTATACTATAAACACCTTCATTCCATTGACTCACATCAAGAACTTCCAATTGTGAAATCGGTGGAACTTTCCTCCACACTAATTTCCCGTTTAAATCATAAATATTCAAACTTGAAATTTTCCTGTTTATCAATTTTATTTTAACCTCTTCTCTAGCCGGATTTGGTATTATCTCAATAAGTGAACTCGAATTTCTATTATTAAGAAATTCTTCAATCGTATTTACAGGACGTGAATTTTCACAATTCTTTATACATTTTAATTGACCTGTCTTATTTCCATTATCTAAGTTATTAGGATTGATTATTGATGAACCTACTTTCCTTAAGTCAATACAATAATCCTCTACTTCACCATAAAGAATAAAACTACAAGCATCAACTGCATGTTTTCCATAAGACATAACAACACGCATTCTGGTAAACCCGGGAACATATCCTGCAGGAAGAGCAAACTTACCACACAAGCCTGTACTTCCTTGTCCTATTAAAATTAATTCACTTGATTGGAATACTCCGTCAGAATTAAAGTCAATCCATACTTTCCAATAAACAACATATACACCGGTTTTAAAACCTGGCTCTACACAAAGATCATAAACTTGACCATTTCTCAGTACTCCACATATATTATTAAAATATGCATAACCTTTATTATCACCTGATACATTTTCAACGTTTGCAAAACTGACTCTATCAATCCAAAGTATATCCGTATTTTTTCCTGTGTTATTACAATACTTAGAAATTGAGTCACATTTTACTTCAATATTGAAACTACAAGTATCTAAATGACCGTCTTTAGAAGCAACATAAGTAATTTTAGTTGAGCCACATGGAATTGGTGATCCACTCTCAGGGCCAGCTGTCTGCTGAATATTATAACAAGGAATTTGACAAATAAACTCTCTACTTACATTTCCTCTATTATCATTCCAACTTCCATCCGGATGCAATTCAACATAATCTTCATTTCCGCCTCCGTTATTTGGTTGACCGGTTGCCCAATTAAAATAAGTAACTTGTGAACCATCAACCCATTCAAAATTTCCTTCACGTCTTTCATCATTAGCTCCAATCCATGCAGTCTGCCCCATTAGCTTACTGGATATAAATTGATTTTCTTCTTTATTCCTGATTTTTGCAAGATTACCGCCATTTATTTTACAAATCGTTTTAGCATCTAACCAGTTCGCCGGTGATAAAGAACAGAAATATCTTATGCCAGCATATTCACCCATATATACAAAACCTGGTAAAGTATCCTTACATGTTTTACAATGAGTGACAGTTGGTATTGGCCATTTCACATACGCTCCGTTTAAATTCGCATTTGTTCGTTGAACAATTGTATCTAAAGGACAATCAATACTAATAAATGTCTCTGAAACAATAACATTAAAACTCATTGAACTTGTATTACCACATAAGTCAGTAGCAGTATAAGTAACTTTTGTTGTCCCTACAGCAAAAATATCTCCACTTGCATGACTCGATACAAGACTCATTAATGTGCAATTATCAGTTGCAATTGGGGCAACCCAATTCACAGAAACTTCACACTTTCCTTTAGTATCTACTTTAATATCTTGTAATTTTGGTATAACCGGATTAACATCATCTGATAATTCAATTCTCTGAACACAAGTTGAAACATTGTTCGAAAAATCAGGATCTGTCGCTGACCAAATTCTTTCAAATACTCGGGCATTTACACATGGTCCTTCACTAATAACTCTTACAGTGAATCCAATAACAGGTGTTCCGCAGAATGAATTTCCTGCAATTGCAGTTGCTCTGCCTGTTACATCTAATCCGGTATTAGAACCCGGACATGCCTTATAATTAGACGGACAGGTAATAATAGGTGGTTTATTACAACACTGATCAAGTACATCAACATTAAAGGAACAACTACTTGTATTACCACAAGCATCTGTAGCTGTATAAACGATTAATGTTTTACCAACATTAAATGTGCTTCCTGATAAATGAGTTCCAGTCATTGAAATTAAATTGCAATTATCAATTGCAGTCGGAACAGTCCAATTCGCTACACCTTTACAATCTGGTCCTGGTACAATTTCTATATTTGACGGGCAGTTAACTACTATTGGTTCAACTTTATCATGTAAATCAATCTCTTGAACACATGAATCCCTAAACAAATTTTTGGACGGATCAACAGCGAGCCAGGTTCTATTTATTCTAGTAGAACATGAATTACTAAATATAACATTATCAGCATAAGTAATTATTGGTTCGCCGCACTTTTCAGCTCCTTTCACATAGGTTGGATTTCCTGTTCTACCTGGATCAGTACTTCCCGGACAACCCACAAAATTAGCAGGGCATGTGATTTTTGGACCCTTATCACAACAATTGGAAACAACTGTAATATCAAATGAACAAGTACCCTTATTTCCGCATGCATCTGTTCCTGTATATGTAATAGTTGTAACGCCAATAGAAAACATATCTCCACTTGTATGCGAACTTATTAAATTCACATTTGAACAATTATCTGAAGTTGAAGGATCACTCCATCTAACACGTGCTTTACAGTTTTCATCTGACAATGAAGTGCTATTTGCAGGACAGATTAAAGCCGGTGCTTGTGTATCTGATAATACAATCAATTGATCAGCAGAATCTCTTAATTCTGAATATGCAGAATCAATTGCCAACCAGGTTCGCTTGACAACTAAACTGCATGGGGCAGAAAATATAAGTTGATCTGTATATGTAACGATTGGTTTTCCACAAGCAGGATCAGAAGTAATTATTGCACGGCCCGTTACTGCAGGATCGATTCCTTGAGGGCAACCTTTAAAGTCTACAGGAGCTTTAACTTTTGGAGCTTCATTACAACAATTATCAATTATATCTATTTCAAAATTACATCCTTTAGAATTTCCACAGGCATCAAATACAGTATAAAAGACAGTTGTTTTACCAATAGGTAATTCTGCTCCACTCTCATGTGAACTTGAAAAAGTTGTATTTCCGCAATTATCCATAACTATTGGTTCATTCCATTCCACTATTGCGACACAACTATCAGTAGATAATATACGGATATTTGTAGGACAGGTTATTATGGGATTAATTGTATCTTTTAATTCAATGAATTGCTCGCAACTTGATTTTAACTCTGATTTAAATGAATCAACTGCTGTCCATATTCTTTTAATTAAAGTTGAACAGCTACTTGTAATCAGTACTTCATCTTTAAAACCAACCAATGTATTTCCACATCTTGAACTTCCCGGATTAACAGTTGGTCTTCCTGTAACTGATGGGTCAATTGATGATCCCGGACAACCAACATATCGAGTTGCACAAATAATAATCGGCGGCAAATCACAACAGTTATCAGTAACAGTAATTGTAAATGATTTTGAGACTGAATTTCCACATAAGTCAGTTGCAGTATATGTAACTTTTGTTTCTCCAATGGCAAATTTTGAACCATTCGGATGAGAACTTGTAACATTTACATTTGTACAATTATCTGAAGTTGTTGGATTACTCCAATTCACAATTGCCATACAATCAGCACCGGACTGAACAGTCAGATTATCAGGAATCGTTAGTGTCGGAGCTTGAGCATCTTTTAAATCTATTTTTTGAATACAACTTGCAGAAAGCTTAGTCGATGTATCTAACGCTGTCCATGTTCTTTCAACATTTACAGAACATGGCTGTGAATGAATTAATTTATCTGCAAAACTTAACATCGGAACTGTGCAGAATTTGCTTCCTTTTAAAGCACTTGCTTTTCCGGTAACAGCAGGATCAATACCTTGCGGACAACCGGAAAAATCTGCTGGACATAAAACAACCGGTGGCTTATCACAACAATTTGCCTGAACTGTTAATTTAAAATTACATCCCTTTGAATTTCCACACGCATCAGTAGCAGTATAAAAAATTGTATACTCGCCAACGTTGAATCTTGATCCGTTTTGATGCGACGAACTTAAAGTTACTGCTGAGCAATTATCACTTGTAGATGGGCTTGACCAATTCGCATTGACAGTGCAATCCGGATCTGAAGTAATTGTAAGATTTGGTGGGCAAGTTATACTCGGTTCTTGTGTATCTTTTAAATCAATAATCTGTCGACATATCGAAAATAATTGTAAGCTTGTATCAGTAGCTATCCATTTACGAGAAACTCGCAATGAACAACCGAGATGAAAAATTGTACTATCCTCATACGTAATTACTGGTGGAGTACAGAAATTACTTGCTTTAAGTGCGGATCCTACTCCTGTAACACTTGGTTCAATTCCCTGAGGACATCCATTAAAGTCAGCGGGACATAAAACTACTGGTGGCTTATTACAACAATCCTCTTCAACCGTAATTGTAAAACTGCAACCATTTGAATTGCCACATGCATCGAAAGCTGTGTAATAAATAGTCGTTGTACCTACTTTGAATGATGTTCCTGATTGGTGTGAAGAAACAAGACTGACATTAGAACAATTATCACTTGTAACCGGAGTATTCCAATTTACAATTGCCTTACAATCAGGTCCAGAATTAACCGTAATATTTGAAGGACAAGTTATACTCGGTATCTGTGTATCGAATAAATCAATTTTTTGAACACAAGAAGAAGTTAAACTCGTATTTTTTGGATCAACAGCGCTCCACTTTCTGTCTATTCTGATAGAACACTTCGAAAAGAAAATTGTATCGTCTTTGTAAGAAATTATTGGTGAACCGCAATTAGGATTTGCTGCGATTGCTGTCGCTTTTCCAATCACATCAGGATCAGCTCCCTGTGGACAACCAGTAAAATTTTTTGGACAACTAATTATTGGTGGAAGGTTACAACAATTTTCTTTAACATTAATAGTGAAAGAACAAGTTATCGAATTGCCACATTCATCTGTTGCTGTAAAAGTAACTTTCGTATTTCCAATTGAGAAAGTAGATCCGTTTGGATGTGATGATTTTACACAAAAGTTAGAACAATTATCACTGAAGCTTGGTGCTTTCCAAGACAACAATGCAAAACATTTATCATTTGAAAAAACAGAAGTATCCTTTGGGCAGCCATGTAGATTGGGAGATTCTTTATCTTCAAGATGAATATATTGTATACAAAAAGATCTAATTGTTTCATCATTAGGATCAACTGCAGTCCATATTCTCTGAATTATTTTTTCTCCCTTACAAGGACCTTCGCTTGTAATTTTATCAACGTAATTTACAATTGGTGGATCACAATTTATTCCGCCTGGAATTGCCTTTGCACATCCAGTTCCATCAGGATGTGTATTTGCACCAATACAAAGTGTTACATTAGGTGGACAACTAATTTTCGGATTTTTGTCACATGGAATCGAACTATGATTAGGCTTAGAAACTTGCTTCTCAACTGGAGAAGTTCCTTGAGAGATCGCTTCCTGAAAAATTATTGACAAAAAACTTACTAAGGATACAACGACGCTTTTTCGGAGGGTAAACATATTATTTTACTTTTTAAATTGATTTATTAGTTTTATTACTTTCTGTCATTTGGGGTGGGTAAAGATATACTTCAAAAATCAAAAATTTATGCCTTTAACATTGATTCAATGCATGAATATTCAATTAAATATTATAAAAAATTGAATTATAGTAACTAGTAATATATAAACTTAAGTCAGGCAAATCTTTAGAATAAAAGTTGAATAATATTATTCATTTCTGCCATAGCTAAAAAAATAGAAAGTAGAAGAAAATAATTAACCGAATTTCACACTAAAGTTTCATTCCAGAAGTTACAAATATGTATTAATGAATTTCTTAATATTTGAAATAAAAACCATTTTTTAAAAGAATTCCAAGCCGGAAGATCCATTACAAGAATCTATAATTGACAAATGACTTATTGAGTTCTCATTCTTACGGCATAAATAAATTATATCAAAGTTACTTTCTCGTTTGTATCCAAATGAAAAATCTCAAACAATACAGCTTGAAAGATCAACTTGGAGTTTCGAATGGAAATAAAATTATTTTTTCTAATCTTCAGCGATAGAAATAATAGTTCCATTTGATCCGATTAACCAAAAACTTCCATTATTATATTGGATATCATAGTAATTTACACACGGAAGATTATTCCAAGCGGTCCAATCTTTTCCTCCATTATTTGTCTTCCAAACGATTCCTGATTCTCCTGCAACAAGCCCGTCATTTTCATCTTTAAAACAGATAGTGCGAAAGGCCTGATTACTCGTAAACACGCTGGAAGCATCCCGAATCACATTCCATGTTCTTCCAAAATTTCTTGTCTTATATATACTTCCTCCCGCACCACACAAATATCCAATACTATCTTGAATAAATGATACATCCATAAAATGGTCTCCCGATGCATCAACTGTATCCCATTTCATTCCTGCATTTTCCGTAGTAAGAACAATCCCATAACCTGCGACCATCCACCTAAGGCTATCAAAGCAATGTATAACATTTAACTCTCTTTCAATTTCAAAGAACGGCTTCATTACACTGTCTTTTAAAGATGCTTTATAAATGTATCCAATTCGAAAAGCCTCGCCTCCGACTAATAAAACATGATTATCTGACCATGCATCCATTGATCTAAAAAAAATATATTCACCAAAATTTACTGTGCTTGAATGGTTTTTTGAAATTTTATAAATTTTCTTATCAATCCCACAACCAAAAATATCTTGGTTTTTAGACTTGCATATTGAAAATATGCATCGTCCCGGAAGTTCAATTTTACGCCAATTGATTCCATTATTGTTCGTTATCAAAATTGTTGATTCAAACCAAGCCTTTCCCCCTGCAACTACACATGTGCTATCTGTTGACCATTGCATCGAATATAAATCAACTTTTTCACCTGTTTCATAATGCAGATAATCAACCGCTTCATTCGGTTGACAAGAAACAATTAAAAGAAGTGAAAGGAATAAGGTGTTAAAAGGAATTGACAAATTCTATTTTTTCACAAAAATAGGAAAAGAAGCAGTGGCACTCAACATACATTTATGCTTTAAAGTTTCTTTCACCTTATACGTGTTGCAAAAACTTGTAAAGAACGAAGTAAGTTTATCGAAATCCATATTGCGTGAATTCGGTTTAGGATAATAAACGATATGTTTAATTGATCCATTGTTATTAAAAAATATATTGATCCAAAGCTTTACTCCATTGAGATCCATCTCAGTCGTTTTAGCATATTCGGAAAGATCAAATAATATTGTCGACCATATAGCATATGCCTTCTCATTATCGTTATCGCAAACAGTTACCAGTGCTTTATCATATTCCTCCAGTAATAGATCATATGCCAGCTCATATTCGCCAGTTAGAAAGCATGTTGGTAAACCTGGTTTGGAATTCTTGGTATCTCCGGCTCCGCTCTGGGCCACAGAAACAAGAAAACCAACAGCTACACATACAAATATCAGTATATACTTGCTTTTTCTCATTGGAGATACAAATTTACGTAAAATATTACAAATTATAAAATTTCGACATATCTTAGACTTAAATAAGTCCCCAAAGACTATATCTTTGCTTATTATTTAACTTAAATTTAGCTTCCTTGATACTAGATCTTGTTTGTGGAATTATTCTGGCAGCCAGTTTTTATCTTGGCTATACAAAAGGAATATTAAAGACTGTTTTTGGAGTCCTTTCAATTATTATTGGAATCCTTGCAGCTCTTAAATTCTCCTTTCTTGCAATAAATATTCTCGAGAAAACTCTAACCATTGATCCGAGAATGAATATTATTATTGGTTTTGTTCTAACATTTGTACTTGTACTTATTGGCATAAGAATGATTGGACGAGGTCTTGAAAAAATTCTTGAAACAGCTCATATAAATTTTGTGAATCAAATCGCAGGAGGCATTTTATCTGCATTAATAAGTCTGGTAATATTTAGTTCTTTGATCTGGTTTTTTGATCAGATAAAGGTCATAGCACCTGAAACACAAAAATCTTCATTAAGCTATCCAATAATAAAGCAGGTTCCTGAAAAATCCAAAGCTGTCTTAACGAAAATCAAACCCTTCTTTTCTGAATTTTGGGATAAGACAAAACAAGCAATGGATAAAGTTGAACCAGGTCTTCAACCTTCAAATCCGCCAACAGAAGAAGAGTTAAAATAATTTCTATCATATTATGATCATTGTCAGTCGAAAGCTGATAAAATTATTGACCGGAAACTTTGCCATTGCATTAACTGTATGGCCATTCATATTCATACGATCAAAGCATCATTCTAAAAATCATATTCTTATTAATCATGAGAATATTCATCTTCGACAACAGGTAGAATTATTAATCGTCTTTTTTTATATTTGGTATTCTATAGAATATCTGGTCTATAGAATGCAAGGAAAATCAAAGCTGGAAGCTTATCACAAGATCTCATTTGAAAAAGAGGCATACGCAAAAGAATCCAATATTCATTATCTGAAAGAAAGAAAACTTTTTGCTTTTATTAAGTACTTAAACTAAAGCAATAAATATAAATTATGGATTATGTCGTATGAATTTTAATTTGCAAGTGACTTCCTTTGCGATAGTATTCAGTGCAAGCAGTTTTAAGCGAGACGTTTAAACCAAGGGATTTTGCAATGCAATTATTCGGTAACAAGACAATTTTAATTTGCAAATTATCTTATTATCATATTAACTCATTAAATTTTATCTCTTATTTAATTTGTTCAGATTGTCAATTGCTGTTGTGTTGGTTGGATCCAATTCCAGAATCTTTCCGTAATGCATTTTAGCAAGTACCAAGTCATCTTTTTGAACATAGTAAAATGCTAAATAGTCATTCGCAGTAATTAAGTTCTTAACTGTACTTGCAGCCTTAGTATCCAGAGAGGCAATTTCTACATATTTTTCATAGTAGGGCTTCGCAAGAAAATTGACATTGCCGGGATCTAATTCATAGTTACATCTTGCTCTGTATAACCAGCCTAAAGCATAATTGGGTGTAATTTCAAGAAGCTTTGTAAAGGAACTATCTGCTCTACTATATGCTTCAGAATTATATTGACTTAATCCAAGAAAATATAATTCGCTATTATTTAGAGCTTTGAAACCATTCTTTTTTACATACCAAGATTCAGCTTTCGCATAATTTTTAGCATCATAAAAAGCTTTTGCCATAAGAGCTGTAATGTCCAGTTCTCTTGACGGATCTAATTCTATAACTTTCAGATACGCCCATTCTGCTGTATCTAATCTATTTAATTTAAATGCTGCTTTAGCCATATACTCATAATCCGATCCATATAATTTTTTAAGAGTATCCGTGCTTGCAACATTCATCAACATTTGATTTGAAGAATATGATTCCGCAAATTTTCCAGTTTCAAAATAAGACCAGGCCAACCATCTGTTGATAGTGTATTCTTCAGGATTACTTGTAATAAGTTGCTTACCTTCTACAATAGCTCTTTCGTAATCTTTTGCCTGGAAGCAAAGAAATTTTACCAATCTCACTTTAGCACCGACATCTGATCCGGTCAGAGAAACGTATTTCTCCAAAATTGGTAATACTTTGTCAAATTTTCGACTCTTAATATAAGATTCATATAGCTCTTTATATGCAAGTGCATAATTTGGATTTAATTTAATCACATTTTCTAGCTTCTCTATAGCAAGATCATATTTCCCGGAAGAGTTCCAGATCTTGGCTATTTTCATATATGTTTCAGGCTCTGACTTGTTTTTTTCAACGGCAGTTTCATAAGCAGTCATAGCAGGACCAAGTTCATTGTTGGCATAATGTGCGTCACCTTTATAAATCCAATATTTAGCAACTTTAGGATCCAGATCTCTGGCTTCCGTGAAATACTGAAGTGCTTTTGTTGCCTGTGGATTTCTGTTATATAAATGTGCTGCACCAACTTTTGCTATGATAGCATGATTTTTACTATTGCCTTTCAATGCTGATTCAAAGTTTTTCTTTGCTTCCATCATGTTATTAGCATCAAGAGCAAGCTTTCCTAAACCTATTTTACATTCATCACTTTTTGGATTCGCTGCAAGGCCTGCAGAATAAGAATCTTTGGCACCTGCATAGTTCTCTGTAGCATAGTGTACTTCTCCCATATAATAAGCGTACAAACTGTTCTTCGGATTGGACGCATTTAGCTTCATAAAAATTTTCAATGCTGCATCATAGTTTTCATTCTCTAGTTGAGCAATTCCTTCTTCAAGTGTCTGAGCGTTTGAAATTAAAACACTGAAAAACAGCATGTTAAGTCCTAATATTAATTTCTTTATCATTTAATCGCCTTTAAAGTTTGCAAAATTACAATTTTTAAATCTGAATATTATCTCAATTTAGACGTAAGTTCTTGATTATGGTTATTCCTTGTTTGGTTAAATCTACCTTAATTATTGAACAACTTTTATATCACCGCTTGATTTGAGCTCGATTACACGTTCAGACTGATATATCGGAAGAAGCCCTGCCTTGAGTATTATTTTTTGTCCAATTTCTCCGGTTATAAAAGTTGCAAATCCGAGACCAAGATCGGATTTACCTGTTCTGCTGATGATATTCAATGTCCTTGTAAAAGGATAAATCTTGTCTTGAAGGTTGTATTGAAAAGGAGGAAAGTATTCAACTTTATCTAAAGCTCCGGCACTTGAAATTTTTATAATTTTTATTTTTCGAAGATAGTCTTGAGCAATCGGATCATCAGAATCGCTAACTCTTGACCAGTCAATTATTCCTATGCAATCTTTATTTTTGGAAACAAAGTCCAGTACTGTATCTAAGGAATTCATTGCGTAAAAATTTGAAGACAATTGATCAGCTTGAGATGACTCTAATAAAAATTTGGCGATTCCGGATGATTTATTTTCAATAACAAATTTTCTATTACTTAAATTTCCGTTTCCTGTCGTTGCTTGCAGAATGCTTTCGTATTGCAACAAACTGTCCGGCGACAATGGAGAACACACAAAAGCAACTGCACTTATAGCAAAAGGGAATATTCTTGGATGTAATTGTTTTTCTTGATCTAAATACTTTATTGCACTTGAATCAAGTGATTTAGAAATAATAATCGTTTCGACCGAGTCATAAAGAAATTTACGGATAATGTCTGCTTCATTCATATAATGAATCTGAACATCCGCCTTAGGATAATTTCTTTCAAAAATCTCTTCCTGTTGTTGAATTATATTTTGCAAAGCTTCATCGCAGAAGATTTCAATCTTTCCAGTAATAGGTGTAGAATCTTCAACGATCTTGCTCTTACAAGAAGGGTTAAGGAGTACGCTAAGCAAAGAGAAAATGAAAATTTGTTTCATTTGGGCCTGATACTATCCAAGTAACGTATTTCCTCATTATTTGTTAATCAAAAGCCTGTTTTTGACAAAAAGCCTGAGAAGTCTATCTTTGCGTTCTAAATTCAAATTAAATGCAAAATCTCGTTTACATCCTGCCCGTTTTTGGAGTGATTGGGCTTATTTATATGGCCTTTTTGTACTCATGGGTAACTAAGCAGGATCCCGGATCCGATAAAATGAAAGTTATATCTGATGCAATCGCTGAAGGGGCAATGTCATTTCTCAAAGCAGAATATAGGGTCCTGGCCATATTTGTGGTTATAGCAGGTATCCTTTTAGGAATCTTAAGCACCCTGGTTCCATCAACGCACTGGCTCATAGTTGTTGCTTTTGTAATAGGCGCCTGTTTCTCTATTTTAGCCGGTTATATAGGTATGAAAATCGCTACCAAAGCGAATGTTCGAACAACTCAAGCCGCGAGAACCAGTCTTAGCAAAGCCTTGGAAGTGAGTTTTAAAGGTGGAACGGTCATGGGTCTTGGAGTTGCAGGATTGGCAGTTTTAGGTCTTAGTGCATTATTTGCATTGTTCTTTTATTATTTTATGGGTGGCCATTGGGGCCCAGCCATGATTAAAGGGAACAATTTAGAATCGTATCAGGCGATGAGCGTCATTCTTGAAGTACTTGCTGGTTTCTCTGTAGGCGCTGAATCGATTGCCTTATTTGCCCGAGTAGGAGGAGGTATTTATACTAAGGCTGCGGATGTTGGTGCTGATCTTGTAGGAAAAGTAGAAGCAGGTATCCCTGAAGATGACCCACGCAACCCCGCTACAATTGCTGATAACGTAGGTGATAATGTTGGTGATGTTGCTGGTATGGGAGCAGACCTTTTTGGATCTTATGTAGCGACAGTTCTAGCTGCTATGGTTTTAGGAAATTACGTAATCAGAGATATGGGAGGAAGTATTCCGGATTCTTTTCTAGGATTAGGCCCCATTCTTCTTCCAGTTGTTATTGCCGGAACAGGTATTATTTTCTCTATTATAGGAACTTGGTTTGTGAAGATTAAAAATGACAATGCCCGTGAAGCTCAGGTTCAATCAGCATTAAACTTTGGAAACTGGAGTTCAATAGGATTAACTGCTGTTGCATGTTACTTTTTAATTCATTGGATGTTACCTTCTAATATGAAGATGGATTTCTTTGGCCGTGGATTGATTGATGTTTCTCAAATGGATATATTTATTGCTGTAATTGTAGGACTAATTGTAGGTGGAGCCATTTCATGGATGACTGAAATGTTTACCGGATTAGGTACAGCAGCTGTAAATGATATTGTTAGAAAATCTGGAACAGGTGCTGCAACAAATATTATAGGCGGACTAAGTAATGGTATGTTGAGTACAGCAGGTCCTGTAATTTTATTTGCAATCGCAATTTATGTTTCCTATTCTTTCGCAGGATTTTATGGAGTTGCAATCGCAGCATCTGCAATGATGGCAACAACTGCAATGCAATTGGCAATAGATGCGTTTGGACCAATTGCTGATAATGCAGGAGGAATTGCAGAAATGAGTGAGTTGCCAAAAGAAGTAAGAAATAAAACAGATATTTTGGATTCTGTTGGTAATACTACTGCAGCAATTGGTAAAGGATTTGCTATTGCTTCTGCAGCATTAACTGCTTTAGGATTATTTGCTGCATATGTTACTTTTACAGGAATCGATGGAATAAATATTTTCAAAGCGGATGTACTTGCAGCATTATTTGTTGGTGGTATGATACCTGTAGTATTCTCAGCGCTATGTATGAGATCAGTAGGTAAAGCTGCAATGGATATGGTGAACGAAGTAAGAAGACAATTCCGTGAAATACCAGGAATTATGGATGGTTCAGGAAAACCTGATTATAGTAAGTGTGTTGCAATTTCCACAAAAGCTGCTCTTCGAGAAATGATGCTTCCTGGGATTATTACAATTGCAATGCCAGTATTGATTGGATTTCTTATGGGTCCCGAAGCATTAGGATCTTATATGGCTGGTGTATGCGTAAGCGGAGTAGTTTGGGCAATTTTTCAAAACAATGCAGGGGGTGCATGGGACAATGCTAAAAAATCATTTGAAGCAGGAGTTGAGATTGATGGTACCACATATTTCAAAGGGTCAGAACCACATAAAGCTGCTGTTATTGGAGATACAGTTGGTGATCCATTTAAAGATACATCAGGTCCTTCTATGAATATCTTGATCAAGCTTACTTGTCTTGTTGGCTTAACCATTGCTCCAATATTAGGAGAAATGTATGGTAAGGGTCACGGGATGAAATCTGATGATGCTAAGAAAGAAATATTGATCGGAAAAAATATTGACTCTGAAGAAAATCAGAAATCAAATATTGGTATTCGGTAAAAAATAACACTTAATGCATTAAGAAAAAGCGAATTCTATGTGGGGTTCGCTTTTTTTTATGTGTGACCAGCATTTTTCTTAAGTTCCTTAAATAATGAAGACATTTGATTATTCATTTCTTCCATTAATCTTATTAAATTCTCGTTACTGTTGTTATTAATGATAGGGTTTTGGTTTTCTATTCTTATTTAACTTTTAATAAATAATAGACTGATAATGAAATATAAGGCAATGTAGAAATTATCCCGGGAATATTCTTACTAATTATTCCAATAAACAATAAAAGCAGGAACAATATGCCCACCCCAATGATTCCAATAATTACGATCTTCCGGTTATACCTAAAAAGAGAATATGTTAAAAGGATCTGACCAAATAATGGCAAAACTATAAATGGATGTAAAACAGAAACAGGATCTTGAAAAAGTTTATTTAAAATCTCTGCTTCTATTTGGAATAAGAATCGGCGCATTGCTCCATTTCCCCACTCAAGGTAACCGATCATAGATGAAAAAATTAATGCAGAAATGATTATTCTTCTCATGAAAAGAAAGTTAATTTATACAAATGTACTTTATTCAACTTAATTTCAGCTAGCTTAATGAGCTTTGTACTTATAAAATAGTTGATCAATAATAGGAGTACATAAATCCGTTGGTAAAACTTTCACTTCATATCTAAGCCTTAATAAAAATAATTGCTCTTCTGTTTCATCAATGAATCATACAATGTTCTCTTTTTCATTTGTTTATTCATTTGATTTAGAACATAAATACATTTAAGAATGCATGCCACTAAATAATCCAAATACTAAATAATTGCTATAAATTTTATGATTAAGTACGTAATTATCTATAAATATTTATAATTATATATTATTACAATATTTAATATGTTTGGCGAAATTTTGCGTATGATTTCTTATCTTTGCTCAATGGACGAAAAGATAAAATCCACTGTACTTTCGAATAAAGCAACACCAAGGGGAAAATTTCCACATATACGTCGCGCCGGAGACTTCTTATTTGTATCTGGCACAAGTAGCCGCAGACCCGATAATACTTTTGAAGGAGTTGAAGTAGATTCAATGGGCACCACAAATCTTGATATTCGAAAACAAACTACCGCCGTCATAGAAAATATTAAAGAAATTCTCAATGCAGAAGGTGCATCTTTAAGTGACATTGTCGATGTTACAAGCTTTCTTGTAAATATGAACGACTTTGGTGGATACAATGAAGTTTATAATTCTTACTTCGATTATAATGGACCCACCCGCACAACCGTTGCTGTGCATCAATTACCACACCCACATTTATTAATTGAAATAAAAGTAACCGCATACAAACCGATATGAGTTCTGATAAAAAATATACTTCAATACACTATGCTACCTACCTTGAATTGCATAAACTTTTAGACGCACAGCATCCTCGCAGCAAAGAATTAGGCCAGGAAGCGCATGAAGAAACACTCTTTATTATCATACATCAGGTTTATGAACTGTGGTTCAAGCAGATGATTCACGAGATTGAATCGGTTATGACAATGTTCCGAACCAATAATGTTCATGAACGAAATATTGATGAGGCAGTATTACGATTGGAACGAGTGAATGAGATTCTAAAATTATTAATTCAACAAATTAATGTTTTGGAAACCATGACTCCAATTGACTTTTTAGAATTCAGGGCTTATTTATTTCCTGCATCCGGGTTTCAGAGTTTTCAGTTTCGATGTTTCGAAGTTATGCTCGGCTTAAAATTGGAAAAGAGAATCGCATATACCTCTCACAAGTATTACAAAGAGTTTAGTCCTGAGGAACAACTTACGATTGAAGAATTAGAAAAATCTTTAAGCCTCTTTGATCTGATTCAATCATGGTTAGAAAGAATGCCTTTTATTCACTTTGAAGGTTTTGAATTTAAATCCAAATACCTTCATGCAGTCGAAAATATGTTAAAGAAAGAATCAGATGCAATTATGCAGTCTGAATATCTGAATTCACATGAAAAAGAAATGCGTGCAAAAATGAATGGAGATGTAAGTACTTTCTTTAAAAATATCTTCAACGAAGAATTTCATAATCAACAAATTTCTGAAGGCAAAGTAAGATTAAGTTATAATGCAAGTATTGCAGCTTTAATGATTCAGTTATATGGTACTGAACCTTTATTACAATTGCCTTGCAGATTATTGAATACCATTACAGAAATGGATGAGCTTTTAACCAACTGGCGTTACAGACATGCACAGATGGTTATGAGAATGTTGGGAAGAAAGACAGGAACCGGAGGCTCTTCAGGTCACGAATATCTTATGGAAACTGTTAAAAAACATCAGATATTTATTGACTTTCATAATATTTCGACGTTGATGATACCTCGATCAGACATTCCCGAGTTGCCGGATGTATTAAAAAAAGAATTAGGCTTTTCATTTTCTCAAAAATAAATTTAGAAAATGAAAAAAATAGACATCCATACTCATATTCTTCCTGCAAATCTTCCGAGTTGGGTTGATAAATTTGGATATGGTGGTTTTGTACATCTGGATCACCATAAGAGTTGCAGTGCAAGGATGATGATAGGCGACAAATTTTTTCGGGAAATTGAAAGCAATTGTTGGGATCCTGTCGTTAGAATTCATGATTGTGATCAATACAATATTACGCTTCAGGTATTAAGCACAATACCTGTTTTATTTTCCTATTGGGCCAAAGCAAATGATGCATATGATGTGAGCAGATTTCTTAATGATCATATTGCGACTGTCGTAAGAAATCATCCTGATCGATTCATAGGTTTAGGAACATTACCCATGCAAGATCCACAGCTCGCGATTCAGGAAATGGAAAGGTGTGTAAATACTCTTGGGCTTGCGGGAATAGAAATCGGATCACATATCAATGATTGGAATCTCAATGATCCTGCGCTGCATGAATTTTATAAAGCTGCAGAGGAATTAGATGCCTGTCTTTTTGTACATCCCTGGGATATGGTTGGTAAAGAAAAAATGACAAAATACTGGCTACCTTGGTTAGTAGGAATGCCCGCAGAAACTTCTTTGGCAATATGCAGTATGATCTTTGGCGGAGTTTTTGAAAAGTATCCACGACTCAGAGTTGCATTCGCTCATGGTGGAGGAGCTTTTCCAGGATCTTACGGAAGAATTAAACACGGATTTGAAGTTAGGCCTGACCTATTGGCTATTGACAATCCGCATCATCCGGATAAATATCTTGGGAAATTCTGGGTTGATTCCTTAGTTCATGATAAAGATATGTTGGATAAATTAGTAAGTCTTTTCGGTATGGAAAAAATTGCTCTTGGCTCTGATTATCCGTTTCCGTTAGGAGAATTAAAACCTGGAAATCTTATTCATTCTTCTGGTTATAATGAAGATACGCTTTCCTGGTTAAATTATAGATCAGCTGAATCTTGGCTTGGTATTGTATAAAAAAGAATTATGAGTTATGAATTACTAATGTAAAAATCATAACTCATAATTCTTAAAAAATCAATCAAGTTTAATAAACTTTCTATGAATACTTCCTCTGTTCTTTTCAGATATTTCTATGTTGTACATGCCTGAAGGAATATCCTGAGTATTAATTTCAATCAATGTTGAATTTCCAACAAGAAGATTTTTAACCACTTTACCATTGGTATTAATTACTCTAATAACTATATCGTTCTGCAATGTTGCATTTACCAGAACATTAATATAATCACGTGCTGGATTAGGATAGATTTTTACCCAATCCGATTGGGTATCATTTTGTGTATTCGTAATACATACCCATCGATTGACAAATCCTTCACCGGCAGAATATAACTGACAAGACTGCATTCCACATGAATCATAAGACTCGAGCGCCCAGGTTACTTTATTGGGATGGCCTGTTGTATTCCATTGTGTTCCTGACGAACGAGCAACTACATTAGCAGTGGCAGTTCCAATCTGATCATATTCCCCGGCTGCAAATAAACTTCCATTAAAGACAATAAAATCATTCACCGAATTGGTTGGATTAGGTACATCACCTTCAAGCAATGAAGAAAAGTTGGAGCCATTCCACTTTGAGATATGCTGAGTATTTGGAATTCCATCAGCATTTGAATAATGGCCTCCTAAAACTAGTTCGTTATTCCATACTATAGAGGCTTCAACACCATGATTCAAAATATTATTCACCAATGTTATACCATTCGATGTAAGATTTGACCAATTACTTCCATTCCATCTTGCGATACAATTATAAGGGTTTCCAAAAAATGCTCCGGCGGCATACAGATCTCCACTATAAATTCGCAACGTAGACACAGGATATGGAATTCCTGTAGCGAATGCACTTGCCCATGAACCGTTCCATAATGCTATATTATTTACAATAGAATTATTGCCGGTTAATGCAAATTGTCCACCAACAACCAAACCATTGGTTGTATTTAATAATGCATAAACAAATGGTGCAGGATTAATTCCTGTCACCCCGCCTCCGACATTAGACCAACTCGTTCCATTCCACGCCGCAATATTATTTACAGGAACGGTACCGGCCATTGTAAATTGTCCGCCAACATATAACACTCCATTATGCACTGCCATCACTCTAACGGGTCCATTCAGTCCACCTCCGCTTAACGGAGACCAGCTTGTTCCATTCCATTCTGCAATATTGTTTATCGATTGATTAGCAAATGAAATAAATTGACCACCTGCATATAATTTACAATTATAAGATTTAATATCGTAAACAATTCCGCCAGCTACATTCGCAATATTTTGCCAGGTTAGATTTCCTGAACAATTGTCATGATCACAAACCATACTTGTATCTGCGGGCTTGCAATCAAATGTCTTTGAAAATTGACAACTATCGTATTTACCATTATTAAAATAAAAGAACTTCAAAAGAACTGTATATACACTTGAACCTGTTACACAGAATGTTACAGGTTGTATATTTCCTTGTGGAAGAAATCCACTGTTATGTCCCACATTAAATGAATTTGGACTTTGATTGCCAATCGTAAAATTATTTGCCGGGATAACATTTGTAAAGTTACCTGAACTCAATTGTGCTGACATCGCTACTATACAATTAGCATTTGGGATAAATGTCTGAACTGAATGACAACAGATTCCAGGATTATTATTGGTCTGAATGATGTTTGCTAACAGTGAATCGCAGTTGCATGGCTTGTTCTCTTTAGGACAATCAAATGTTTGTGATTTGACGCAACGCTGTTCCTGCCCATTTTGATCTAAATAAAAATATTGTATTGTTATTGTATATAAAGTCGAACCCGTTACACAAAAACTCGCAGGGGTTATATTCCCGGCAGGAATAAACCCGGAGCTATGAGTAATTGCAAAAGCAGAATTACTTTGGCTTGTTGAAGTAAATCCTAATGCTGTTGAAATATTCGAAAAACTTCCTGCAGTTGTTGTTACAGCAATTTTCGAAAAGCAATTTGAAGAGCTTACCTGACTTGTAAAATTATAACAACATAATCCCGGATTAATACTTATAGGATTAATCTGTGTACTAACAGAATCACAACTGCAGATAGGGCCTGATTTAGGACAATCAAACAGCATGGATTCTATGCATCTTTGTTCAATTCCATTCTGATCCAAATAAAAGTATTGAACTGTAACAGTATATAATGATGCCCCACTTACACAAAAATTAGCAGGAGTAATAGTTCCTGCAGGTATATGACCTGACGTGTGCGTAATTGTAAAAGAATTGGAAGTCTGATTACTTGCCAGATAGTTCAGACCCATAGCTATATTATTAATACTTCCAGCATTCACACTTACTCCTATTTTGGTAAAACATTTACCTGTTCCTACTGTACTTGTAAAATTATGACAACATTGACCCGGGCTTGTGGAAGTTTGATTTATTTGTGTATGTAAGGAATCACAAGAACAAGATGGTCCTGCTTTTGGGCAATCAAACGTCGAACTAAATACACATCGTTGCTCAAATCCATTCTGATCCAGATAAAAGTATTGAACCGTTATTGTATAGAAAGTTGCTCCAGTTACACAGAAATTTACAGGATTAATATTCCCCGCCGGAAGGTTACCTGAATTATGTGATACTGAAAATGAAGATGATGAATTGTTGATTATTGAATATCCTGTTACCGGAATAATATTTGTAAATGTACCCGCTGTTGTTGTAACACCAATTTTAGTAAAGCACTTATTATAGGGTATTGTTCCTAAAAAATTATGGCAACACAATCCGAGTGTGTTGCTGTTTTGAAATATTTGATTATCGAGACTATCGCAACTACAAGCTGGTGGAATCTGACATTCGCGAATTATCTTTTGTTCGCAATCCGGAATAAGCTGTCCATTATTATCATAATAATCTATTGTAAATGTTAGCGGGTTATTAAAGTTACTCATACAGAATCTTCCAGGATTAATATTTCCTGTTGGAACAGAGTTTCCTGATGGTGTAAAACAAATCCCGTTAGGAATAGTACTGGAACTCCAACCAGTATTAGCAACTATACCGATAAAGCTACCTGTATTACTCGTTATGCAAATCTTTGAAAAGCATTTAGATTTAGTACTATAGCTCGTAAAATTCCAACAACATCCCTGGTTTCCAAATTTTAAAAGATTGGCTTTTGTTGAATCACAGCACTGCTCTTTTGGTAAGCCATCATCAGGACAATTAAATCGATATGTAAAATTACAAGTATCCGTTCCATTTGGGCTATTTCTTATAAATGAAATATTCACGGTAACCGGATTTGTAATATTACTTAAACAAAATGATGCTGGAGTTATAAATCCTTGTGGAATAAAGTTACTGTTATGATTAATTGTGAAACTTTGCTGAGTTGAATTTGATATGCTATATCCAATAACAGGGGATACATTTGAAAATGAACCGGAATTAATACTTACAATAATCTTATTGAAATAATTAGCGAGTCCATTATCTGCTCTTAGAAAGAAACAACAAGACGGTGGCGAAGTATGAAGTAATTCCAAAAATGCATTAACCGAATCACAATTAGAATTCCCTTTTTGGCAAGTATAATGATACTGATATTTACAGGAATCTTTGACACCATTTTTATTAAAGTAATAATATACAGTTAAGGTATAATTGCTTGCATTCTGAATACAAAAATCGCCCGCGTTAAATACCCCCAAAGGCAGACTTCCGGATGTATGCTGCAAGCTAAAGTTCTGTGTATTTACACCTACTAAGGACCAACCTGTCTTAGCCTGTACATTGGAAAAATTCCCTGCATTTGTAAATACCTTTATGGAAGTAAAGCAATCTGCAGAAGCGATCTCTCCTTTAATTTCGAAGCAGCAAGAATTATTTCCACTTAAGATTTTTTTAATTTCGTTTTTGTTAAAATCGCCACAAGCACATGGTCTTGCCATTACCCATATTGTATCAAAACAACTCGACGTACAAATTTCTTCCTGAACATCCAGCTTGATTAAAAAGTGACCTGGTTTATTAAATTGCAAAAGCAAACTATCATCTGTTGATTTTTGTATGTTGATATTGTCAAGTGTATACTCCCAGGACTTTTTATTATTTGGTCCACCATTACCTTTATATTTTATTTTGACTTTATCTCCTATAAATACCTGTTTGGGAAAATCGATACCACAATCAAGATTGCATTTAAAAGTAGTGCAAACTGTGTCATAACAAAATCCATTAAAAACAACTCCACAATAACAATCTTCTTTAGGCGGAGGAAAACATGATCTGTTTGCTACTAAATTATTTGTCCCGCATTCAAACCATCTATAAAGAATTGCCGGAGGCGAAGCACATAACATACTGTGTTGCTGATAAACATTCGCTTTAAATGGTGGAAAGACTTTTAATCGAAAGAAACCTTGCAAATTCTGATTCCTACAGTTGGCATCTTCCACTTCTACAATTGCTACGAATTGACTAACAGTTGGACAGATACTGATAAATGTTGAATTGCCAGGGCTCCTTACTACATAAAAACCAGTAGTATCTCTATAAGTAATTATAAAAGGTGGTGTTCCTGTAAGGTCAACTCTAAGCCCAAGACAATTACCTGAACAAACAGAATCCGTCCTAATAATAAATTGAGCAGTTGGTAATGGGTTGACCTGAACTTTTACTTCACAAGTATCTGGTGGCGAACCGGGTTCTTGTGTGATCAATGTAATTGTACAAGTTCCAACAATATTGAAACAAGCTTCGTGGGGATTTTTTAGAGTTGGATTTGAAATTGTACCACAGCTGATCGTCCAATTGTAAGTTGCCAAATCTGTGTTAGGGCCAATATATTCTATTGGCGCACAAGATCCAACGCAAATGGATAAAGGAGCTTTAATACAATTTAATTGAGAAAAGAGGTTTGTCTGAATAAATAAAATAACAAACAAACACTTAAGGGGAGAATTAGTAAAAAACCATTGATTTATCATAATCGTGAATTTATTTTATACCTTTTAGAACAGGCAAAACCGAATACGATTATGTGGATTATCCTCGAATAGCAAAGATACTACCATTCTAATTAGTAAAAATTTATTTTTTCCGGTAAAAAAAGAAGCCCCTGCTATGAGAGGCAGAGGCTTCAGAGTTTTGATTATTAAATGTTTCTTATATCTAGTCAGTTATGACCATCTTTTTAGTTGCAGTATTGTTGGCTGCATCAAGCTGATAGTACAATATTCCTTTGGAATTTATTTCTGACTTTGTAATTACATGCTGATTTAAACCTTTCACTCCGCGTAGATTGTACACTCTAACAACTTTGCCGGTAAGGTCATAGATAGTTAAGATAGCAGCTCCATCTTCAGGCAATCTATAATTTATGGTTGTTTGCTTATCAAATGGATTTGGTTCATTCTGATATAAGTCAAACAGACTTGTTTCTACTACCTGACTGCCTTCTCTTGAATTGAGTTGCACATTTAACACCTCTCCTTCATTATTATATGCCTGAGCCGCAGTAACATCACCGGTAATTATCATCGCTTTATGAATCGATGTAATTTTTGATGCTTTAAAAATCAATGTAAATAATACCTTATTAGGATCCACTGTTTCCGCTTTGTTGGAATTCCAACTTGAAGTTAAAATTCCTTCTGACAGTCGTGTTGTTCCAAAGTTACTTTCGTCGATATTTATCTGTGCACTTTCTGCTCTTTCAAAAAGAATTGATTTATTATCATACTTCAAAGTAAACTGAAATCCTTCTATGTTCTTAAAATTACTTGATCTTACATCCACTCTAACTTCTTCTTGTATATCTGTAATTTGATTATCAATCAATAGTTGCAAACTCTTGTTATTTCTGGCTTGAACAGATCCGATTCCTTTTGCTCTGGCGTTATTTGTTACGTCTCCCATTTTAACCGCCATAAAGGATCTAGATTTCGTTTCAGCAACCTGTGTCTGATCAAATTTTACATTATCTGTTCTTGGTGCCAGATATGGATTCTTTGGATCTGTAAATCTATAATTGTTTGACACAAATGTCCAGGATTTTACTTTTGTAAATTCCGGCGTGATGCCAAGTATTAACTTTCTGATTTCCGCAATATCTGCTGTTGTTATACTCTTGCTCTCGTTAACATCTGCAGCTATTAACTTGTACGGTGATGATAATTCTTCTTTTCCTAATATATGTTTTTGTATTGCAACAATATCTTGCGTACTTACTCCATTTAAATGATCATCATTTCTTAGAGGTTCAATTATATACTGTTGTCTTAGGTCCAGATTTCCAAAACTGTATGGACTTCCGGTTCTTAATTGTATCATCTGACCACTCATATACAATCTTACTTCAACAGGACTTGCTTCATCATTTTTCTCTGTCATCATCTGACCTGTAATTGTTCCGGTTGCAGATCCTACATCGGGACATAATTTATTGTCTTGAACTATAATTATAGTCTTGCAATAATCTTTATTTCCTTCTTCGTCTTCTACCCACAATTCAACTTCAAAGATCAATTCATCATTTACTTTCTTTTCTACGAAATCATCACAACACACTTTAATGCTTGGAGCCGTTGGATCATCGTTAAAATAAAATTTCAACTTATCCTTAGGTGTACAGTTATCAAATGAGCCCCTGTCTAAATCTGTTGCCCATATTTCTACACAACCACTACTTGGCATTGGAACAGTTATTATTCCACTTGCACAATAAGGTGTTGGTGCTTTGCAGTCTCTTATGGTAAACAATCCACAACAAGTTCCAACATTTCCGCAACCATCTTCAACAAACCAACAAATATTATGTGTTCCGATTGGATAATTTCCACTTGCATTAAATGGATTATGTCTATCGTCTGCGTAAGGATTATGACTGTATTCTGTTGTATCGCCCTTTGATTGCTGTTTCTGTGTGAGTGAGCCTACTCTGGCATCAAATCCACCATGAACTCCCTTTCCATCATTATTAATATCAATCTTATATTCCCATAACAACCAATCAAGCGGTGTACAGTTATCTGTTGCACTCGCTGATAGATTTATATGACCATAGCAAACTCCTTTGGATGTATTAAGTGTAGCAGGCTCACAATCGCCCATCACACATTCAACCTCAGGTCTGTTTCTATCTCTTACTTTTATAACCTGTAATGCTGACCATCTTCCTCTATTCGCATTAATAAATGGATCATACTGACACCAATCAATAACTGTCCAGGTTCTTAGTATTTTATAACATGCATCAGGTTCAATATCAAATATCTCATCCTTGTACTCAATGGATATCAATGCACAATTATCATCTGAATTATTAATAATTTGAGGTCTTCCCAATTGTGGATTATCAGGACTTACATCTCCGCCACATCCTTCAATTGTTACTGGAGTCTGCGTACATACTCCATTTGGCCAAAGGAGATCAGTAAATCTTGGATCATTGCAAGTATTGGTATCAACAAAGAATGGATCGCAATCAACTACCCAGATTGTCTGTATAGCACTAACATTAATATTATTTGGACCGACTATACTCACTACTCTCTGTATCTGACCTTGTCCACATTCTCTTAAATCATTTACAGAAATCGTTGGATTGGGATTTCCACACGCATTTAATACGTATCCATCAAATCCCCATATTAATTCATATTTTCTATCCCAATGAGCTGTATCAAAGTAAGCATTGTAAAAATCACAAGCCTGATTTGGTGCTGGTTTAGGATTTGCATTAGTCTGTACATATCCAGGATATTGCGTTATCTGATTTCTTTCACAATATTTATGACATACAATATCGTTCGTTACAACCTTTCTTCTTGCTGTAAGATCTGTAACTACTCTTCCAAATGTTGCATCATTTGGATTTGTCAACGTATTAATATCAAACCAAAAACTACAACTCACTATAATATTTGGAGGCGCAATAACTGTAGGAACACTCTTGTTCTGAACCTCAACTTCAACCATACAATCAGAGAATCTTCCGTTAAGTACATTTGTAGTTGAGTTCATTCGTGCAGGTGTAACTGGTCCAGCTCCCGGATCTACATCAAATACTCTCAATACGACCATTACTCTTTGTCCTGCATCTGCACAACAGAAGTAACTAAAGTCATCAAAATATATTTGATTACCCGCCAATACAATATTGTCATCACCATTTACACCTTGACAAGCATTCACATTGTTGGCATTTGATCCGTTGTTTGTTCCTAATAGCTCACTCATTCGAATCATTTTAAACCAAACGTGTTGCTGGCAGTTATCATAACTTCCTTCATCAAGATCACTTGCGCTGATTCGTGCAAGATTCTCGTTTGGACTTTGATTTCCAATTATACTGACTGTGGTGAATGTTCTGCACACAGCAGTTGGCGGTACTCTATCAACAACATTTAATACAACTCTTTTCTTTGTTATGTTTCCGCAACAATCTGTTGCTACTATATAACCCGTCTGTATTCCTTCCGGCATGTTTATTACTAAAAAGCCATCTCTTTCATTTCCTGTAACGGTTCCAAATTCAACTTCTACACTGTAATGTAGTTCATTACTACAATTATCCAATAGCCATGGTGCAGGTACTTCCCATCTTCCCTGACATGCATAGGATTCCATGTTTACTCTTGCACTATCTGGATATATTACTTCCGGTCCTTCAAGATCTCCAACTTTTATTATTTGATTATGTCCAGCAATCACTGAAGTACACCAATCAAGTACAGTCCATTGTCTTAACACTTTGTAACATCCTAACACGCCAGCATCACAACCTTCTTGTGCCAGGTTGAACTTTATATCTTCATATACAATATTCAGATTACGACATGTTGCTGCACCACTTGGACGACCTGTTCCTATCCACATTACATGCCTATTAGGTCCCCAACACAAAGGATTCTGAGGACTCCACTGTCTATGTTGTGGATAATAAACCGGATCAGGATTTGGATTTCCAAAGGTTGACAAATTCGTAGTATCATCTAAACAATTCCATCCTAATATTCTTGGCAATCTTCTGTTAGGATAAATATTTGGTGCATTTGGATTGGCTCTCCAGAAAGCTGAATCAAGGATATATCCATCAACGCATTCAGGAAAATCTGATATGTGCGGACTAACATCCTTATTGCGATCAATCTTTTCATTACACTTTAATGCTGGAAGATCTATATTATCATAATTTCTTGGTACCTCTACATCAAATATATCTCCTAATCTTACTGTAATAGTTTGTACACAGGTTGAACGATTGTTCGAACCATCTATCGCAACCCAAGTTCTAATTATTCTTTCCTGAAAGCCTAAGACACAACTTCCCTGTGTTGCATCATCACTAAATGTCAAACTAAAGCCACCACAATTTTCTACCACAGAAGGAATTCCGGTATTAGTTGGACTTGGATCAACAGCACAACTTATACTTATATTTGGGTTACAAGTAATCACAGGTGCCCATTTATCTTCAACCGTTGCTTTACTCCAACAACTATTACCTGTTGCAGTATCAACAACAGTAATTTTAAATTCTTTTCCTATGTCTCTTCCATCTAGTTGCACTCCGGGAAGGTTTTGATCTCTGTCAATGAAAGGTCCACCTGCCCACAATTGTATTCTTACCACATACTCTTCGTAACATTTGTACGGACCTCCTTCTAATGCCATTTCCGGTCTTACTGTTACTCTGCAATTCTGGTCAAGACTTAATTGAATTTCATTATTGCAAGCAAGGGCTTTTGTTGCTCCCTGATATGGCATAACTGTTATCTTACTGCAACAACGGCTTGTGTTGCCACTTTGATCCATGGCCATATAACAAACTGTATGTACTCCTTTATCAATAAACTTTCCACTACCATACTTTGCTGTGTCTTCTGCTATTACCATAGCAACACTACAATTATCTGTTGCGCTTGGTACATAATATAATCTACCTTGACAATCACCAGGTTGAAGATTAATTGTTACATCCTTACATGTAATTACAGGTCTGACCGTATCTAACACTGTAACTGTTGCTGCACAAGAATTCGATGCACCACACGGATCTGTAACGATCAGGGTAACTGCATTAGGGCCCAAATTCCTACACGTAAAGTTTGTTGGAACTGCTCTTAATGTGCCTCCTACACTTCCATTACTAATCAATGTTGGATCAAGTGTTGCATTACCATTATTATCTACATATATTGTTGCATTTCTGCATATTGCTCTCGGCGCAGGAAGTACAGTTATTCTAAATATCATTGGAGTTCCTGAACACATAACTCCATTAAGCATAATTACAGGAGTTACTGTAAATGTTTCTGTAACAGGAGCATTAGTAATATTCATGGTTGTAAATGCTGGAATATTATCCATTCCATTTAATGGTGTTAAACCAATTGCAACTCCTGTTCTTGTCCAATTGTATTTAATTCCTGCTCCGGTATAACTTCCTGTAAAGTTTCGTTGGGGTATACTAATTCCACTGCAATACATTGTATCTCTTACCTGAGTTGCTGTTGCCACAGGTAATACATGTATCAAGAATGTATCAGGCTTAGATACACAGCTATCTCCAACACTAATAAATATACTTAAAACAATTATTGTATCGGTACGAATTACATTGGTTGGGTTGATTGTTGCAAATGCTGGTATACTTCCGTTTCCCGACGAAGGAATTGTTGTACCGCTGTTAGCAGGGCCACCAACAGTTGACTTTCTCCAGCGCTGTGTAGTCACTGAACAATTGCTTGTAAGTATAAATCCGGAAGGATTTGTATTCGCACAAAATGTTGTATCTCTTGTTGAGTTTAATACAGGAGTTGGTACACTCTTTACAATAAACCTCATTGCAGTTCCAAGACAGCTATCTGTACTATTTGGAATTAAGTATACTGGAGTAACAATTATTGTATCCGTTAAAATTAAGCAACTTGGTGGAGGATTTACTATTGTTAGTTTTGGTAAATTTCCTGAACCACTTAATGGTAATGCCGGAAGTTGTGTTCCACCAGGGCCAGGTTTTTTAACCCATCTAAATGTTGTCTGAGCTGTACAATTTCCTGTAAATGCAGGCGGGGTCCACATCTGTGCATCACACATGCTGCTATCTCTGATCTGATTTACTGTAGGTATTGTTGCAGTATTTATAAGAAATGTATCTATGCCCACACTTTGAGTCACGAAAACAGAATCTGTCAATAAGTTACAATTACTTGCATTCGTTGCTGTGAACGACGGAATATTCCCGGTTCCGCTTGTTGCAATAGTTGAGGCGGGTCCTCCGGTACCACTGGTTTTTCTCCAAGTAGTGGTTCCTGTAAATGTATAACCCGGATGAACTCTATTATGACATGTATATAAATCTGGGGTTGTTGCTAAATTAACTGTTACCAATACTGTAGAGGAAGCTGTACATCCGTTGCTACTTGTAACAGTCACAGTATATGTTGTATTAACGATTGGTGCTTTCGTAATCGCAGCAGTAGTTTCTCCTGTATTCCATAAATACGTACCACCTCCTGTCGCCGTTAACGTAACTGACATTGGAGGAGTAACATTTCCAGGATTCGGACTAATACTTACAATTGGTGATGGATTTACAGTAATTGTTATCGATTTAGATCCTACACAACCGTCGGCAGAAGTTACAGTAACTGTATAAGTAGTAGTCATTAAAGGTGTCTCTGTAATTGAAGAAGCAGTACCTCCTGTACTCCAATTATATGTTCCACCACCTGTCGCCGTTATTGATACATTTGAGCCAGAACAAATTACTCCATCATTTGGAGTCCCACTGGATTCCGTTACTGCTAAAGTTATAGTTGGATTTACTACAACAGTTACCGATGAAGATTTTGTACATCCGTTAGAAGCAGTTACTGTAACCGTATACGTCGTAGTTGAAGTTATACCGGTCCCTATAGGATTCTTGATATTTGTAGCATTTAAAAAAGTTGAAGGGGACCATGCATAGCTAGTATATTGAATAGGAGTATAACTATATAAAGTACCTACAACTGGTTGAGTTGTATTAAGATTGTTTACAGTTGTTGTGCTATTAGAATTATTAGAAAATGTTATAGATTGAAAATTAGTACCAGGTGCATTACCTGATAACCCTGCTGAAGCAGAAGCTGCTGAAGTGCCCAGAGTTCCATACTTAAATTCTATAACATTAGTTGTCTCATATAACCACATTTGAAAAGTGGAATTAGCCGCACCAGCTGTATTTCTAGGAATAGTCGTAAACCACTGAATCTTAAAAATTCTGTTTGGTGCTGTTCCCGATAATAATACTCTAACATTACCGGTAGTTCCGGTAGCCATATCATCCCAGTATGCAGATATTTTTGGGATATTGGTTAAGCTAATTAAATCATTGGTGAATTGGCTAACAGCCGGAGTTGTGGTATTCGCTAAATGAACCCAACCATCAGGTGAAGCAGAAAAATGAGTATATGTATTGCAATCATAAGTAAATGTAAATCCAATTGGCTGAGCATTTCCAGCCGATACATTATCCAAAGACATTGGAAGATCATCAACACCACTGGCAACTACGATTGTTGATCCTGTCATTGGATCTAAAGTTGCACCCGTAGTTGTTGAGAAAATATTATTTTTAGCAATCAAACAAGTTTCAGTAACATTTAAATTACTATTACCTCCAATACAAATTGTATCAGGATCAGCAGTTGCAACTATTATAGGTGAAGGATTAACGGATACTAAGACGCTTTTAGTAGAGCTACATCCTACTGCGTCTGTCACTGTAACAATATACGTTGTTGTAGAAACTGGTGAAGCAATAACTGTTGCTCCGCTAGTTGTATTTAATCCTGTAGAAGGGCTCCATGAATAAGTTATTCCACCGGTTGCTGTTATTGATACCGAAGCGCCTGCACAAATTACCGGAGCACTTGGTGTAATACTAACTACAGGAGAAGAATTGACGGTAACTGTATATGTAGGAGTTGTCGCACTTAGTCCTGAAGGAATACATGTAACTTCAAGTTGGTAATAATATAAACCTGAAGCTAAAGTATCTGTAGATAGACATTTATCTTTAGCACAAGATACATCAACAAAAGGCCCACTAGGAGAAGTTGAAGATTTCCAGGTATAAGTCAGGTCTGAATTCATGCTCAGTCCATTAACACAAAGCGTTGTTGAATTTCCTGAACATAATGGATTGGGTGTAGCAGTAATAGTTCCTGCATTTGGAGTTCCAGAACAAGCTGTCGCTATTGTGCCTACAAATTCATCAGCACCAATATCCGGTGTAGATCCATTTCTGGCATTACCATCGTAATCATCCGTTATACCAGCGATTGGCGTTCCACCACTTTCTAATAAGGTTGGTTTAGCAGGATCAATATGCAAGAAATTGGTTGAACTTCCAACAGTACTTAAGAAAAATGGGCTTTCTGAAATAGAATTCGCATCTCTTGTAGAAACTCTCGTCTTATATTGTGCTAAAGTTGAATCTGAATTCGTTCCATCAAAATATAATAATCTATTTATACAAGCACCACCTGCATATACATTATTTCTGTTTGAAGTCGAACCATAATTGGTTAACGTAGTCGAGCTTCTCTGATGTACAACAGTTTTTCCTATACCTTTTGGTATGGATAAATTGACTAAATTATTATTAATTAAGTTCAATGTTGCAACAGTTGAAGTCGTACTTGTAGTATGAAACAATGCGGTTGATCCAAAATTCGCTCCAAAAGATTTCGCATTTATATATACACTGTTGTAGGATACATTATAAGTAGCGGTGCTGGTAGAAGTGAAGTTAATTCCTCTTATCGATGGTGATGTTGCAGCTGTTAAATTGGCGTTTGGGGCAAATAAATTACCGATTAAATTATTATAAATTGCTGATGTACCTGAGCTTGAGGTAATTTGAATTCCAAATACTGTAGGTGCACCGGATGAAAAGCTGGTAATATCATAAATTTTATTCTTAAAAATCTGAGGAGTGCTGGAAGATTGGTTTATACCTCCTATTGTTGTACCAAATGTTGATAAATTAAATACAGTATTATTTGAAACAGTTCTTACTCCTGTAGTTGTAAAAGCATAAATTCCATAAACTATACCTGTTCCAGAGTGTGCAATATCCTGAACAGTATTGTAATTAAAATTCTCATTGGTCGGACTCGAAATGTTATAAATCCCATACAAGTTTGAAACACCTGTCGTTTTTAAGCATTTTAAATTTTTAACGGTATTGCTATCTACAACTATTGTTCCTGTTGCCGTTTGAATTCCATACATTGTACTTGTTGTTCCAGAACCATCAATCATCATATTTTCAATGAGGTTCTTTTTAGCAGTCTGGTTGGTTCCTGAAGTAATATTAATACCATTGGTCTGCCCTCCCGTTGAACCAGTTCTCATTATATTGCTAACTGTATTACCATTTACATTAATATGTGTTACAGCTGCGGTGCTATATAAACAATGCAAAGCACCAGTTCCAGTATTACTGATTGAACCATAATTTATATTTGAAACGGTATTATTGTTCATATTTACCATGAACGCGGATGTAGCTGTATTGAAAATTCCATAAAACACTCCCGAAGTAGCTGTAAGATATTCTCCTGTTATGGTATTGTTATTAATATTTATTATGTTGCCTGCAGCAGTTGATCCAAACGAATTTTCAATTGCTGCAACTTGTGAAGTTTGCCCTCCACCTTTAATAGTGATATTATTAAAATTGCAATTTGCGCTTGCAGAAGTCGATGAAGAATTCATAAAAATTCCTCTTAAAGTTGAGACATGATTAACTCCTGAACCATTATTATTATTGATCGTATTATAGGAAATATTTAATCCCCATTGATTGTTTGCAAAAATTCCTGTTGCCGGCTGTGGACTTCCAGGTGCCCCTGGAATACCTCCATAATTTAGAATTGTATTTCCTGTTGTTGAAGAAATTCCACCTACATCATTCAATGTATCACCAAGAGTGAATGGAGAAACAGCCAAAAATCCAATAAACACGATTCCTGCATTACAATTTTCAATCTGGTTCGTATAAAATTTATTTCTGCTATTTGAGCCACCAGGGCTTGTAACGGTTATAACTGCCTTTGTTGCATAAGTACTATTATGTATAACTATTGCACATGAACCATTATGTCCCAATCCTGTCCATGCGGCATTGCTATTTCTATTTAATGTTATTTTACAATTTTTAATAGTGTTGTCCTGTGCACCATTCGTACCATCCACTTTAAAAAGTCCGTACCCACATTCCATCATTTCTGTTGGACTAGCAGTATTTCCATCGAATAAATCTATACCATCTATTGTAACAAAGTCAGAACCAGACAAGATAAATATTCCATCAGTCGCCGTAGAACCTGGAGTTGAAACTCCCACATATGCATTAATTAAAGGATTCGCCCCTGAGCCAGATTTTTTAAATTCGATTGGATTAGCTGCTGTACCTGTAGCGGTTAAAATTATTCCTCCAACCGGTGCAGTTTCAATATGGCCTGCAGCAACATTAAAGACAACGCCACCGGCTCCAACACCAAGTGCATTAATATCATTTACTGCGGCAGCAATTGTGGAGTAATCACCCGGAATAGATTTTGCTCCCGTTAATTGACTAAATGAAACTTGAAATATTAATAATGAGATAATTGATGCATAAAGACATCGCATTAATGAGTTATGAGATCGGTTCGTATTCATACGCCTGGTTGGTTAATTAAATGCTTCGACTACAAACAATTAATAGTCAATCACTAACAAATAACAAGATTTGTTAATGTGTTGATTATTAATGGTTTACATGCAAAGATAATCTTTAACTTTTGAACATCAAAAGATTTCCTTAGATCTGTTAAAGAAAAAAGGCCTGAAATTTTACTTTCAAGCCTTTTAAAAATATATCGATTTTAAATCTTACTCTATTATTACCATCCTTTTTGTAGCAGTATTGTTAGCTGCATCAAGTTGATAGTATAATACTCCACTAGTACCGATATCAGACTTATTCACATTGTATGTGTTAAGACCTTTCTGGCCACCAATATTGTATACTCTGATAATCTTTCCTGTAACATCATAGATTGTAAGCGTAACAGCTCCAGCTTCAGGTAATCTGTAGCTGATTGTTGTTTGCTTTGCAAATGGATTTGGCTCGTTCTGGTATAATTCAAATACCTCGCCAGCTACAACTCCACGATCTGTGCGTACTCCAAGATTAACTTTTGCTAAGTCTGTATTTACATAAGCTTCAGCAGTTGTAACATCACTTGTGATGCTGAATGACTGGCTGATTCTTCCGCTCTTTGTAGCTTTGAATACAAGTGTAAATAATACATCATTCGTTCCGAAGCTTACAGGAGCGTTTCCGTTCCAGCTCGTTGTAATGATTCCCTTATCTGTTCTTGTTAATCCAAAGTTTGCTTCTGTAGTTCCAAGAACTCCTTCTTCAGTTCCTTCAAAGCTTAATGCCGTTGCATCATACTTCAATGTAAACTGATATCCGTTAACGTTCTCGAAGTTGCTTGACTTAAAGCTTACTCTGTAAGTTTCGCCAGCTACTAGATTCTTCTCATCAAGTTCAATGTTTAATTGACCTCTTGTTCTAGTAGAAGTTCCTCCTACGTTGCTTGCTCTTGCATTCTCAGTAACATCTCCCATCTTCACTGCTACGAATGGAACTGCCTTAACTTCAGGAGTGTTTCCGAATGTAACACTGCTTTGTCTTGGTGCATTCCATGGGTTTGCAGGATCTGCAAATTGATATGCTGTTGGTACAAATGTCCATGATTGAACTTTTGAGAACTCACTGATTGATCCAAGGATCAACTTTCTGATTTCAGCTATATCTGCAGATGTGATTGAAGAATTACCGTTTACATCAGCTGCTAATAATAAGTAAGGATTTGTGATAGCAGTTTTTCCAAGAATATGCTTCTGGATAACTGTAATATCATGAGTACTTACTCCATTAATATGATCATCATTTCTATTCGGCTTAACTGTATAAGTCTGTGATAATTTTAGGTCTCCAAAGCTATACGGTCCACCTGTAACTTGAGACATCATGTTTCCTGCATTGTACAATTGTACATCTACCGGATTCGTTAATTCACCCTTATTTGTCTTAAGTTCTCCAGTAATCTTTCCTGCACTTCCTGTATTAGGGCAGATATCTAAATTATCTTGTACGATAACTACAGTCTTGCAGTAGTCTTTGTTTCCTTCTTCGTCTTCAACCCACATTTCAACATCCACTCTAAGTGCATCGTTTGCTTGTGCTCTTACGAAGTCTTCGCAACAGATTCTGATACTTGTTTTGGTTGGATCTCCATTGAAGTAGAACAACAAGTCATCTTTATCTGTACAATTATCAAATGATCCATGATCAAGATCCTTTGCCCAGATGTCAATACATCCTGTTGATGGCATTGGAACTGTTATGATTCCAGTTAAACAATACGGTGTTGGAGCTTTGCAATCCTTTATTTCAAATAAAGTACAACAAGTTCCTACATTACCGCATCCGTCTTCAACAAACCAACAGATCTTGTGGATACCGATTGGATAAGTTCCTGACGCATCAAATGGATTATGTCTGTCATCCGCAAATGGATTGTGGCTATACTCAGTTGTATCTCCAGCAGCAGCACCTTTCTTTGTAAGTGATCCTACTCTGAAATCATATCCACCGTGCTCACCTTTTCCATCATTGAATGCATCAATCTTATATTCCCATAACAACCAGTCAAGTGGGCTACAGTTGTCTGTTGCGTCTGCTGTTAATGAAATATGTCCAACACATAATCCCAATGCGTTACTTAATGTTGCTGGCTCACAAGGTCCAACATTACATGTAACTACTGGCTTATCTCTGTCTCTAACTTTGATTACTTGAAGTGCCTCCCATCTTCCGAATTCAGGATCAATGAATGGGTCATATTGACACCAGTCAATAACTGTCCATGTACGTAAGATTTTGAAACAAGCATCAGGCTCAATTGTAAAGATCTCGTCTTTGTATTCTATTGATATTAATGCACAATTGTCATCTGCATTATTGATTACCG